>CAZGMF010000034.1:0-13586 GCA_964526795.1 uncultured Clavibacter sp.
ATTCGAATCTCGGTCAGAATGAGGGAGCGATAGGGCTTTAGGTACTATCTCGCATAACACGGGACGTAGCGCAGCTTGGTAGCGCACATGGCTGGGGGTCATGTGGTCGCAGGTTCAAATCCTGTCGTCCCGACAAAGGTTGATCTCGTGATCACTCTTAGACATCTGAGGTGCCAATGTATGGGGAGGCGGTGTCAGTGTTCACCATCCCTAACGTCCTGACTCTCTTGCGCGCTCTTGGAATTCCTCTCTTTCTTCTTCTGATCGCAAGGGACATGAACGGCTGGGCAGTTGTTCTCTTGGTCGTTGCCGGCGCTACCGATTATCTCGACGGCAAACTTGCTCGAGCCCTCAAGCAGGAGAGTCGATTGGGGGAGTTGATGGACCCGGCGGTCGATCGGCTCTACATCATCTCAGTGCTGATTGCACTCTATTTCTCCAAAGCTCTACCTGTGTTTGTCGTGGCCTTGGTTGCGCTACGCGATCTCATTCTAGGCGGACTTCTGATCGAAATGAAGCGCAAGGGGCTGCCGCCCTTTGTGGTGACTTACATGGGGAAGGCAGCAACCTTCAATATTTTGTACGCGTTGCCTCTATTGCTTCTCCAGAAAAGCGAGAATCCTGCAGTTTCCGATCTCGCTTCGATCTTCGGATGGGCATTTGCAGGTTGGGGGATCGCTCTCTATCTTCTGACCGGAGTAAGTTACGCCCGAGTTGGTTTGACACAAATTCGCAGAGCACGACGAATGTGAAGTTAGAAGTAAGGACGAGAGGATCGCTATGTCGTTAGTCCCACCGCAACTGCGCTACACCAAAGAACATGAGTGGGTGGAGCAGGTGAGCCAGGGCCGGTATCGCTTCGGCATCACCGATTATGCCCAAGGCGCACTTGGTGACATTGTCTATGTCCAACTCCCGAAAAATGGCGAGAGCACGACTGCGGGCAAAGTCTGTGGCGAAGTGGAATCAACAAAGAGCGTCTCGGAGATCTATGCCCCACTCAGTGGTTTGATCGTTGCTGTCAATTCTGACCTTGATAGCAAGCCAGAGATCATCAATTCTGATCCCTATGGCGCCGGTTGGATAGTGGAGATTGAAATCAGCGATGAAAGTCAGCTATCAACCTTGCTCTCGGCCGGTGATTACACCTCTCTCACTGCTTGACTCGTTACAGAGGTGAGCCTAGGGTGAGCCTCAAGAAGAGCGTTAGGTTCAGAGCCCGCTCGACGTCGCACTTTGCAACGTTAGGGGAATTTGTGGATCAGGCCCGTGAGAGCAAGAACGATCTCACCGCCACCATTCATCTCTCGGCTCTCCGTTCTGTTAGTGATCCACTCCAATCACTTCTTGATCGCGCGACATCAGAAGAGCGTGAGGTCATCGCCGCCCTTCCTGCGGGTTCTGGGATGTTGATTGCCTTAAGCGGCCCAGCACGGGGAGCAAGATTTCTGATTGATAGCGATGAGGTTCGAATCGGACGTTCAAGTGAGAATGAGATCTTCCTTGATGATGTCACAGTTTCTCGTAAACATGCACGGCTACAGCGTAAGAACGGTGAATTCACATTTAGCGATCTTGGCAGTCTCAACGGGACGTACCTTGATGGCGTGATCTCGAAAGCCGGAACGTTAGTAGATGGTTCCGAGTTACAGATCGGCAAATATCGTCTTCATTTCTTCCTTGGCGGAAAGGGAAGACGATGAGCGTTCCCGCCCGCGCATATCTCTCAATTGGTGAGGTTCTGGCCAAACTCCGAAGTGAATTTCCAGATGTCACCATATCCAAGATTCGTTTTCTCGAATCAGAAGGATTGATCGAACCACAACGAACTCCCTCTGGTTATCGAAAATTTACGAATACTGATTTAGATCGCCTGCGCTACGTTCTCTTGGCGCAACGTGATCAGTATCTTCCACTGAAGGTAATCAAAGACAATCTTGATGCCCTCGACCGAGGACTTACTCCCGCCGCAAATCCTGGTAGCGCTCCGACGCCACGGCTGGCAACAGTTGATGGCTCAATCGCACCGTCTTCCTTTGTCGAACCAAGCGAATTACGACTTTCACGTGATGAACTTTTGAGCAATTCAGGATTATCAGAAGACCAACTCGTTGAGTTAGAAAGTTATGGTCTGATTTCGATTCGAGGGCGTTTCTATGATGGAGATGCGCTCACTGTTGCGAAAGTTGTCGCAGAGATTTCAAGTTTTGGAATCGAAGGACGTCACCTTCGCGCTTTCAAGACTGCGGCCGATCGCGAGGTGGGACTTGTGGAACAGGTGATCACTCCATTACTTCGACAGAAGAATCCAGAGGCTAAGGCACGCGCCGAGGAAGTCTCGCGCGAACTTGCATCGCTCTCGGTTCGCCTGCATGCAGCTCTGGTTCGCTCCGGCATCCATCGCGCCCGATGAATTTCCACGCCCTTGATGTCATCGGGGTTCGAGTGGAGATGCCTTCCAATCAACCCATCGTCCTTCTCAAGGAGATAGGCGGCGAGCGCTATTTGCCGATCTGGGTTGGCGCGGTCGAGGCGACCTCGATTGCCTTTGCACAGCAAGGGGTCCAGCCACCTCGCCCTCTGACTCATGACCTTTTGAAGGAGATCTTGGCTAGCCTCAATGCAGAGGTGGAAACGGTCAACCTGACCGAACTCAAAGACGGAGTTTTTTATGCAACGATCAATTTCCGAGGGGGAGTGAGCGTCTCGGCTCGCCCAAGCGATGCAATCGCCCTTGCGCTTCGAACCGGCTCGCCTATTTTGGGCAGCGAAGAGTTGCTCTCCGCGGCAGGTATCGAAATTAGCGATCAAGCCGAAGATGAGGTGGAGAAGTTCCGGGAGTTCCTTGATCAGATCAACCCCGAGGATTTTGCGGGGTAAAACTCTAAACCTCTAGTTGAGATTTCGAGTGTGTCGGTGATTGATTCGAGCCTTCACTCGTTCTACCGTTCTTCCACTTCCTCATCACGGCGGGGCTCATTACCTACGGGGGCCAGTCGGTACGGCTTCCAGCTTGGATCGCCCGATGGTGGGGAGAATGTTCAAGCGAGGGGAGATGGCGTGGAGTCACAGGAGCACAACCCTCGATACTTTGAATTAGGTTTCCGCGGAGCTACTGCATGTCAGGCCGCAGGAATCTCATATCGCCAACTCGATTATTGGGCGCGCACCGGGCTTGTTGAGCCGACCATTCGCAGCGCTGCGGGCTCAGGTACCTCCCGTTTATATGGGTTCAAAGACATTCTTGTTCTAAAGATTGTCAAAAGGCTGCTTGATACCGGTGTCTCACTTCAAAATATCCGGACAGCGGTGACCCATCTCCGCTCACGGGGAGTCGAAGACCTTGCCCGTATCACCTTGATGAGCGATGGCGCCTCAATCTATGAATGTTCTAACCCCGAAGAGATCATCGATCTGCTTCAAGGTGGACAGGGCGTATTTGGGATAGCGATCGGAAAAGTGTGGAGTGAGGTTGAGGGTTCATTGGCCCATCTTCAAGGAGAGAATCCGGACGATGGCGAAGTTGTGGCAGGTAGCCAAAGCCATGATGAACTGGCTAGCCGCCGCAAACTTCGCGGCGCGTAAAGAAGAGCCGCCCTTTATCCTTCTCGCGTGAAGCGGGAATTCGTTGATCGACATATTGGTCCAACATCGGATCAAGTTGCGACAATGCTGCACGAGCTTGGTTATGCCACTCTTGATGATTTCATCGCTGCGATACTCCCAGAATCTATAACGCTCAAAGAAAAGTTTGGTTCTGCTCTGCCCCGGCAAGTATCGGAGACAGAGGTTATTGAACTCTTGCGCGAAATTGCCTCATCAAATAATCCCAAACGCTCTCTGATTGGAATGGGATATTACGGAACGATTACCCCGCCGGTTGTACTTCGGAATGTTCTTGAAAATCCATCTTGGTATACCGCTTACACGCCATATCAACCAGAAATTAGCCAAGGTCGACTCGAGGCGCTCTTTCTCTTCCAAACGATGATCAGTGATCTCACGGGCTTACCGATTTGCAATGCTTCGATGCTCGATGAGGCCACCGCTGCTGCCGAAGCTATGACGTTAGCTCGCCGGAGTTCTAATGCCAGCGATGACGCAATTTTCTGCGTCGATTCCCATGCGCATCCCCAAACCATCGCAGTCATTGAAACGCGAGCCAAGCCATTAGGAATCAAGGTAGAGCGAGTTGATCTTGTTGCTGGACTACCGGAGAAGGAAATTTTCGGACTCCTTCTTCAATATCCCGATACATATGGAGTACTTCGCGATCATCAAGAATTGATCAAGGAAGCAAAATCTCGCGGCGCCCTGGTAATTATGGCGACCGATCTTCTGGCATTGACGATCATCAAGTCGCCGGGGGAGTGGGGCGCTGATGTTGCAGTTGGTTCAGCACAACGTTTCGGCGTACCGATGGGATTTGGTGGACCGCATGCAGGATTTATGTCAGTTCGAGAAGGACTGGAGAGATCGTTGCCAGGTCGCTTGGTGGGACAAAGCGTCGACAGCCACGGTAATCCTGCACTGAGGTTGGCGCTGCAGACACGAGAACAACATATTCGTCGAGACAAAGCAACAAGCAATATCTGTACCGCTCAAGTTCTTCTCGCGGTGATCGCCGCTTTCTATGCAGTATGGCACGGGCCAGAAGGGCTGCGCGATATTGCAACTCGTGTGCACACTCAAGCGCGACGATTTGCTGCGGCCGCAAAGCGCGCCGGGTTCATTCTTGAAAGTGAAAAATTCTTTGACACAGTTACTTTCACAGCAGGCAATGCCCAGGCACTTGTCGAAAGTGCGCTCAAGGTCGGAATCAATGTTCGCCAGACAAGTCATGGAATATCAGTGGCCTTTGATGAGCGTAGTGATGATGCATTGTTGGAGCAGCTGGCAAAAGCATGGGCGCTGACCATCGAACCTAGCGCGACGCTCGGGGGAGTTCCATCGTTGCGCTCAACGACATATCTTTCACATCCGATATTCAATTCTTATCACTCGGAAACTGCGATGCTTCGGTATTTGCGCACTCTCTCTGATCGCGATTTGGCCCTTGATCGCACGATGATTCCGCTCGGATCGTGCACGATGAAATTGAACTCCACCACGGAGATGGAGGCGATTACCTGGCCAGAATTTGCCGACCTCCATCCATTTGCTCCGGCGCAGCAGAGCGCGGGAAGCCGGCGATTGATCAAAGAGTTATCCCAATGGCTTGTCGAGATAACTGGATATGACGCCGTTTCTCTCCAACCTAATGCTGGTTCGCAAGGGGAGTTTGCCGGGCTTCTTGCCATTCGCAGCTACCTCGATGCTCGGGGAGAGCATGGTCGCGATATCTGCCTCATTCCCTCCAGCGCACACGGAACGAATGCGGCTAGCGCTGTGATGGCGGGTATGAAGGTAGTTGTGGTCTCCTGTGATGACCATGGCAATGTTTCCATCGATGACATCAAAGCCAAAATTGCTGAATATCAAGGTCGGATTGCAGCATTGATGGTGACTTATCCATCAACTCACGGCGTCTTTGAAAGTGAGATTGTTGGTATTTGTGCACTTATCCATGATGCTGGTGGCCAGGTTTATGTCGATGGTGCCAATCTCAACGCACTTGTGGGCCTTGCCAAGCCTGGAAAGTTCGGAGCAGATGTTTCGCATCTCAATTTGCATAAGACATTTTGCATTCCACACGGAGGTGGGGGACCAGGAGTTGGTCCTGTCATCGCTCGTTCCCATCTCGCACCGTATCTGCCGAATCACCCTCTTGATCCCAGCGCAGGTCCAGCAACAGGTCCAGGTCCAGTTAGCGCAGCTCCTTTTGGCTCAGCGCTGATTCTTCCCATCTCGTGGGCCTACATACGGATGATGGGAGCGCAAGGATTAGCGCACGCAAGCAAAGTTGCGATTCTTTCGGCGAACTACATCTCGGCAAAATTGCGAGGTGCATACCCAACTCTTTATAGCGGAGCGAACGGACTTGTCGCACACGAATGTATTATCGATCTGCGCGAGATAACAAAAGAGACCGGCGTAACTGTTGACGATATTGCTAAACGTTTGATGGATTTCGGATTTCATGCCCCAACGATGAGTTTTCCCGTTGCAGGAACATTCATGATCGAACCAACAGAGAGTGAAAATATCGCTGAACTCGATCGTTTCATCTCGGCGATGTTGACTATCCGATCAGAGATCGACCAGATCGCTTCGAAAACAATCGCTCTGGAGGATTCACCTTTACGCAATGCGCCACACACGGCAGGCGCAGTCGTCGCTGACAATTGGAATCGACCATATTCGAGAGAGATTGCAGCATTCCCAGGCGGAATCGAGACGGGTCTGGCTCGTGCGGGGAAGTACTGGCCGACTGTGGGGCGCATTGATGGCGCTTTTGGAGATCGGAATTTGGTCTGCTCCTGCGAGCCGATTGAGGCTCTGGCTATTAACTAGTTTTACCTTACATAATGTAGATTATCGGCTTAGTCTCCGCCTGAGCAAACCAAGGATGAGAAGTAAAAAGGCGGCCCAGATCCCTGAATTAAGTCGTTGGGCTGGGGTCTGCGTCTCAGGAGCTACGAGCTGAAACCTCATGGTGAGTTCGCTGGTTTGAAATTGAGGGGCCCTGGCGAGGATTTTGCCGCTGGAATCGATATGAGCTGTGTAACCAGTTGTGCTGACGACAGCAAATTCGCGTCCTGATTCAGCCGCTCGCCCCCGAGTGATTTGAAGTTGTTGGGCCGCCTCTGAACTGCGCCCAAATGTCGCATTGTTTGTCTGCGCTACGACGAAGGAACTTCCCTTGGCGCCGACTTTTGCGTGATCATCATCAAGGACTTCAAAACAGATCAGAGATTGGAACGGGATGCCATTGACCAGATGCTTCGTCCATCTCTTTCCCGGGCGGAAATCGGTCACATTCTTAGCAAAAGGTGAGACCGATTCGGCTAATTTTCGGACTGGCATATATTCACCAAAGGGTGCAAGGTCTTGTTTTTGATATCTACTTACTAACTCGCCCTCACCGTTGAAGAGCAGACTTGAATTAGCCGGTCCGCCAGAGGCATCTTCAACCGCACCTACCAGTAATGGAGTGTTCAATTCTTGGGCGAGTGTTGTGACCAATCCATTTGCTTCGAGATTTCTTAGGGGATCGACATCGGCGGCATTCTCGGGCCAAAGGTAAAGAGAAGTACCTGAGACCGGCCTTGTTGCTTTGACATGCCGCTTTAGGACGTCGAGAGCTCGAGCATTGAAATCTAAGCCAAGGTTGGTGACTCCCCCTTGAATCGCTGTGACTTGCAAGGTTTCTTTAGGAATCTCGTTATCAGCAACGATATTGACAAGAAAAAATAATAATGCGAAGAAAAAAGCGGAAACAAAGAAAGAACGAAAAGATAAAACAAATAGTGTCGAGGATAAGACGAGGAAGGAGATTCCGGTAACTCCAACAATCGGATAAAGAGAGTGGAATGGTTCAACCTGAGTAAAACCCAGTCTGCCCCATCCGAAACCACCGAAGGGGAATTTCATTCGAATCAATTCCACAAGGGTGAAGAGGGCGGAAAACATGAGGGCGCTTTCCCATCGGCGATAGATCCTTAAGATGCCCACTAACCCAAAGAGCAGGCTCTCCCCCAGGGCAAGGAGAAGCCATGGAATCGAACCGACGTAGACCGAACTCCAGTGAAGAAGCGGGAGAAAGAAGGCCAGACCTGAGATAAATGAAAGAGTCAGACGTTCGGGCAAAACTTTCCCCACCATTGCAAGAAAAAGAAATATCGCTCCGAGGAGTGGTGCACACCAGATTTGTAAGGGAGCAAAACCACTCCAGAGCGCGATTCCAGAGAGAATCGATAGGAGCAGCGAACGTCTAGTCACCATCGCAGCGCAGCGAATAATCTATCGACGCTTGCTCCGAGGCCCAGGTCATTTTTGAGCGACGCTATCTTCTCGGCATTTACCGGCGATTGAGGTAGCGCATCATCAATGTCCGGCAAGCGAAGATCACGAAGACAACTCACCAGGGGCGTCACGATCTTGGCATAGTTGAGATCGGCAAGAATCTTCTTGCGGTGAGTGGGGTGAAGCCGCGCATCTTCGTTCTCTGCAGCTTTGATGACCTCCTCCATAGTGGCGAAATGTTCAGCGATCGCTGCTGCTCCTTTCTCGCCAATCCCCCGAATTCCGGGTAGACCATCGGAGGCATCTCCTCTAATCATCGCAAAGAGTGAGTAGCGCTCTCCTGGAATCAAATACTTCTTCTCAATCCATTGTAAGTCCACTAAATCATGCGCGCTGATTCCTTTAGCAAGATAGACCACCTTGATATCGCGGTTGTCATCAACGAGCTGGAAAAGATCTCGATCCCCCGTAACGATTCGCACTGGCTTAGAAGATCGCTCTGCCAAAGTCGCAATGACATCATCGGCTTCGGCATCATCGATACCGATGATGGGAAAACCCATAGCGTCGAAGAAATCCAGGATGTGTGGAACTTGCGGGGTAAGAAGATCGGGTTCCTCTTCACCACCTTCGTCGTCGACTCGATTGAGTTTGTATTCCGGGAAGAGTTCAACTCTCCAGCTAGGTCGCCAATCGCCATCGAGACAGAGTGCAACTTGTGTGGGTTGATAGTGATTGATCAATCGGGCAGTCATATCGATAAAACCCTTGATCGCATTGATGGGCTCACCTGCCGGGGAAAGCAATGTGTCTGGCATTCCGTAATACGCCCGGTACCAAAGCGAGGCGCTATCAATGAGAAGCAGACTCATGCCACGACCGCCGAATAAGCGACAACGCCACGATCGATGAGATTTATCGCTTCCTTGCACCTCAGTGAAAGATTTGGGGCCGCATCGCTCATCTGCCCGAGCAGATCGATTACCTGACGAATATGGCGGACGAAGTCGCCCACAGTGATCTCACTTTCGCGCAGAATCGTATGTAGCGATGTTCCGTTGGCCCAGCGATGAACGCTCCAGAGCATGTCGAAATTAGGCTCTCGAACCGGATTGAGTCCGTGGGCATATTCCACTTCGCAGAGTTCGGACCAGAGCGAGATGACCTCCTTGAGTTTGGCCTCGAGAGATTTGGGAATTCGAGGCATCTTGCTTCGTTCACCGCGTCCTTCAAAGAGAAGTGCTGATAGCAATGCTGCCAAATCACTCGGACTCAAAGCATCACAGGAGCCTTGCGAGACTAGCTCGGCTAAAAGAAGGTCTGTCTCTGCGTAGATACGAGAAAGTAACTTGCCTTTGCCAGTCAGAGTTTCGCCCTGGACATAACCTCGCTCACGCAAAACTTCCGAGACGCGATCAAAGGTGCGCGGAATGAGATTGGTCCGACCCTCCATCCTTGATTGCAAACCTGCTCGCTCTCGCTTTAGTCGAAATGCTTTCTCCAAGAATCGGGCATGATTCTCGCGCTCAGGACATTGATGACAGGGATGATTCTTCATCGCCCGTCTCTCTTCGCTGATTAATTCTTCACTTTGCTTGGCGGCATTTCTGCGCTTGTGGCGTCGATTAGCTAACTCTTCCTCAATGGCTTTGATTCGGAATCGATGTTCCATGTAATCGTTCATGTCACCAAGGTGACATTCACTTTGGCGAATCAAATCTTCAATCGCTCTCTCATTCTTCTCAATCTGTCGAGCAAGTCCGACGACAGAGCGATCGGCTTGGAATTGGGCGAAGGATGAACCTAATGACTGCCGCGCACGGATTGCACCGAATCGCGCGATCAAATTCGCACTCATGTTGTAGGTAGGAGTGAACGAAGAACGTAATGGAAAAGTCCGAGTACTGGCCAAGCCCGCTGCCATCGAGCTATCAATCTGTTCGCTCCACATGACAACGGCGTTTCCTTCGGTATCGATACCGCGTCGTCCCGCTCGGCCGGTGAGTTGGGTGTACTCCCCCGGAGTGATTGCTGCGTGAGTCTCGCCATTCCATTTGATTAACTTCTCCAGCAAAACGGTACGTGCTGGCATATTGATCCCCAGCGCCAATGTCTCTGTTGCGAAGACAACTTTGAGAAGTCCCCTCTGGAAGAGCTCCTCTACAGTTTCTTTAAACATTGGAAGCAATCCAGCATGGTGGGAAGCAAGACCACGTTCAAGCGCCTGACACCACTCATAGAAATTAAGAACTCCGAAATCCTCAACCGGCAAATCATGAGTCTTCGTAGCAATGACTTCACGAATAAGCGCTTTCTCATCAGAGGTGGTGAGCGACAATCCTTCGCGAACACATTGCGATAGCGCAGCATCGCAACCGGCACGAGAGAAAATGAAATAGATAACAGGAAGATAAGAGTTGTGCTGCAACTTTTCGATTATTTCGGGGCGGGATAACTGCTTGATATTTGAATAACTTCGTTGCTGCCAGCCTCGATTTCGCCCCTGCCCGCCTGGTAACTGACGCGTTGAATTACGTTCGAGTCGAACTATCTCCGGATTGACTCGACCATCATCAACGAACATGTCCAGCAACCGATTGCCGATCAATATATGTTGGTAGAGCGGAACTGGTCGTAATTCCGATAGGACAACATCGGTCTCACCTCGCACCGTTTTGAGCCATTCACCGAATTCCTCGGCATTGGAGACAGTTGCCGAGAGAGAAACGACCTGAATCCGTTCGGGAAGATGGATCAGGATTTCTTCCCATACCGCCCCTCGGAATTTATCGGCCAGGTAATGCACCTCATCCATGACGACATACCCCAAGTTCAAGATTGCGTCGGGATTGGAGTAGATCATGTTGCGTAAAACTTCAGTTGTCATAACTACGATTCGCGCGTCGCCATTGATGGAGGAATCCCCCGTGAGCAGTCCAACCTCGGAGTGACCATAAACTTTTGCTAGCTCTTGATATTTCTGATTCGAAAGAGCCTTAATGGGTGTTGTATAGAAACATCGTGTTCCGGCGTGATCAGCGAGATAAGCCGCGAATTCACCCACTAACGTCTTGCCTGCCCCGGTAGGAGCTGCCACAAGCACCGATCGCCCGCTCTCCAAGCTATGACAACCTTCCATTTGAAAATCATCGAAAGGGAACTCGTAATGGGCGGTAAAATCAGAAGTTAACGGAAATCTCTTTCGCAGGACTGAAGCCGCCATTCGCTCCGCTGGAGATAGTTCAGCCATCAAAATCGCCAACTCTTCAAAGCCTGGGGAACTACTTCTGCTGAGATTGGAAGCGGCCCGATTCGCTCGCCATCGGCATAAGCAATGGCTTCGGCCGCTACATCCACTTTCTTTCCCCGGAAAATGTCGACTGCAGGATGGGAAACATGGGCACCGGAAAAGACCTTGGGAAAAACTTTGAGAAATTCAATCTTGGATACCGGTCTTAAAATCATCACATCAAAGTGTCCATCAGTTATATCGGCATCAGGGCAGACCAGCATTCCGCCGCCATAGCTTGACCCATTACCAATCGCGATGAGCATTGCCGCTACGTCGAACTCCTTGCCATCAATCTTGAATTGATAATTACGTGGCTTGAATAATGGTAGTTCGAGCAAGATCGAAATGTTGTACTTCATCTGCCCTTTGATGCGGGTCATGCGATTTGCTCGTTCATTGACTAGCGAATCGAAACCAGTGCTGAGGATATCTGCGAAGTACTCCCCTGAAACTCTTCCAAGGTCGATTGCTATCGGCTCCTGTCGAAGAACTCCTTCGAGTGTCTGCTTTACGTCCTGCAACGGAATTTTCATGACACGGGCAAAATCATTTCCGGTTCCAGCAGGAATGACAGCAAGCGGTATCTCTCGTAGCGCCAACTCCTGGATGGCAAGATGAACCATTCCATCGCCGCCAACGACAAAAACCCCTGAAATCGGAGTTTCATCGTTCGATTCTTCAATCGCTAGGCGGAGATTGGTGCGAGCACTTTCGTAGCTAGTTCCTGAAATATCACGAAACGAAATTCCTTGAGAGTTCAGAAGCTTGATTACCTCTTCTTTGACTCGAGCGCCTTTCCCACCACCTGATGTTGGATTTGCAAGAAGCAACCAATTCATCGTTCTGGCTCTGGTTCGCCGATCTCCGCGACATCTTCGATGGATGAACTCTCATCATCGCTCAGTGCATTGGCTTTTCGAGCTCGCCGCTTGTCTACCAGCAGAGCGATTCCGCCAGCGCCGAAATAAAGGAGTATCAAAGGTGCGGCAAGTGCCGCCATTGAAAGTGGATCTGCGGTCGGAGAGAAAGCGGCGACAAAGAATGTTATACCGAATATTGCCAATCGCCATGGCTTCAGGATTGCTCGACCTGAGAGCACTCCCACAAGATTGAGGGCGACAAGAAAGACCGGAAGTTCGAAAGCGATTCCGAATATCAGAATAAGACGGAGAACAAAATCGAGATAATCATCAAACTTGATCAAATTTGATAGTGATTGTGGCGTGAAGCCAAAGAGCACTTTGATTGCAAGAGGTAAAACGTAGTAAGCCAGGGTCGCGCCGAGAGTAAAGAAGGGGGTGGCTGCAACGATGAAGAGAATTGAATTTCGCTTCTCTTTTGGGTGTAGTGCCGGTGCAACAAAGGCCCAGAGTTGGTAGAGCCAAAAAGGTGCGGCGACGATGACCCCAGAGAGGAGAGCAACTTTGATCTGAAGATTTAACGGCCCTAGCACTCCTGAGATGTAAAGCGCGCCGCATTGTCCTGATCCAGAAGCTTGTGCTGCCTTCAGATCGCAGACTGGAGCGGAGAGAGTTGTAATGATCTGGTTGTAGTAGACCCAACCCAGTGCAGAAAAGATGAAGATGAAGAGCGCGGCACGAATAATACGTTTCCGAAATTCGCGTACATGCTCAAGAAGAGGCATGACCGCCCGATTTTCCGTGGCCATTGGACCCTTACTTACATCCGATCAAGATGTAAAACTAGTTGGAACTCTTTCCGTCGTCCTCGGATTTCTTCTCTTCTTTATTGAGTTCTTTTACTTCACTTTTGAAGATTCGAAGCGAACGGCCTAAAGCGCGAGCCGAATCTGGTAAGCGCTTGGCGCCGAAAAGTAGGACCACAACCAAGATAAGAAGAAGCCAGTGAGAAGGTTCCCGCAATCCAAACATGATCTGCCTTTCCAAGTAAATGTTGTCTAACGCTACCACGCGTAAAGAAAGGACGGGAATCAGCGATAGTTGGTTAAAGCTCTCCGTGCTCGCTCAGAGATTTCTCGGCGAATCTCACGTGGTTCAATGATCTCCATCTCCGCTCCGGAACTCAGAGCGATTCTGGTCAGCCACTCCCCATTGAAGAAATGCACGATAAATTGATCTTTATTAGTCATCCCAATGACATCGCGATAACGTTGGAGGAACTCACTGTCTGGATGTGATGTGCGACAGAGCGCAGAGGCGGATGTGTCAAGGTCAGCGTTGACATCCACAATCGCGGTCGAATCGAGGAGTTCTGCAGATTCGATATTGTCAAGGATGAATGTCCTGATGGCATCGCTGTCATGACACCAGGCGATGATTGAGGTTCCATTGGATTGAACGATGACGTGCAATGGCGAAATGACCCGCTCGCGTCGCTCATCTTTCGCTCGGTTGAGGTAAGAAATTTT
>CAZGMF010000035.1:0-11205 GCA_964526795.1 uncultured Clavibacter sp.
GCATTGGGGTGCGCAATCGAGAGCGGCTCATCAGCGCGCAAAAGTCCGCGATGGCTCGGCCAGGTTCGCGTGGTGATGCCACTGAAGACTGCAGCAGCGCCCAGTTCTGCTCGAGCGATATGCGATGTGGTCTCACAAATCAACTCTTCACCTGGAGAGACCAACATTCTGATGGCAAGTTGATTAGCAAGCGAACCGGTAGGAGTAAAGAGCGCTGCTTCCATTCCAAAGAGCGCCGCAACTCTCTCTTCCAAAGAATTGACTGTGGGATCATCGCCATAAACATCATCTCCGACAGGAGCAGCAGCCATTGCCTCACGCATTGCTGCGCTTGGTTTTGTGACTGTGTCAGAACGGAGATCGATCACGAGCCCATAGTTTCACGAGTGGGAGGTTCCTGGTGAAATTTCGGCTGCACGATCGCAATCATCGCAATGACAACCATCGCGCCACCGATGACCAAACGGAGGGTCAATGGCTCACGTCCCAGCACGACAGAGAAGAGCGCCGCGAAGACCACCTCCATCGTCAAGATGACAGCAACCTTGGTGGCCGAGATCCGAGCCTGGCTCCACGTCTGGATC
Source organism: uncultured Clavibacter sp. (assembly GCA_964526795.1). Lineage (GTDB taxonomy): Bacteria > Actinomycetota > Actinomycetes > Nanopelagicales > Nanopelagicaceae > MAG-120802. The sequence goes on from CAZGMF010000035.1 coordinate 585, forward strand.
ACAAAAGCAATAGCAGTACAAAAAACTGCGGTAAAGATAATCACACCCCAGACCTGTCGATCTGGTGGCGGCTGATAACCGTTGATGGATGCAGGAATAAGGCAGAGAAGAGAACTGGCAATCAACTGCATTACCGTGAGGGCATAAGAATCAAATCCCTTACTCCAGCGACTCAACAAGAGAATATGCGCGGCGTAGAGGAAAGCTGAGATAAGGACGAAAAATTCGCCAAGCCCGATTGCGAAACCTTTGACTGAGAGCACCGCCAATCCTGCCGTTGCCAAGATGACGTAGAGCCACACTTGTCTTGGTAAGTGTTCCTTGAATAAAAGGAATGCGATTACAGGAGTCAGGACGACATAAAGTCCGGTGATAAAACCAGTTATTGCAGGTGTGGTTCGAGCCAATCCAAGGGTTTGGAAGAGAAAGCCAGAGCCCAATGCCGTGCCAATAAGAAGTCCTTTACGCACCAGCTCAGGTCGGAAACTTTTCAATACTGATGGCCGGAGCGCGATCATTGCTAAGGCTGCTATCAAGAAACGCGTGGCGAGGAAGCTATAGACATCCTGTTGATCAAGGATGTCTTTCATCCAGACAAAGGAGATTCCCCACATTGCTGAGACAGCAAGGAGCGCCCATGGCGCCAGCGCAATCGCCATTTACTTATCGCGCATCTTGCGAAGTAATGCAACCTCGCCACCGTGTTCTGGTTCTTCACCAGGTGTCTCCAAAATCAATGGCGCATCGGCGATGGCAGGATGAGAGATTAATTCGGCAAAAGGTTTTGAACCTATCTCACCTTTACCGAGATTCTCATGACGATCCTTGAGCGAGCCGAGCACATCCATCGAATCATTGGCATGAATAAGGCGGATTCGCTCTTTGCCCGCAATTTTCGCCAGAAGATCTATCGTGGCGGTCATCCCACCTTTACTTTTTATATCGTGTCCAGCTGCGAAGACGTGGCAGGTATCAAGACAGACTCCAACTTTGGGATGCCATTCCAGCGCTTCAAAATATTTGGTGAGGTCATCCAATTTGCGAACTAAGGATTGTCCTTGACCTGCAGTTGGCTCAAGGAGAAGCCACGGATCCTCATCTTTTAATCTGTTGAGGATTGGCATCATCCCGTCATGAATCTGTCGCCATGCTTGATCGATATGGCTCTCATCAACGGCGGAACCGGTATGGATGACGACACCGAGCGCACCAATCTCTCTGCCACGACGGAGTGAGTACTCGGTTGATGCAAGGGAGTTTTTATAGGTGGCTTCTGTCGGAGATCCGAGGTTGATGAGGAATGGAGCATGAACGTAGACAGAAATATCCAGTGAGTCGATTTTCTCTCGGAAAGCGCTATCAGCATCGGGGTTGGCATCGGGCATCGCCCAGCCTCGCGGATTTGATGCAAAGACTTGGATTGCTTCGGCTTTGATGGTGGTGGCGTACTCGATTGAGCGCTTTGCCATTCCGCCGGAAGTAGGGACGTGAGCCCCTAAACGAGGTTTTTTCGTTGCCGCGCTCTTTGCCACCAACTCACCCTACAGTGATGGTGACGGTCGAGCCACGCTTCAATTTCGTCCCCACTTTGGGTGAAATGTTCGTGACGACCTTCACCTTCTTAGTACCAACTTTCTTGACGACCGGTTTGAGTTGGAGATCTTTGAGCATCGCTACGGCCTTTGCTTCTGAGATCGCAAAGATATTTGGTACAAAGACAAATTCACTTCCTTTAGAGACAAGGAGAGTGATCGAAGAGCCTTTATCTGCAGTTCCCGCTCCAGGGGTCTGGCTTATGACAACGCCGGCGGGAAGATCCTCGCTGAAGACATATTGAGTTGTGACATCAAATCCTGCATCAGATAGTTCATTAAGCGCTTGTTCGCCATTCTTCCCTTTGTAGTCCGCTAGTGCGACTTGCTCGATTCCTTTTGAGATGACCAAACTGACAGCGGAATTTCGCTTTACTTTCTCTCCGACTCTCGGATCAGTTCGGATGATGTATCCCTGCGGAGTATCGGCAGAGAACTCTTCCTTGACATCACCGAGGACAAGATTCTTCTCGCCCAAAGCCTTGATTGCAGAATCTTGTTGTAGCCCCTTCAAATCTGGAACGTCATATCGTTCTTTACCTTTGGAGACTATGGCTTTGACCGCTCCAGCCGGCGCTACGCGTCCGCCTCCTGCCGGCTCGGAAGTGATGATCTTTCCTTCGGCAACTTCTTCACTGAAATCTTCACTCTTGATCTCCAAGTTCAAGCCGAGATCAGCGAGTTGTTTTGTCGCCTGCTTGACCGTCATTCCAGCAATCGAGGGCACAACAACTTTCGAACCTGGACCGAGGAATCCATACCAAACTCCGGCTCCGATGATGATGGCAAGGAGAGCGGCAATCGATCGATTCCGTTTGACTCGGGGAGAGGGCGATTTCTTCTTGGATTTGCCTGGAATTGTCTTCTCTTTTGAGGCAGCATCCTTCTTCACGGGAGTCTCTTCTCTCTTTAGTTCGGTTGCTGGAGGATTGATGAGGGAAATTCCTTTTCGCTTCTCACGCGCACGTTCGCGTACTGGTTCTTTGATCGGTGCCGGAGGTAGATCCAATTCCAGCGAGAGCTGACGTCGTCGTGGATCCAACTTCTCGGATAAAGCTCGTAGCTCTATCACCAACTCTGCACAATCTTTTGGCCTGCGATCAGGATCAAAGTTGGTCGCACGTAGAACCAGAGCATCAATCTCCTCACTTAATGCGGGGTTGAGTGAGGATGGTTTGGGAACTCGATCATTGACATGTTTGATGGCAATTTGAACCGGATCCTCGCCTTGGTAGGGCTTCTGTCCCGTCAGTAACTCGAAAAGGACGATGCCAAAGGAATAGACATCACTACGCGCATCCGCGACACCTCGTTGAACTTGTTCCGGCGAGAGATAGGAGACGCTTCCAAGTATCACACTTGACTCTGCCGTCATTGTGCTTCCTAGCAGTGCGCCACGAGCGAGACCAAAGTCAGCTATCTTGATCCGTCCCTCTTTTGAGATCAGAATGTTTTCCGGCTTTATGTCTCGATGAACGATTCCTAATTTGTGCGCGGCCGCGAGTGCGCTCGCGACAGGGATCATGATCTGTAGCGTCTTCTCGATACTTAGCGATCCTTGTTCATGGAGATAATCACGAAGCGTGGAACCTTCGATCAACTCCATCACGATGAAGACACAAGGAACGCCACCTTGATTCCAACCTTGATCCAAGACTGCAACGATGTTGGGATGTGAGAGCGAAGCAGCCGCTTTCGCTTCGCGAATAAACCTCTCGACGAACTTCTCATCTTGAGCCAGATGAGGATGCATGATTTTTACAGCAACGTGGCGGTCTAAACGCTGGTCAATGGCGGCATAGATGGTCGCCATTCCACCAGAGGCGACGACTCGAGTGAGTTGATATCGGCCGTCGATGATTTCGCCAGTTAGGTCTGACACGACTGGATTTTAGATGAAGTAGTTCCCATCAACGCGGATGGTCGCGCAGTCTCGAGTGTTGTCGCGCTCAAAATGATCACTCTCTCTCATCTGCCAGATTCTCATCTCAGTCTCGAGATAATCTCCATCTCTTTGAAGAACTCGCTGCAATCCGATTTCACTGTCGATATCAATCCAGATCAAATGGTCCAGGAACTTGCGAACCTCTCTCTGCCCTGAGCCCACACCCTCCAAGATCAGCAGGTCGGGAGCTTCCGATTCGATCGACTCACCAAAACCTTTCTTGAGCCAGTCATATTTTCGATAGGAGAAGTTCTTTCCTAGCGAAGCAGGTGTTGCAATGGAATAGACCAGAGTTCGGGTCAATCTCTCAGTGAGGGCAAACTCCCATCCTTCGTAGAGATCATCCATATGGACGATATCTACTTTGTTGCTACTCCATTGGGACTGAATTCGCAAGGCGAGCGTTGTCTTGCCTGACCCGGCTGGGCCATCAATAGCGATGATCCGAGCGTGCGAACTTCGTCGTTCAGATGCGGCAATCTTCTCGACAATCTGATGAAGCGATGGATTGTTCATCTTTTTAACGTGAGCCACTTTCGCCAACCATAAATGGCAATCAAGGTAAATACCCCATACAAGATGCCAGTAAACCAATATCCCTGACGACAGTAGTGCCAAGTTCCGAAGGCATCGATCACAAACCAGAGCACCCAAGTCTCATTTCGCTGTAGAACCATCACGATCTGGGCGATCGTGCTCGACACCAAGAGGAACGAATCAGGCCAGGTCGCAGCTGCACCGATATTTTTTAAAGCGGGAGCAAGGAGAATCCAACTTCCGAATAGTGCGACAAGCCAGAGGACTCTCTCGATGTTTTGCATATAACGTGGTTCTACTCCAAGTGGCTTCCAACCTCTCCAACCCCAGAGCGCCGCAGCGATAAAGACGAATTGCAAAATCGCACTTGCGAAAAGATCTACTTGATAAAAAAAGATCGCATAGAGAGCGCTACTGAGGAGCCACCAAGGCCAGGTGATGCGCACGCCAAGCGCTCCTAGATAAACCGCAATCAACGAGGTGATGACGGAGATCAACTCGAGAAATGAGACTGCATAACCCCATGCAGTAAAGACTGTAAACATCCAAGGCTCCTTTCCAATCCGCATTACCGGACTGGTCCTTCGGTCGACCTGCGATGAGGTCCTCTCAGCCAACTTTTGGCTCCCGATGTCAAACGAGGTTAGCATAAAGCGTGCGCCAGTTCGCCTATTTCGCAATGTTGATCTTTACCGTCATCGGATCGTTCTGGTTGGAAATTCTTTTTAAAGTTGGCGTACTCCGAAGAGTGAGACGTTGGATTCTTACGATCTTTCCGACTGCAGCAATCTTTCTTCTCTGGGATTACTACGCTGTAACTCGAGGACATTGGAAATTCGATTCGACTCAGGTTGTTGGGATTTTTGGTCCGGCGGGGATTCCGCTGGAGGAATTACTTTTCTTCATCATCGTTCCGCTTGCCGGTCTCATGACAATTGAGGCAGTGAGAAAGAGAAAACCAAGTTGGAAATTTGGTGATGAACAATGACCTACACTCAAATCGCTTTGGTTTCAGTCATCCTGAGCGTTGTCGTAGATCTCTTTTTTCTTCAAACAAAGTTAGTCACGCGCAAGAGTTACTGGACTTCCTACGCCATCATGCTTTTCTTTCAATTGATCACGAATTGGTGGCTCACCTCGCGAGGAATCCTCACCTATGACGAAGATACGATCACAGGATTTCGTATTGCATCAGCCCCTGTTGAGGATCTTCTCTTTGGGTACTCGATGATTCTTCTCTCGCTCTCGCTCTGGATTTTCTGGGGGAGACGGGGAATAGGGAGAAACTAACGCGCAGCTAGAGCGCGAAGCCATGCGGGAAGTGCGACCCCTGCTCGACGAATTGTCGAAGTCTTGGCGCGTTTGGTAAAGACTTGGTAATCGATTTTCTCCACTTCATCGACTATTCCGCAGTAGAGCTCACTTGCTGCTTCAATGCATGGCCGCGCTGAAGGCGGTAAGAATCGAATTCCTTCGCTTGCTTGCCGTTGTAATTCTCGAACTCTTGAAATCTGAAATTTAAGAGCGTCAATAATTGCTGGAGTTAGCGTGCGCTTGTTCAATAATTCTGGAGTTACTCCAAAGCTCTCGAGTTCATCGAGCGGTAGGTAGATTCGGCCGCGATCAAGATCTTCTCCAACATCTCGGATGAAGTTGGCGAGCTGGAAGGCGATTCCTAGTTTCTCGGCCGCAATCAGCGCTTCATCCTTCTTTCCTGGAATAGTTCCAAGGACATGAACCATCTGCAGCCCGATGACAGCTGCTGAGCCATAGACATATTCGTGGAGGGCTTCGAAACTCTGATAGGAAGTGATGGTCAGATCCATCGCCATCGAGTGAAGGAAGGCTTCGAAATACCCAAGTGGAATCTCGAAAGTTCGAACTGTATTGACCAACGCACGCCCGATGTGGTCTTCACTTCTTCCACTCTTGATGTCGCGAAGGATGGTCTGGCTCCACCGTTCTAACTCACGAGTTTTTTGTTCGGGCGAGAGTGTTGAGGACAAGTCATCGACAATCTCATCGGCAAAGCGCGCAAAACCATAGAGAGCGTGGACATGGGGCCGCTTCTCCTTTGGCAAGAGCAGCGTTGCTAAGTAATAGGTCTTGCCATGGAGAGAATTAAGTCGTTTGCATTCTTGATAAGACGTGCGAAGTTCGCTGTCATGAATGTCAGCGGCTGTGAGTTCGTCCATTTCTCAGCTGACCTCGCCAACAATCCGTTCTGCGGCAAGACGTCCCGAGACCAAGACCATGGGAACTCCGACGCCTGGTTGGGTGCCACTTCCAGTAAAGACGACATTGTCGAAACCTTTCGCAAGGTTCTTTGGGCGGAAAGGGCCGGTCTGGAAGAAGGTATGAGCGCTGGCAAATGGAGCCCCCGCTTCCAATCCCATCTCTTCCCACTCCACGGGAGTGATGAGATGTTCAGTCTCGATGCCATCGATGAAACCTTGATAACCGCGTTGATGAAGCGTGGCGATCATGTGATCGCGATATCGATTCCGCTCTTTCTTCCAATCGATTGAAGAGTGAAGGTTTGGAGTCGGGAAAAGGATGTAATACGAACTCTTACCTTTGGGCGCGAGGTTCGGGTCATCCATCGTGGGGACGGTGACAAGAACGCTCGGATCTGACATGAATTGTTTCTTCTCGATCAATTCTTCAAATACTCCATCCCACGAATGACCGAAATGAATATTGTGATGTGCAACATGGTCATAACTCTTATTGGAACCTACGAGCAAAACTGCGCAGGATGGCGAATACTTCAATCGCTTCAGTGAGAGCGGCGTCTTGCCGAGCAACTCACGGTAAGCCACCGGGAGGTCGGGGTTGAGAACGATCGCATCGCATTCATAACGTTCGCCATCGGCCGTGATGGCAGCGCTCACTCGTGAACTTTGTTTTTCGAGTTTTGTGACCTTGGAATCGTATTTGATCTTTACGCCATGTTTTTCGGCAGCGCCCGCGAGAGCGCGCGGAAGTGCGTGCATTCCTCCTTGAGGAAAGAAGACGCCATTGACCGAATCCATATAAGCAATGACGGCGTAAATAGCGAGCGCTTGCTGTGGTGATACGCCGGCATACATCGCTTGGAATGAATAGACCTTCTGGGTCCGTGGATCTTTGAGGAAATCTGCCACGCGAGGGGCGAGACGTCTGAAACCACCGATGGCGATTAGTCGCGCAAGATTGGGAGTTAGAAGATTGAACGGCGAATCGATATTTTTGTCGATGAAATCTTTCATCTCATATTTATAGAGTTTGGTGACAAAGTCGACATACTTGCGATAACCGAGCGCTTCGTCCTTCGAGATGTTCTTTGCAATCTCAACTTCCATCTCCTGGGTGTCGGCGTGGACATCCAGTTGTGACCCATCTGCGTAGAAGGCTCGGTAAAGCGGTTTGAGTGGGATGAGATTGAGCCAATCCTTTAATTCTTCGCCGACGCAATTAAGTGCATCATTGATCAGCGATGGCATCGTCAAAACGGTCGGACCTGTATCAAAGGAGTACCCGGATTTGTAAAGGATTCCTGCGCGACCACCAGGGTAGGACTCGCGCTCCAAGATTGTGACATCTCGACCGGCACCTGCAAGACGGAGCGCGGCGCTTAGACCGCCAAGTCCAGCGCCAACGATGACGATCTTCTCAGTCTTACCTTTGATACGACGCATCTCTAAAGCTTTCGCGTTGTTGCGCTGTGAGCCATCTCTTCGAGCATAGGACGAATAGTGGGGGAGATTTGGGAATCTTGCAGTGCGAGAAGTGCGCGGTCGCGAAGTTCTGTGATCAACTGCTCACAGCGAGAAACGGCTCCAGATTCTGTGATGATCTCGCGCAGAGAATTGATCTCGTCGAGAGAAAGATTGGATCTGCCGAGTGATTTTTCAAGTCGAATACGGGCTTCACTTGTGGCGCTCTCAAAGGTCATGGCGATCAAAACAGTCCGCTTGCCTTCACGGAGATCATCACCGGCAGGCTTACCAGTGACAAGTGGATCACCAAAGACTCCAAGCAGATCATCGCGCAACTGAAATGCTTCGCCAAGCGGAAGTCCGTACTCAGAATATGAAGCGAGAAGGTTGGCTGATGCGCCAGCAAGGGCAGCACCAAAGTGCAGTGGTCGTTCGATTGAATATTTCCCAGATTTATACCTTGCTATCTTGAGAGAACGATCGATGTTGGCCTTCGCCAGTGCTCCTTCAAGAACGTCAAGGTATTGGCCAGCCATCAATTCCTCACGCATTTCAGTGAAGAGAGGAAGTGCGGATACGAGTTGGTGGTCGTTGATTCCGGATTCAATCAACATTCGATCTGCCCAAACTAGAGCCAAATCGCCGAGAAGAATTGCGGCGGCGACTCCAAATTTCTCAGCATCACCGTGATACTTCGAATCTCTGTGAAGAGTCTCAAAGTAGCGATGAATTGCAGGATTATTTCTTCTGGTATCAGAACCATCCATGACATCGTCATGCATCAAGGCACAGACATGGACAAGTTCGAGAGCCGAACAAGCGCGGATTATCTGGCTACTTTCCGTTCCGCCGGCACCTAGGTAACCCAGAAATGCGAATATCGGTCGGAATCTTTTTCCGCCATCGATGATAAAACGTGACATTGCTTCTGCAACGGGAATCAATTCACTTCCTATGGCATGAAGGTCACGACTCTGTTGATTGGCAAATTGGCTTAGTTCGCGGTCAACTTCGCTACGAAGTTGGGAGATTTCCGTCAAAGCCACGGCGCAACGGTACCCTCACCTCGTATGAGTAATCGGCCGACAATCTCGCTCGAGTTCTTCCCGCCTAAAGATGAAGCTGGGGAAGCCCGACTATGGAGCGCAGTTGATGAGTTGCAAGATCTGCGACCGGATTTCGTCTCGGTGACGTATGGCGCTGGTGGCTCGACTCGCGATCGAACGATTCATATTGCAACAGAAATAACAGCGCGAAGTGGTATTCCGACAGTTGCACATCTGACTTGCGTTGGTTCGACTGCCGACGAACTTCGCACCATTCTCGGCAAGTACAAGAACTCTGGAATCCATTCCGTCTTGGCACTTCGGGGCGACCCTGAGGGAGGACCGCGTTCCTCATGGATTACAACTCCAGGAGGATTTGATCACGCCGATCAACTCGTGACTCTCGCGCACGATATGGGATTTGAAGTTGGCGTCGCAGCATTTCCAGATGGACATCCAGCATCGGCAGGCGACTTTCAAGCCGATGTGAAAGTTCTGCTAGAAAAAGAAAGACGAGGTGCGACTTTTGCGACCACCCAATTCTTCTTTGATCCATCGCGATATTTTGGACTTCGCGACTCACTGAGAAACGCTGGCAGCGCGATGGATATCTATCCAGGAATCCTGCCGATAACCAATGTCAAACAACTTCGGCGCATGGCAGAACTTGGCGGTACGCCCATTCCGTCAAATGTGGAAACTAGAATCGCTAGGGTTGCTGAGGATGTAGATCAAGTGCGCAAAGTAGGTATCGAGATCGCCACTGAACTCTCCAAGGCGCTGATCGAAGGCGGTGTCCCTGGTCTTCACTTCTTTACCATGAACACCGCTCGCTCGACGATGGAGATCGTTCGAGCTTTGGGACTTCGATGAATCGCGAGCAGTTCTTCATAAAGTGGAGTGATCTGCACGGCGGAGCAGAGATCAAAGGAATCGTGAAGTGGTGGTTGTCCGTCAGTTATTCGATCGCCCGCGTCTTGATTCGAATATCGCCAACGCTTCTGACTCTCCTTGCACTTCCCGTCGCCTTGCTTTTCCTCTATTACTTGCCTAGTCCACTTTCAATTCTGCTTCTGGTGCTCACTCTTGCTATCGATGGGATTGATGGAACGGTGGCGATTCTTGCGGAGAAAGTTTCAAAAAGCGGCGCCGTCCTTGATGCCTTCGTTGATCGGCTTGTCGAATCAGCATGGGCCTATGGTCTTTTCTTGCTCGGCGCACCGTGGCAACTTGTTCTGAGTGCTTGGCTTGCAGCATTCATTCAGGAATATATGCGAGCGCGCGCGGGTGGACTTGGTGTCAGCGAAGTAGGGATTGTCACGATTGCTGAACGTCCGGTTCGTGCCACATTGTTATTCATAGGACTAGTCGCAACTATGGTCGGGATTGCAGATCAAGTAAGAATCGCAACGATCACTTCAGTTATCTGGGTTGCTATGCAAGCCATAGCTGCGCTGACTATTTTTCTTTCGCTGCGATCGCGTCTGCAACAATCTCAGCGCTGATCCCGACAAGCGGCAATCCACCTCCGGGATGAGCCGAGCCTCCGACACAATACAAATTCTCGATCGGCGATCGATTCTTAGCGCGGAGAAATGCTGAGCGAGCACCATTGCTCGAAGTTCCATAGATGGATCCGCCTGGCGCCAAATGATCACGTTCAAGGTCGGCAGGAGTTCGTATCTTCATTACCTCGATCCGATTCCTAACTTTCAATCCGCGCTCTTCCATCACATCGATCATCTTCTCGGCATAACTCTCCTTCAATCCAGGAGCGTCCCAGTCGCAACCATGCCCGGG
>CAZGMF010000035.1:11305-13124 GCA_964526795.1 uncultured Clavibacter sp.
CATCGTTGCGCGAGCGCGGGACCTAGTTGACCCAGGCCGCCTGAAATGTGCCAGGCTCCGAATGCCTCTTCGACAAAAGCGATAGTGAGAAGAACAGCGGGAACACGTCGGGGATCAGAACCGGTATAGGTGGCGTAGCGATCGATGATCTTTCTTATGTAGTCGTTTGTTGTGTAGGAGTTGACTAAGGCTCGCAGTGACGTCCACGGAGCGATGGTGAAGAGATCGCTGATGAAAGTTTTGCGCTTGAGAAAATTGCGTGGCTTCAACTCGTGCTCAATGAAATCCGCCCGCGAGACATCCCACATCTTCTCGGCGCGAGTGAGAATTTTGTGCCACGCCTCAGCTGCATCCTTTCCAAATGATTCAGCGATGGCATCAACGGTTCCGTTGTGCGAAAGATTTGGAAAAGTTACTTTCTTCCCATCGTGGAAGATGTAAGTAAATGATGGATCAACTGGTTTGATCTCCAGGAGATGTTCGATTCGCTTTCCCGTTTTTAAGAAGAGATCACGATATACCGCCGGGAGGGTTAATAGAGATGGACCAATGTCGAAGGAGTATCCATCGAAAGTTTCGGTGCGACATTTCCCACCAAGGCGATCTGATGCTTCATAAAGAGAGAGGTGGTGCCCGAGCTTGGCTAATCTCGCAGCAACCGAGAGGCCCCCGATTCCACCGCCGATAACGACGATCTTCTGTGGATGTGATGTCGGACGTTGGTGAGTCACAGCGCACGCTCTTTCCACACTAATGTGCCGCGCCACTTGTTGAGCCAGGAATACTTGATGAGAAATATCCAAGCGATGGCCGAAAGAGGATGGAGCCAAGCTGTTGATATGACCGATCTCGTTCGAGCAGCGACTGCTAGGCGTGTAGCAACGATGGCAAAGAATCCAATCCACCCCCAAGGCGAACCGAGAATTCCAGCAATCAAAGGTGTGATTGAAGTAGCAATGAGCACTATTGCCATGAAAGTTGCGCCGGCGATGGTGCCAAATGCGCGCCATTGTGATTTTGAATATCCGGCAATCAATTCGCGCGCAGATTGATACATCCGACATTCGGCGATTGCAGAACCGTCAGCAACCGTCCCACGAGCACCACTTCTGATCAAAGCGCGCGCTAATTCCAGGTCATCGAGAACTTCTGATCTCACCGCTGAGTGGCCACCACACTTCTCATAAGCACTTCGTCGCACGATGAAGAACTGTCCATTGGCAACTGCAAAGGAGGCCCGAGGGAATCTCTCAGCGAATCGAAGTGGAACGGACACAAACCAAGACCATTGGAGAAGGGGTTGAACCAGTCGTTCCAACCAAGTCATGGCAATCTGACGTGGATACGGCGAGAGGTAATCAAGGTTGAGTCGCTGCATCTCCGATATCGATGCCGCGATTGCAGAGCGATTCAATCGCACATCAGCATCGATGAAGACCAGGAAGTCAGCAGTGCTCTGCGCTGCGAGTTGGTGGCAGGCATAGTTCTTTCCTAGCCAACCCTTTGGCAACTCACCACCTGGGAAGACGCGCATTCGCTCATCAATGTTGAGCGCTAACTTCGAAGCTGTTTCGTCGGTGGAGTTGTCATCCAGGATATCTATCGAAAGGTGGGAGATTCCTTCTTGTTTGAGTAGGGAATCCAGCAGACCTTCGACATTGTCAGCTTCGTTTCGCATGGGAATCAAGAGCGCTACTGAAGCGTCTATCGCCTTCCATGAACCTTCTTTTATCAAGCGAACAGTGAAGAGATTGATTGCAGTTATAAGAACTAGCACTGGAATAAGAATCCAACCCAGCAGTGTAAAGAAATCGAGTAG
>CAZGMF010000036.1:0-7455 GCA_964526795.1 uncultured Clavibacter sp.
TCAGGCCCGCCAAGGTACTTATTCATTTCTGGTGAAATCACTTGCCAAGAAAAACCGAATTTGTCCTTAAGCCAACCACATTGACTCTCTTGCCCACCATCAGCAATAAGAAGGCTCCAATACTTATCGATTTCAGCCTGATCTTTACAAGGAATCTGCAACGAGAAGGCCTCAGAAAATGTGAATTGCGGACCACCATTAAGTCCAATAAATGGACGACCGAAGATCTTGAAGTTGACGACGATTTCCTCACCGACTTTATTGCCAGGTGTATCTGTTGGGGCAATCCAGTTATCAGCCATTTCGCTATCAGGAAATATGCTGGTGTAGAAAGTGGCCGCCTCTCGAGCATTTCCATTGAACCAGAGGCAGGTCGTCAGTTCCATTGATTAATCCCTTCGGTAAACCTTGACTCAATTTAGCAAATGAAAATTCAGCTTCAAACTTCCTTGAAATTGGCCCATCTGCAGCTTCGCCTGGAATCTGCACGGCTCAGTTCCGTCAATGGCCATTAACCTTTAGAGTTTGTGCATGCACTCAGTTCTAGGTCGATTCTTCAAAAGTGCAAAAGTGATGACAAAGCTCAACGACATTTCCGGTCAAACCGTTGACCAAAGAAGACCAGAGAGCAAAATTCTTCAGTTCTACTCCGCAAATCGAAATATTGGCAACTACACCCCAGTCTTGGGCATTCATCGAATGTTGGGCAAGGAATTGGATGTATGGAGTATCCGTCGGACGCCTGTCGATTGGGATTATGTTCATCGCAATTATCAAGAAGTCATCGTTGGCGGAGCTGGTTTGTTGCATCGCGTCTTCGAACCGTTTTGGGTCGATTTGGAAAAAAACTGTCGCTTTCCGATAACTGTATGGGGGATTGGTGTCTGCCTGCCAGAAAGAGACCCGATTAAAGGGGTTTCTCAGGGGGTAGTTCGATCTGTTTTTGACCGTGCAAAGCTGGCAAATGTGCGTGACGAGTTGACAAGGGATTTATATAAATTGGATAGCAATATTTCTATTACAGCATGTCCGACGCTCGAATACGTTGCCAGCGAATTCGCGGTTTCGCCTAAAGAGAATTTGACGGGTGATGTCCTTCATAGTTGGCATACCAAATTAGAGCCCGGAGAAGATGGTCCGCTTATCAAGAAAGCCATTAAGAAAGCTGGATACCGATATTCAGTCACTGAGAACATAGAAACGCCCAAAGAGTCTCTTCCAGAGATTTTGGAAATGTATCCGGAAAGTGATTTCGTTGTGACTACTCGCTTGCACGGAGCGATCATTGCTTACGCATTTCAGCGACCTTATATTGCTATTTCTTATGACCCGAAAATCGTTGCTTTCCAGGAGCTATATGGGGGAGGAGTGTGTCTGAAAGATGTCAGGGACTTAGGTCGAACTATCGAAAGCGGGGATTTCAGAGAGCTCGGTGATTATTCGTTGGAGCTAAAACGAGTTAGAGAATTCGGCCGCAAAGCCAAGGCAGCACTTGATAAATCTCTTTCTTAGGCAGTTTTAAATCTCACTTTTTTGTTACGCATTTCTTTCTTGATTACTTTTGCAGCGTTCTGGCCTATGCCATGAATAGCAAAAAATTCACTTTCAGCGATCTTTGAAAGGTCCCTTAGAGTATGAATCTTCTTATCTATGAGTCCACGTCGTGCCGGCGCCGCAATTTTCAGTGAGCGCCAATATCCATCCTTTGCGTGGTATTTGTGCCGATTGACTTGGCCTTTTGAAACTGCACAGTCAGATATTCGAGCACGAATCAATTTGCGAACCAGAGATTGTGACAAGGGCTTCTCTAGGGGGATGTGAAGAGCGCTTTTAGTGTGAGAGAGATCAGCGATATCTCTCTTGAAATTCTTCAAGACGGAGCCACTAAATGGGTAGTACCCAATGTGATTCTTGTGCGCCATAAGGCCGGCCACGATCACTCCATCTACTTTGAATGCGGGCATGCCGTAGCTGACGACTTCCTCTGCTTTGGGAACTACTTTCAAAATTCTTCTGCGCATCTCCAAAAGCGTGGCTCGATGTGTTGAAGGAGGCGATGAGTAGAACTTCTTAATGCGGGAATCTCTTACTTTCTTCTTAGTGGTGCTCACTAATGAAGTTTACTTCTCGAAAACGTTGCTACCGTGCCCCATGTGAGTGATTTTCTCGGCAACATTCCCGGTTTCATGGCCACGGCTTTTCTCTTGGCCATGGTCCCCGGCCAAGGTGTAGCGATGATTCTTCGCCAATCAATCCTGGGTGGTACTCGAGCTGCGGTCATATCTGTCGTGGGAAATAGTTCAGGCCTTGTTATCTGGGGAACGCTCTCATCACTTGGTTTATCTGCCATCTTTGCTGCAAGTTCGACTGCCTACAACATTCTGAAGTGGAGTGGAGTTGGATTTCTCGCCTTTCTCTCTCTTCAGACGTTGGCACAATTGAAAAATGCATCAGGGAGGTTTGAGACCACTGGGGAGGTATTTTCAACGCCGGTAGCAGCGTATCGATTGGGAATCATCACTAATCTGACCAATGTCAAAGCAGCAGTCTTTGCCGTTGCTTTCGTTCCTGCATTCGTGCCCAAAGATTTCAGCCTTGGCTGGGGCATATTTATCTTGGGTTGGGTTTGGGCATTGACGTCGATGAGTTGGTATTTGATATTGATTGCGATGGTGGATCGTGCTTCTACTTTTCTCGCACGACCCAGAGTTCGCCGCGCTCTGACCGCTTTATCAGCGCTAGGAATACTCGGACTAGCAATTGGTCTGGCGCTTTCGAGCCAGCATGCTTAAGTTTTAGATGCCCGATAGTCTTTCAGGATGGATAAAAACCAGTCGACAGAATCCCAAGGCTGCCCCTGTGGATGTCCACCGAATAACTGCAACTGCTGCTGCAGCAAACCTGAAGGATGCGCTCACCGCAAATAAGTTCACTTCTCGTTTACCCTCAATTCTTAATTTCTTGCTAAGACGGCGAATAAGGTGATGACATGCGAAGGTACTTAGCAGAATCTCTCGGAACAGCGCTGATAGTCCTAGCTGTTGTTGGCTCAGCGCATATGGCGACCTTCCTCACGAAGGATTCCGGAGTCTGGCTGCTCATCAATTGCCTGAGCACGGTCAGTGCGCTCTACATCTCCATTTTGCTTTTTCGAAATATCAGCGGTGCTCATTTCAACCCAATCGTTTCAATAATCGCTGGGCTTCAGAGGGCTTTATCTGGAAAGGAAGTAGGCCTATATCTTCTTGCCCAATTCACTGGTGCGATCTTCGGTGTGATGGTTGCAAATTCGATGTTTGATTCGCCCATTCTTTCCATCTCCACCATTAACCGAGCCAATTCTGGGACACTAGTCGGGGAGTTAATTTCATCGGCAGGATTGATCACATTAATTTTCGCTCACTGGCTGGAGATTTCTAATGACCGCAGAGCGACACTCATCTCGCTTTGGATTGCATCGGCATATTTCTTCACCTCATCCACCTCTTTTGCCAATCCAGCGGTAAGTTTTGGACGAATCTTTACGGAGTCATATGCCGGTATAGATGTTAGATCTTTTGCACTTTTCCTTTTGGCCCAGAGCATGGGAGGCGCGATTGCCTTTCTTATGATGAAACGAGTGGGTAAGCCTTGATTGCATCGACCAAAACAATACTTTTCGTCTGCGTTCACAATGCAGGTCGCTCCCAAATGGCCGCGGGCTTTATGGAATTCCACGGAGCGGGAAGAGTTGAGGTACTTTCGGCAGGATCTGCGCCAAAAGAATCGATTAATCCAGTAGCCGTGGCTGCCATGGCCGAAAAAGGAATTGATATCGCCGGCCGAGTTCCGAAAATTCTTACTCCAGAATCGGTTCAAGCATCAGATGTAGTCATCACGATGGGATGTGGTGATGCCTGTCCCTTTTATCCTGGAAAGAGGTATGAAGATTGGAAGTTAGATGATCCTGCAGGACAACAGATCGATGCGGTCCGCATCATTCGCGACGAGATAGAGAAGCGTGTCATCACATTACTTTCGGAACTTTTCCCGCATAGATAGTTGGTAGTCACAATCTGCAAGTGCCACTAGATTTGCCTTATGTCAGTGACGCTGGAACGACTTCTCAAACACATGGCCTGGGCAAATGACAAGGTCTATACCGCAGCAGAATCTCTGCCCGATGAAGCGCTCGGTTCCTATCTGGTAAATCCGGAGTGGACGGCAGGGCAAATTTTGAAACATATCGTGGGTGGGGCTACCTGGTATGTCCATCGCTTAACAGGCGAGCCATGGACTGAGATTCCGAAGCCGACAAAATCCTCCGATATCGCAGGATTAAAGAAGATGCTGGCAGGATTTGATTCCCAAATTTTGAATTCATTGGCTCAAGGTGAAGGGACTATTTCGATCAAACGTAAGGAAGAGAGCGCGACGGTCCAACGCTCGACTGTCCTTTCCCAAGCAATACATCATGCAACAGAGCATCGGGCGCAGTTGATTGATGCTTTGGAATTTAAAGGATTCGCAATCATCAATCTTGACGATATTGATCTGTGGTCTTTTGAAAGCTCAGTTGGGTAGGAAGGTGAAATGAAACTTCGTCCATGGTGGGTTTTTCTCTACTTAGTCTTTGCGATAACAATGATCACGCTGGTCTATAGCCGATGAAGGCCACAAAGGCAGCACAAGAGCGCTTGTTGGCGCTTCAGGCTCTTGATTCGTCGATGATTCAACTTGATCACAGACTCAAGACTCTGCCGGTCATCAAATCCCTGGAAGAAAAAAGCGCTGCCTTGTCTTCGACAAAAGACTTGTGCATCGCCGCCGAGACGGAGCGGAGTGATATCAAGCACGAACTCTCTCGAGTGGAAGTGGATGTCGAGCAGGTCGTCGCTCGGATAGAGCGAGATGAGAAGCATCTGGCCTCAGGGCTTGGAACACCCAAGGAACTTGAGCAGATTCAGCATGAGTTGGGCTCGCTTGGCAAGCGCCGTAGTGAACTAGAGGAAGTCGAACTTGAGGTGATGGTCCGACTCGATGGAATCGATGAGCGAATCAAGTCTCTTGTCGGAAAGCGGGATGCGCTTGCTAAGGAGATCGAAGTTCTCACCGTGGAAAAAGAGCAAGCGATTGCGGAGATTCAAAGTGCTGTCAAGAAAACCCAACAAGATCGTGCTGAAATGGTCAGTGCCATCGAGAATGAACTACTTGCTCTCTATGAAAAGGTGCGGGCTTCAGGAGATGGGATAGGCGCAGCACTACTTAAAGGTTCCCAATGCGATGGTTGCCATCTAACAATGAATGCTTCGGAAGTTACTCGAATCAAGGCTTTACCTGATGATGAAGTGGTGCGCTGCGAGGAATGTCGCCGGATCCTGATTAGGGTTTAGCAATGGCTCGTACATTCGTCATCACTGCAGATGGTGGCTCGCGTGGAAATCCTGGCGAGGCCGCATATGGCGCAGTCATCTATGAAGGAAGTCACGTCGTAGCCGAACTATCAGGACGATTGGGAGTGGCGACCAACAATGTCGCCGAATATCGCGGATTGATTGCAGGACTAAAAGCAGCGCACGACATCGATCCCCACTCTCAGATCACAGTTCGCATGGATAGCAAACTCGTTGTCGAACAGATGAGCGGCAACTGGAAGATTCGACATTCAGATATGCAGAAACTTGCGATGGAGGCTAAAGCACTTCATCCACATCATTTGATTCGATATGAATGGATTCCGCGAGAATCGAACACTCACGCTGATCGGCTGGTCAACGAAGCTTTGGATGGAATGATCGTTGCATCTGAAGGACCATTACGTCGTAACTATTTGACCGAACGATTGATTTCCACGGAAGTCCCGACACTTGTCTACTTAGTTCGCCATGGCGAAACAGCGCTCACCCCGATGCGCAAATTCTCCGGCGACGGTCCGCTTGATCCAGAGCTAACAGAGACGGGCCTGAAAGAAGCTGCTTTAGTGGCAGGTGAAATTGCAAAGATCAAACCCGATCTTTTGATCTCATCTCCACTGCGCAGGACCAAACAAACAGCCGAATTCATCGCTCACGCTACGGGGCTGGAGATTCAATTCGATCCAATCTGGAAGGAATGTTCTTTTGGTGTCTGGGATGGTCTTTCCATCGCTGAAGTGAAAGAGAGATATCCAGTCGAATACGCGATGTGGGTCTCTACTTCGTCATATCGTCCGCCGGAGGGCGAGTCTTATGATGAAGCGATGGCTCGATCGATTCAAGGTCTGACTTCTATCGTGGCCGATCATCCGCACAAGAAAGTCTGCGTTGTGACGCATAACGGGATGATCAAGACCTCTCTAGCCGCCGCAATAAAGGCCGAGCCGAGCGTGATCTTTAACCTTGATGTATCCACCTGCAGCATCTCCACGATTTCAATCTGGCCATCAGATGGTTTGATGGCAATCCGCTCCACAAACGAGCGCGGACATTTGCGTTAGTTGCCGGGGCTCACAGTCGACATATTGAAATCTTGTATCACCATCGGTGGCATATGCATATGAGTTGCGTATTCGGCCCACTCACGTGGCTGAGTCCATTCACTTGCTCCCGCGTGTGAGATTCGAGCGAGCGCACCTACAGGAGTGTCATTCCATCTAAAGTTATTTGTCGCACCTTGCACTTCGCCACCCTTGACGTGATACACACCATCGCGGGTCAGTCCAGTGAGCAGAAGAGAATTTGGATCAACCATGCGGATGTACCAGAGCGTGGTGACCAATAATCCGTTATCGACTTTCTTGATCAGATCTTCCAGGCTCCCGCTTGCTCCCGTAACTTCCATGAAGAAGTTATCGCCGATGGGGGTGAAGGGAAGCGAGGTGAGTTTGGAGGAAGCACGAGTTTGGATCAGCGATTGGAGCGCACCATCTTTGAGCCAGTCAACACGAGGCTGACGTTGTCCGTTATCGAATACTGAAGTGAACGGACTTGATGCGGCGTGAGCGACGAAGGGCGAGCCAGGAAGCAATGAATTCTTGGGATCGCTGTAGAGGTTGAGAGGAAGTGATGTCAGTTTCTCGCCAACGCGAGTGCCACCACCTTTCTTGGAGAAAACTGATTGGCCTTGCCAAGCATCTTTAGCGCCGGATACCCAGACCATGTATGTGTAGAGATCGGCGATGGAGCCAGAAGGAAAGATGGTGTCGTATCGACCCGCCGGCAGATCAACTTTCTTCTCTTGCCATGACAATCGTTGGCGAATCGCCTTATCAATCGCGGCAACAGAGACATTGGAGAAATCGTGGGTCTCGACGCCTTCCCATGTGGAGCGAGAACGTCCATGTGATTTGCCGGTCATTTCAACGCGACCGATTGGCGCATCGTTGCGAAGTCGTAAGCCACCTTTGGAACCGACCCACGTGGTGGCGTGCGTATGTTCTGCGTAACCAAATAATTCGATCTTGTCGGCAACAGATCGCTTCATCATCTCGCCAAGTTC
>CAZGMF010000036.1:7555-9134 GCA_964526795.1 uncultured Clavibacter sp.
GTCACACTGCGAAGTGCGATCACACCATTTGTTGTCAGGGTTGAACTAGCCCAACGGAGATTTGCCTGAGTCGTATCTTTAACAAGGACGATGCACTCATCACTTGTAGCACGAGCAAGGATCTTCTCAATCAGATTCTGCGCGGAGATCATTTACCTGCCTCCGCAACTGTGTTGAGGATGTTGATCTTCTCAAAGACTGCTGCTGGACAACCATGGCTTACTGCTGCCACCTGTCCGGGCTGGGCTTTGCCGCAATTAAATGCGCCACCGAGAACATATGTGGAGGGACCACCAACGCACTTCATCGCGCCCCAGAAATCAGTGGTTGTGGCCTGATATGCGACATCTTTTAGCTGGCCAACGATTTTGCCGTTCTTGATGCGATGGAATTGTTGGCCAGTGAATTGGAAGTTATAGCGCTGCATGTCGATCGACCACGACTTATCACCAAGGATGTAGATGCCATCATCAACAGATGCGATTAACTCATCAAGAGTTGGACCCGATGGATGTGGCTGGAGCGAAACGTTCGGCATTCGCTGAATGGGCACGTGCGCGGGGGAGTCGGCAAAGGCACAACCGTTACTTCGATCACGCCCAACGCGAGCGGCGATGCGGCGATCAAGTTGGTATCCGACGAGTTTTCCGTCTTTGACGATATCCCATCGTTGTGCGGCAACTCCTTCATCATCCCAACCCACGGTACTTAATCCATGTTCAGTGATCCGATCTCCGGTGACATTCATCAGATCAGAGCCATATTTCAAAGTCCCGAGTTTGTCGGGAGTTGCAAAGGATGTACCGGCGTAATTTGCCTCATATCCAATCGCGCGATCAAGTTCGGTCGCGTGACCGATGGATTCGTGGATCGTCAACCAGAGATTGGAAGGATGAATAAGTAAGTCGTAACGACCTGGTTCAACCGATGGAGACTTTACTTTCTCCGCTATGAGAGAAGGTAGACGATCGATCTCTTGATCCCAATTCCAAATGTCATTTCGCATCCACTCCCAGCCATAACCAGCAGGTTGGGCCAGAGTGCGCATTGATTCGAAACCATGTTCCCCTATCGATATCGCTTCAATCTGGGTTTGGATTCGAACACGTTGTTGTGTCGTGCTGGTGCCGTGTGAGTCGGCATAATGTTTCTGTTCCTTCACATACATCGTTGTTGCACTCGTGTGATTGACGCTAGAAGCGGCCAACAGCTTTGAACTTAGTGAAGCCAGGCGTTCTTTCTTTTCCGCATCGGAGACAGAGAATGGATCGATTTCGTAGGCAGAAACCCAATGTTGTTTGGCGTAGACGGGTTCAGGTACGAGCGCTACTTCCTCGGTAGAAAGCGGCTTTGAAGTTTTGGCCATTGCTACCGCTGTTTGTGCCAGTTTCTTCGCAGAATCCACGGAGACATCGGGGGAGGAAGCAAATCCCCATGCGCCATTAACAATCACACGCACGCCGATTCCAAAGTTCGTTTCATCGGTCTGGGTCTCAGGTTTTGCATCTCGCAATGAGAGCAATCCAGTGCGAGTTCTCTCTATGCGGACATCAACGTGGGAAGCACCCAATGACTTACC
>CAZGMF010000036.1:9234-12864 GCA_964526795.1 uncultured Clavibacter sp.
GGGATGACGTTGTCGCTTCTGTTGGTGTATCTACATTCAATCCGAGGATTTTCGACGACCTTTGGCGGACTTCTTCTCTCACTGATGGCATTGATTTCCATCATCTTCTCTGGTCCCGCTGGTTGGCTAGTGGACAAGATTGGTCCTAAGAAAGTAATCATCGCGGGACTCGTCTGCGAAGGAAGTGCAGCAGCGCTCTGGTCAATCGTCACCACTAAGCAAGAAGCGATATTGGTAGCCACAATGAGTTCCCTTGGGACTCTCATGATCTGGCCGCCCCAAACCGTGATGGTTACTCGCGTTGCCCCCGAAGAATTTCGGCAGCGAATTTATGGATTCAACTTCATGCTCTTCAATTTTGGATTAGGACTTGGTGGATTTTTCGCCGCAAGCATTGTTCGCGAGGGAGATGCGGGGAGTTTCGAACTCCTCTATCGACTTGATGCACTCTCATATTTTGCATACCTCTTCGTCATTGCTGGGCTCAAAGGCAATTTCTTGAGCGATGGAAGCGTGCGAAAGAAGGAAACTGGAAGCTACCGAGAAGTCTTTGCCGATAAGACTTTTATGAAGATCGCCTTCGCTGGATTTATCTGCATCACATTCGGATATGCCTCCCTGCAGGGTGGACTCGCCATCTTCGTGACGAAATTTCTTGAACTTTCTCCAAAGTGGATCGGAATCGTCTATGGCGCCAACACAATGGCTATCTTCCTGCTCCAAGGACTGGTGCTGAAGGTCATTGAAAAGAGAGATAAGTACCAGGTCTTGGAATGGACCGGTTGGATTTGGGCGGCCTCATGGATTGTGATTGGCGCTGCATCAATTTTCACGGGCTTCTGGGCAGGAGTTCTCGTTGCACTCAGTCAAGTGGTCTTCGCTATCGGCGAGATGATCTGGTCACCGACCTCTCCGACATTGGCCAATGAGTTGGCACCAGATGAATTGCGTGGTCGCTACAACGCGATGATGGGGATGCAGTGGAATGTTGCGAATGTGATTGGCCCTGCGGTCGTTGGAATCATGCTTGGTCGCGAATTAGCCAATGCATGGCTTGCGACCATGATTGTTGGATCACTCTTGCCGATTGCGCTCTTTCATTCTGTTGGAAAGAGCGTGAAGAAAAGCTAAGAGAGTTTGCCTTTCGCTTCAATCAGGGCAGTCTCGCCGCTAAGCAACTTCACAGTGAGATCGTCGCCTGTCTTTCCTGGACACGAGAGCGCCCAGCCGAAAGTTTTTGTCTGTCCGGCGGGAAGGGGATCAGTAGGAGCACCGTCGATGCTGTTGTCGCCGTCGAAGATATCGACGCATGCACCGCCAGAAGTGCTTCCCTGCACGATGAGGACGGCAAGGTCAAGATCGGAGCTAGTTCCGTTCTTTACTGTTACTTCAAAGCGGTTGAAAGACTGTCCAATAACTTGACCAGAAGCGAATTTTCCGGGTGTGAATTTTGTTGGTGAGGAAAGTAAGTAGCTTTCGCCAGTTCCTAGTTTGATTTCATTGTCGAATCCGCCGGTGGCCTGGGCTTCTTGGGTCGCAGCCTCAACGTATTCCTGTTTGTTCTCGGTAGAAGTTTCAGCGGATTCTTTTGAACCACCACAGCTTGACAGCGCAACCCCTAGGACTGCAGTGAGGAAAAGAGCCACAATCTTCTTCATCATCAAACCTCCGCGGTAATCCTGAACTTCTACAACAGGAGTGCCAATGATACCTTTACCGCAGAGTAAAGGGGTTTATGAGTACTTCAGATTTGGCACAAGGTACCGAGATTGCTGGTCGTAGCCCTGGACAGATTGCTTGGATGCGATTCCGACGGAACAAGATCGGCGTCTTCGCTGCCATTGTTAGCGTGACCATTCTTTTACTTTCTGCTTTTGCGCCGATTGTCTGCAAAATTATTGGCATTGACCCGGATACATTGAATCTTGAATCGCTCAACACGAGTGGCGTTCCCGATCTTCCCTATGGCGGAATCAGCAGGGATCATCCCCTTGGTTTGATTCCAGGGACAGGCAGAGATCTTTTGGCACAACTTCTCTATGGCTCGAGAATCTCCTTCCTTGTTGCATTTCTGACCACCGCTCTTGCGCTTTCAATCGGACTCTTTGTTGGTATTGCTGGCGGTTATTTCCGCGGTCGAGTCGACGATGCTCTCGGACGGTTCACTGATTTCTTTCTCGCTTTCCCAGCGTTTTTTATGATTGTTGCCCTAAGCACACCTGTTGTTCAGAGAATTCAAAGTTGGAATATTGGTGGCGATAACTTCGCTCGAATTGTCTTCCTTATCTTTTTCCTTTCATTCTTTGGTTGGCCAGGATTCTCACGACTTATTCGTTCTCAAGTCATCAGTATTCGTGAACGTGATTACATCACTGCTGCTCAAGCGATGGGTGCAAGTCGTCGACGGATTATTCTGAAAGAAATTCTCCCCAACGTGTGGGCACCGTTGATTGTTGTAGTTTCACTTTCGTTGCCTGGTTATCTCGCCGCAGAATCGGTTTATTCATTCCTCGGCCTTGGAATTCAGCCACCGGCATCGACATGGGGAATCCTTCTTTCAAATGCTTCAAGATTCGTGACCGCAATGCCAAGCTTCTTCTTGATTGTTGCGGGGTCTCTGGTTTTGGTGGTCTTGGCTTTCAATCTTGTTGGCGATGGCCTGCGAGATGCCCTTGATCCTCGCGCTGAACGCTAAGACTGCCTCGTTCGTCATTTCGATAGGCACTTCTCAAAACCCTCAACTGATGGTTGACTATCCACACCTCGGGGTCACAACGGCCTCACTATTGAAATAGCTTCACTGTCGAAAGGAGTACTACATGAGCAGACTCTCTGCTCGTGGTCGTGTTCTGGCAGTCGGTGCTTCTGTCTCGCTTATGGTTTCAACACTCGTTGCTGTGAGTGCACCTGCACAATCTGCAACTCCACAAGCTGGCGGAATTCTCACCATGCTCGAGCACGAACCTCGTCTGGATCACCTTGATCCAACTCGTATTTACACTGGCCGCGACTTGGCGTTTATGAATTCATTCCATACGCGCACGTTGGTTGCATATAACCCAGTCCCAGGCGAAGCAGGCGCTGGAATCGTTCCAGACCTTGCTACCAATACGGGTATCCCCAGCAAGCAAGCGAGTGTTTGGAAGTTCACACTTCGTCCAGGCACAAAGTTCGAAGATGGTAAGACCATCACTTGCGAAGATGTTCGCTACGGAGTCTCACGTGTATTTGCTCAAGATGTACTTCCTGGCGGACCTACCTATCTGATCTCCTGGCTTGATATTCCAAAGGATGCAGAAGGTAATTCCATCTACACCGGTCCTTACAAGAACACCCCTGAAGGCGTTGCTGCCTTCAACAAGGCTGTCGCTTGCTCCAAGGACAACCGCACCATCACCTTCACACTCAACAAGTCGATTGCTGACTTCAACTACTTGGCAACCTACGGCGTAATTTCGCCGGTCCAGAAGTCAAAGGACACTGGCGACAAGTACGACTTGAATCCACAGTCAACCGGCCCATACAAGATCGTTGAGAACAGCAAGACTCAGTTGAAGATGGTTCGCAACAAGTATTGGTCAAAGGCTTCTGACCCAGTCAGAACTCCTTATCCAGATGAAGTTGTCATTC
>CAZGMF010000037.1:0-11929 GCA_964526795.1 uncultured Clavibacter sp.
ACCGAAGCGTCTGTCGCCTTCCATGAGCCTTCTTTTATCAAGCGAACAGTGAAGATATTGATTGCAGTTATGAGAACCAGCATCGGAATAAGAACCCAACCCAGCAGTGTAAAAAAATCGAGTAGTGCCAACCTCAGTCACTTCTTCCATAGCGCATGGCAAGGAAATGCCATATGACGATGACACCGAGAGCGATCCCACCAAGGAAGGCGATTCCTGGTCTATCGAAGAAGAAGAGATTGGCGATGATTCCGCTCGCCCACGTCCATGCGACAAAGATTTCCGGGATGCTTCGAGAAGCGTGAGCACGTCGGTCTTTCGGCAAACTTGAATTCAACAAAGCCATCAAGGTGATGCCTGCAAGAAGCCAACCAAATGCATTGGACAGTGGAATCTCTGGTTGGAATGGAACATGTCTGCCTGAAACTTCCCACGTCCATCGACCCGCAGTGACCATTTGGGGATCAAGGAAGAGATCCCAAGCCATCAATCCGTAACCACCGACCACAAAACTCCAATGCTTTGAAAGGCGACGGGCCATCAAGAAAATCGGATAGGCCATCATCACCCAGGCAAAAGGCACGACCAGGGGAACTCCATAGATCTGATATCCAAGATCGACAGAGTACGAATAATTTCCGAACGGCCAACCAGTACGCACTCCGACTTGTTCAATCAGAAGTCCGAATAGGAATGTGATTCCAAGATATCGAGCAGCATAAGAGGTTCCGTAGGAGAGAAAGGCATGTACCACCATGGCGATCGCTCCCCAATACACGATCGCAATCGTGATGACGCGCAGCGCTTCGCCATCAAGGAGTGGATAGAGAATCTGCAAGCCGATGGCTATAGACAGAGAGATGATAAGAATGGAGTTCTGAAGTGGTGATAGCGCTCGCCGTCCGCGCCGTCGAGGCCGGAAGTTGCGAATCGACATATCGCAATTCTGCCTTACAAACTCCCGCTCTGTTCCGTGACTGCAAATCGAGCGAAGAGCTCTTCGGCGTACCACTGCTCGCGATGGGTAGCCCTAATGACTTCCTTGTGGGCAGCGCCTTTATAGGCGAAATCGCGAATTGCCGCAGAGTTCTGCCAGAGTGAGAAAGTTCCTTGTAAACCTATCGGCGCCTCACCGATCCCAATCGCTGCAATCAAGCCTGGCGAGTGGTGAAGACTCAACGTCACAGGTGGAACAGAGCGCCAGAAGATCACGTTCTTTCGCCATTTGATTCGAGCACGAGTGATGGCTGCCACCGGACCTTCCCAGGTCTTCCCAAGATCTGTATCTGCGTCGAAAGGCGTTCGACGAGACCACTTTCCTTGCGAAGAGATGGGTTGAAGCGTTGCAGCGAATGCAGACAATGAGCGCTCATTCCAGCGACGCATCAAAGAAGATTGCTCAAAATCAAGAAGTGCTGTCTCATCTATGGAAACTATCAATCCCCATCGAAGTGGATCAGCATCGCTTGGTGTGAAAGTCTCGCCCTTACCGGAACCCAATAATTTCCAGAATGAAATTGCCGAATTCTTGGCGAGAATCCGGCGATCGAGTGCCATACGGCTTATTGCCCAGGGAATGCTTTTTGGTGAGATGGTCCAGAAATAAATCCGAATCATGAACGTGAGGTGGCAGTTTCAGAGATGGCGGCGGCAACATCGTTTGGTGAATCCCACATGGGCGCATGTCCAGTATCAGGGAAGATGATCCACTTCGCATGTTTGGGAGCCACGGATCGCTCCTGACACGTCGTTGCTGGAAGTGTGCGATCACTGTCGCCGAAGATGATTGTGACAGGAATGGAATCGGGGATGAAACTATCGAAACGTTTCATCAACATTCCATCCCATGCCGGGTAATAACCATCTGCTTTGGCCATCGCTATCGTCGCATCTAAGCAAGTTTCATAACTGAACTCTTTCCAGCGCGGACTGACATCAGCAAATCCCAATGCGCGCGCTTTTTCAAAGTGCAGCGCAGTCGGTGCAAGTTTGGCGGTGTTGCGCGCAAGAAATCGCGCCAGAGCGGTGCCCGGATAACGAGCGTTATATGGATTGAGCCAGAGCCCAGCTGGAGCAAGACCGGTGAGTGATCTGACTCGAGAGGGGTCGGCACTTGCCATCTCTAGGGCAATCCATCCACCAAGTGAATTTCCTGCAAGATGGAAATCATTAATTCCTCTATGGCTCAACTCTTCGAAGACATTGAGGGCCAGACTCCGTGGATCCATTGGTCTACCCATCACCATCGGCGTATCACCGTGACCTGGAAGATCAACCGTGATGACAGTGAATCGAGGTTCGAGAAGAGTGCGTATCACCTTGAATGCTGTACCGGCAGAACCGAGCCCGTGCACCATGACCAGAGGTTCGCCTTGTCCAGAAATGACGGTATTAAGTCGCTGCATCAGTCACCGACGATCGCGGATCTTCCGCCCGATGCTTCTACCAGTTCAGCAAATGTCGTTGGGAAAACGGCGTGCGGATGTCCCGCTGCAGCCCAGACAATTTCATAATCATTGAGCGCTTCATCAACGAGCGTTATAGCAGGAGCATTGGTCCAACCTATTGGAGCGACGCCGCCGACAGAGTACCCCGAGATCTCTTTGACGAAATCTGCATCTGCTCGTCCTAATGAATCAACGCCCAATTCTTTCGCTACGTGTCCGGTATCAACTCGATGACGGCCAGAGGTAATAACAAGAAGTGGCTGGTCATCGGGGAGTTTAAAAACTAGTGATGATGCAATCTGTCCAACTTCGATTCCAAGTGCTGCAGCTGCATCGGCTGCTGTTCTTGCGCTATCGGCAAGGACCTTGATTTCACCGGTCATCCCATTCGCTTTGATCGCTGCTTTGGCTCGCTGAACCGCAGCTTTTTCGAGAATGCCTTCCATAACGGGATATTAGGAAATGATCCAGATTTCGACTAACTGGAAAATAGCGATAGAAAAAACTAAGAGTGCAAAGGCGCGCTTGAGGACTACGGCCGGGAGAGCGGAACTTCTTCGCGAAGAAATTTGGGCGACAACAATGGCGACAATCGCGATGATCAAGGGATAGCGCCATTCAACATCATTCCAATGTTTGAAATGTGCGATGAATCCAGTGATCGTGTTTACGGTAATGATGAATAGCGAGGTTCCACCTGCTTTTGCAGGGGAGACGTTGTAAAAGAGAACGAGTACCGGGATGGCTAAGAACCCGCCACCAATCCCAAAGAGTCCGGTCATAGCGCCGATAACTAAAGAGATTCCTACAAGAGGAATAGGAGCAACTTTTCGTTCCGGATTGTTCTGGGCCGGCTTGAGCAGCATGGAGATTCCGGCGCTCAGCAAGACGATGGAGAATCCAGTGATCACCGTTGCTCGTGAGAGATGCGGAAGAAGATAAGAGCCACCGATATTTGTGACCAATCCCAGGGCCCAGATCGTCAGACCTTCGCGGACGAGGACTTCTTTCTTCTTCAACTTTGGCAACAGCCCAGCCAGGGCAGCTCCGAACACAACAATCAGTGCGGCAGTCGTTGCTTGGACCGGTTCCATATCAAAGATGTAGATCATCATCGGAACTGCAAGGAGTGCACCACCGGCACCAACAAATCCCAGGACAGAACCAATCAAAATGCCGCAACCGATTGCCAAGATAATTTCCACAACGCCACGCTATCGCGGAGAAAGCACGAACCCCGTGACATTTTGTGCCACGGGGTTCGAGTTGAAGACTTGATTAGAGATTGAACCAACCATCGGTGATGGAAGGTCCAAAATCGCCACCAGAACCGACCACGACGAAGATGATTAATGCAGCACCGGCAAGGGCGAGATTCTTCAAGAAGTTGATCATCTCACCTTGCTTAGCCTGTGGGTCTTGGATGGTCCAGAAGTTATGCATCATGAAAGCGGTAACGAGCAAGAAGATCGCAAGGAGCAATCCACCCAGATCCGCGTAGATGCCAAGGGCGACATACAACCCGCCGATGATGATCATCAAGCCCGAGAGAATGACGGCGAATTTCGGAGCCGGCACCTTCTTGAATTGGGCATAGCCACTCATTGCCTGAACTTTGGTCAGGTGAGAGAGGCCAGAAGCGATGAAGATCAGCGAGAAGAGAACTCGACCGATGATGAGCAGGATATCCATGGTTTCCTTTCAAGTGAATGGGAAAGTGTTTGAAGTCTAAACTAGATTATTGAAATTTCAACTAATTTGAAATCCGGCGTTTTGCCCATGAAACAAGGCCCCGCGCGATCTGCACGGGGCCTTGTTTCTTACTGCCAGGTTGTTAAAGGGTCAGCTGACTTAGCCAACCTTGACGATACGACCATCAGCTTTCGGGGTCACAGTGACCTTTCCAGCAGCCATATCGGCTTTGATTCCATTGACCAGAATGTCGAGCAAGAGCTGGCCACTGAACTTCGCCATCGTCGGATTGAAGAAGCCGACATATCCATCTCCACCATACAACATGAAGTCGTTGGTGACGACGGTATACATCGTGTCATCTTTTGCAATCGCAGTTCCATCGAGCTTGGTCAGCGAAACAATGCGCGAACCAACCGCCTTGGAGACATCGAAGGAGAACTTGAATCCGGAGATCTGAGGGAATCGACCTGCAGATGGGAATTGAGAAACACCATTCTCCATAGCAGCCCAGAGTTGTGAGCCAGAGATCTTCGATGTAGCAATCGAGTTTCCGAATGGAAGTACAGAGATTGCATCGCCAAGTGTGACGTCATAAGGACCAGTCGATCCTGTTGCCGGACGCTTGTACGAAGTGTTGACGACTTTGTAGGTCGCAGCGGGGAATGTGTCGCGAAGACCGCCACCATTGGTGATTGCAAAATCAGTCTTAGCGGTTGCTCGCATCAAGTCGGCAAGAAGGTTACCCATCGGAGTCTCGCCAGAACGTTCGACAGCAGGCGATCCACCACGTGGGAAGAGATCACTGACAGAACCGATCTTGACATCCAACTTCGCAGTGAGTTGGTCTTTGTACTTCTTAACCAACGCTGCTGCTGTTGCATCTGGCGTCAAACTCGAGATGCGTGATGTCGTGACGTTATCGACCCAACTTCCAACGATTTTCTTGGAGGTTGCATCCATGCAGATCTGAACGCGGTTGTAGGAGACGCCAGCGTTCGGAACTTCTGCTACTAAGGTGTAAGGAGTGCGCAGATTCGCACCCGGGATTGTGCTGCTGTAGAGCTGATGGCTATGGCCACCAAAGATCACCGCAGCGCCCTTGACCTGCTTGGCAAGATCCATCAGTCCGCCTTTGGCAACGCCACCGCTGTTCTCCGACCAGCCCTCGTGAATCAAGGCGACCACAAGATCAGCACCGGCATTTTTCGCTTCAACGATGGCTTTGTTGATTCCATCGACAGAACCGGAGATCAGGAGAGTTTTCTTCGCCCCAGAGGCATCGGTGTAATCAAGGTTGCCCGGGAAGATGACTTCCGGGGTTTCTTTGGTGTTTGCACCAACGACGCCGATTTTCACGCCACCACGTTCGACGATGACATAACTCTTGGCGGATTTGTCACCAGATTTCAACGGATAGAGAGAGCTGTAGTTTGAGGCAACCCATTGGAAATCAGAGAGTCCGATGTACTTCTGAACGTGGGCAAGGTTGCGATCGTGCTCGTGATTACCAAAGGTTGAAACGTCGAACTTCATCAAGTTCATCGATTCGATTGTGGGAATCTCTTCGAACTCACTTGAGATCGCAGGTGCAGCACCGAAGTTGTCACCTGTTGAAAGAGTGAACGTCGCTGGTACAACTTTTCGATCTGCGGCGAATGCAGAAGTGAAGAGAGCTGTTCCTGCGTTTGTTGCAGTTCCTTCGATCGCGCCGTGGAAGTCAGAGAGTTGCAATAACTGAACGCCAGTCAGGCTGCTTCGTGCCACGCTGGCCAGATCTGTTGATGTGAATGTCTTGGTCCATTTTGCTGCCGCGGAGAAACCATAAGCATTGACCGCTTGAACGGTGACTGCTGCTGAGGTCTGATCCTTTAATACCGGAAGTGTCACTGAACCTGTTGTTCCATCTTTGACGACGAGTGGACATGAACCTTGTCCACCGCTGATGACATAGTGAGTGACGGGTGGATTTGCAGTGACCGGATTGAACCGGACCACGATTCCTGCACTTGTTGTGTAAGCGCGGACGATTGTCGGAGCAGCGGGCACTGCAAAGGCATCTGCAGCAGTGACGCGCGGGGAAGTGAGCACGACGAGAGCGGAGGTTGCCAACACCAGAGAGCTGGCAACGGCGGTAAGACGCATGCGGAGGGAGGGAGCCTGGGCGTGCGCTGAGTTTTTGTGTGTGATCACGGGCGGATACTTACACGGGTTACTCTCGAAACCCGCTCAGACATCTGTATTAAGAGTTACGAGTCGATAACTGGCGGCGTGTCGGGGTGGTTGCAGGGTGTCGGCGCCGCTCGATAAGGTTCGAACAAATGTTCGAAAAAATACCTCAGGAACAATCCCAGATCTTCCTTGCCGGCGGTGAACCGATCGAGTTCATCTTCCGCGGGCGCCGATTTCGGATCCACGCTCTTCTCTCCTCATGGCGCGAGGCAGGCGGTTGGTGGAATCGCGCAAGCGATGGATTCTTCCGTCCTGATGATGGTTCACGGATTCTCTGGCGAGTAGAAGCAGCGCCGATCGGCGCGATGAGCACCTTTGAGATCGAGCGCGAGGAGGTCATCGACCCCGCTCATCCGATCTGGCGGATTCGTCCTACATCGCGGCCAGCCTAATTTCGAAACTAATCACAGATCTGACTATGAACCCTCCTTTCACTCATTTACATCTTGCAAGTGGTTACTCCTTCAAATACGGCACCACTCTTCCAGCAAAGATCGTCGAACGAGCCCACGAGTTAGAGATGCAAGCGATCGCACTGACCGATCGCGAGACGTTAGCTGGCGCAATTCGATTCGTCGGAAGTTGTGTCGAGCATTCAATCAATCCGATCATCGGAGTCGATCTACCATCAGATGAGAACGCTCGAATCACGCTGCTCGCAACGCCAGGTCGAGGGTGGAATTCTTTAGTACGACTTGTCACGGCATGGAAAGAATCTGCCGCACCACTCTCACTTCAATTCCTTCACGAGCACTCCGATCTGACATCACATCTTCTTGCACTTCATGGTCCTGATTCACATATCGGTCGCTCCATCGTCGCTCGTCGTTATGAGAAAGCGTTAGCAATCTTCAACCAGAGCCGTGATCTCTTCCTCGACCAGAGCATCGAGTGCGTCTCCCATCTTGTCTATGGTGATGGCCCACGAACGACTATTCATGCAGCGCGGATGTTGGGTTTTGCGCGTGATCACGAACTACCAGCGATATTGACCAACGCAGCGCGGATGCTCAGACGCGATGATGCGCCGATTGCCGATATCTTGGATGCGACAAGACATCGTCTTCCGCTCCATAAGAAAGTAGTCGAACGCCGTAACGCTGAAGCGTTTATGAAAGATAGCGATGAGATGGCATCTCTAGCCGATCAGATCGCACGAGCAGCAGGGGAGCGAGATGGACGTGAGTTATTGCGGACTACGCAACGATGGGCCGAGCGCGCCATTCTTTCGCCACAACGCGATATCGGCCTTGGTTCGATTCATCTCCCCGAGCCTGAAGTAGTAGGTGCACAGAATCAGAGTGGGCTGATTCGCCAACTCCGTGAGCGAAGTTATGCAGGGATCACATATCGCTACGGCGATAGTCAGGGAAATGCAGACCGCCCCGATGTGATTGAACGATTGGAGAAAGAGCTTTCGATCATCGGTGAACTTGGCTATGAGTCTTATTTCCTCACCGTCGCCGATGTCACCGACCGCGCTCGCGCGGCAGGGATTCGAGTCGCAGCGCGAGGAAGTGGCGCTGGTTCGCTGGTCTGCCATCTCTTAGGGATCTCAGGAGTCGAACCACTTTCATTGGGATTATTGATGGAGCGATTCTGCTCTCCGCTACGTCGCGCACTCCCTGATATCGATATCGATGTCGAATCCGCGCGCAGACTTGAGATCTATGACCAGGTCTTCACCGCCTATGGAAAGCGCGCTGCAACAGTAGCGATGATCGATACCTATCGCGCTAGGCATGCGATTCGTGATGTCGGAGCAGCCTTGGCGCTACCACCGATGGAGATTGATCTCGTTGCAAAATCACTTCCCTACATCAGAGCGCGCAACATCAAAGCATCGCTTGATAACTTGCCAGAATTGAAGAGCCTTAATCTCACATCACCGCTCTGGCAGATGGCGCTGGGATTGGCAGAACGCCTCGATGGTTTGCCACGCAACCTTGCGATGCACCCCTGTGCTGTCGTGCTCTCTGATATTTCGCTCTATGACCGAGCGCCGATTGAAAAGAATGTCAGTGGTTATCCCATGGTCCAATGGGATAAAGATGATGTCGAGTCGATTGGCTTACTGAAGCTCGACATCCTCGGAGTACGGATGCAATCCTCGCTGGCATATGCCCTCTCTGAGATCGCTCGAGTGAACGGTGAAAAGATTGATCTTGATTCAATCCCACTTGATGATCCGAAGACGTTTGCTCTGATCCAATCCACCAAGACCCTCGGCCTCTTCCAGATCGAGAGCCCAGGACAACGTGAATTGGTCGGAAAATTCTCACCAGAAACCTTCACTGATCTGATCATTGATATCTCGCTCTTCCGGCCCGGCCCAGTCAAAAGCGACATGATCACGCCATTTCTCAATTCGCGCCAAGGATGGAGCGCACGAGAGGTCTTCCATCCTGATCTCGCACCGATCCTTGCTAGCACTGAAGGCGTGGTGGTCTTTCACGAACAAGTCATCGAGATCATCGCGACGATGAGCGGTGCATCGCTGGCAGAGGCAGATGAGAAGCGGCGAGCTCTTGGCGATCGGGAAGGACAACAAGAGGTATGCGACTGGTTCTTTCCAGCAGCAATCAATCGCGGTTACTCGCTGGAGCTGGTGACCAAGATCTGGGATGTCTTGCGCGCCTTTGCATCATTCGGATTTTGTAAAGCCCACGCTGCAGCGTTCGCACTTCCTACTTACCAATCCGCCTGGCTCAAGACCCACTATCCCGCTGCATTTCTCGCCGGAGTGCTTACCCACGATCCGGGGATGTATCCGAAACGATTGATCCTTGATGAAGTACGCCAACTCGGAATCGACATCGCCCCTCTTGATATCAACCGTTCGGATCGAAGCTATCGCATCGATGATGGCGCTATCCGCCTAGCCCTCACTGATCTCTCTGGCATCAGCGAAGGCGAAGTCGATTCGATCATCGCCCATCGCCCCTATCTCGATCTTGCCGATGTGATCCATCGATCCGGCATCAGCAGACCGACAGCCGAGGCGCTTCTCATGGTTGGCGCATTCGATGCACTTCATCCTGGCCTTCATCGCCGCGATCTCCTCCTTCATCTTGGCGATCTCTATCGTTGGGCTCGCTCCACAACGCGAGCGATATCAAGTCTTGATACCTCCCAACTCACCTTTGGTTTCACACCACCTGTAGCCAAGACTGGATTGCCAGATCTCCGTAGCAATGAGCGAGTCCGTAACGAAGTTGAATTCCTTGGGATGGATATCTCCCATCACATGATTGATTTCTACTCTGAATTCCTCAATCAAATCGGTGCAATCCGATCATGCGATCTGCTCAACCAGAGATCGAAATCATCGGTCCTTGTCGCAGGAGTGAAAGTTGCGCTCCAAACACCACCGATTCGTTCCGGTAAGCGAGTCATGTTCCTTACTCTCGATGATGGATATGGATGTAGCGATGCGACATTCTTCGAAGATGCCCAACGATCATGCGCTGAGATATTGCGCCATTCTTGGTTGCTCTTAGTCCGTGGTGAAATCAGAAGGACTGGCGCACGCGGCATCTCACTTCGCGCGACCGAGGCATGGGAGTTATCAAAGGCATATGAGAAGTGGCGTAATGTCGCATCATGAGCAGTGAACTGCCAGAACATTCCACCATCCTTCACGTAGACATGGATGCTTTCTATGCATCTGTCTCCGAGTTGGACTATCCGCAACATCGCGGCAAACCCCTTGTCGTCGGTGCAGGTGCTCGAGGAGTCGTTCTCTCTGCGAATTACGCAGCTCGAAAATATGGAATCCGAGCAGCGATGCCTGTCGCTCGAGCCCAACGAATGGCGCCCCACGCTGTTTTCATCCCACCGGATCATGAACGATATTCCGAGGTTTCTCGCAAGTTGATGGAGATCTTCTTTGATTACACACCACTTGTAGAACCACTCTCTCTTGATGAGGCATTTCTTGATGTCACAGGGTCACGACGACTTTTCGGAACGGGGCGAGAGATCGCTGCGATGATCCGTGCGCGAGTCAAGAAGGAAGAGAAGATCACCTGTTCTGTTGGAATCGCCAGCACCAAATTCATCGCCAAACTTGCATCCGGTCGCTGTAAACCAGATGGGATGTTAGAGATTGCGCCCGATCGAGTTCTGACTTTTCTCCATCCACTTCCGGTAAGTGAGATTTGGGGAGTAGGTCCAAAGACAAATGAGGAGTTGTTGCGACTTGGACTACGAACCGTCTCGGATATCGCCAACACTCCGCTAGAGACGCTTCGACGGGCCCTCGGAGATGGGGCTGGTACATCTCTCTACGAGCTTGCCTGGGGAAGGGATTATCGCGATGTTGAACCTGATGCTCCGGAAAAAAGCATCAGCGCTGCCGAGACATTCTCTTTCGATATCGAGGATATCGATGAGATTCACCGCGAATTACTTCGACTATCCGAACGCGCCACTCATCGGATGCGAAAGAGAGCACTGCGAGCAAAAACAATTGGATTGAAAGTTCGTTTTGCTGATTTCACCAACATCACTCGCTCGAAGACTTTGGCACTTCCCATCCACGGAACACATGAGGTCTACGACGTCGCTCGCGAACTTCATCGCAGCGCGAATATCGACGGATCGAGAATCAGACTTTTAGGAGTCTCCCTGGAAAATTTGGTGGATGAGAGCGGAGCGGTCTCCCAACTCGAATTAGGAGAACGGGAGAAGGGGTGGCGCGAAGTCCAAGGCGCCATCGATCGCGCGATTGCTCGCTTTGGTAGTGGTTCTGTGACGCCAGCCCGACTGGTAGATGAGGTTGATGGCGAAGACCCAGCATCTTCGCAGCACGATTAGCCAGATTCGACTTTCGCACCTCGCGGCGGCGCCGCTATTGTGAGCGCATGCCGTTATCGGATCATGAAAAGCGCCTCCTCGATGAGATGGAGCGCGCCTTGGCCGCCGATGATCCCCGGCTGATCTCCACCTTCCAAGGTAAGAGCCCGAGCCGCTCCCGTGTTGTAGCGGGCTTTGGCTTAATCGTCCTTGGAATCTTCGTCCTCTTCGCAGGCCTCATTTCCCAAATCCCGCCGCTTGGAATCGGTGGCTTTGCTATCTCTCTGGTGGGGGCGGTTCTCGCCGCATCCAATCTCGGGGGTCTAGCCAAGTCTGGCGCCAAACTCGCCGCGACCGGCAAGAGAAATGGCGGGGGATCAAAGTGGGGCGCTCGTTTCGAGGAGCGCTGGGATAGAAGGAATAACTTCGGCGATCAATAATCCCCATCCTTTCTTTTCTGCCCGCCACCTCGGCGGGCTTTTTTTATGCCCCAGCCAGACGGAGCCAGCCAGACGGGGCCAGCCAGTGGTAGGCCAGTGGAGGGCGGGGAGTTGGGCTGGGCGGGACAAGGGAGAGGGGTGGTTGTAAAGGGAGAGAAAGGGAGTAAAGTGGGGAATTACGTAGGACGGGGGTCCTACTTGTAAGACCGGGGAGGTTCACGTGTTTCTCGGCACCCACGAACCTCGCCTCGATGACAAAGGCAGATTGATTCTCCCCGCAAAATCCAGAGATGTCGTATCTAAAGGTCTTGTCATTACCAT
>CAZGMF010000038.1:0-11752 GCA_964526795.1 uncultured Clavibacter sp.
GATGAAGAATGTCACTTTATCTATTTTGCAATGGGACG
Source organism: uncultured Clavibacter sp. (assembly GCA_964526795.1). Classification (GTDB taxonomy): domain Bacteria; phylum Actinomycetota; class Actinomycetes; order Nanopelagicales; family Nanopelagicaceae; genus MAG-120802. The sequence goes on from CAZGMF010000038.1 coordinate 39, forward strand.
GGTTTGTCGATTTACCGTTAAAATGTCATTCTCAAAAGTTGGTTGAGCTACTTATTAATTTATATATATAACCATAAACCCATTTAATGAGTTCTCGTCTCTGATTCATGAAGATGACGCCATTTCCCTGCAGGCAACTCGCCCAACTTTATGCGCCCAAACTCCTCTCGAAGAAGGCGTTCCACCTTGTAGCCCAGCTCCTCCATCATTCTGCGAATCACTTGATTTCGACCTTCGTGGATGGAGAGATCAATCAGATTCTCCCTAGCGCTAACGGAAACGATCTTCACCACCCCATCCTCCAGCCGAACTCCGCTCTTGATCTTCTTAAGGTCGGCGCTACCGAAGGCTCGGTCCAACAGAACGCGATATCTCTTCACCACTTCAAATGAGGGATGCGCCATCTTCTGTGCCCAGGCACCATCGTTACTTAGAAGAATCAAGCCCTCGCTCTCCTTATCGAGCCTTCCAACATGGAAGAGTCGTTCTTCGCGGACGGAAAAATAGTCTCCCAGGCAAGGACGGTTTTCCGGGTCTGACATGGTAGACAAAATCCCTCGTGGTTTATGAAACGCGATATAGGTCTTAGTCGTTTTGACACTTATTGATTTACCATCAACCGTAACTTGATGCTTTATCGGGTCTATTTTCGACCCCTGAATGGTGACGCGCTTTCCGTCAACACTGACCCTGCCCGCTTCGATCAGTTCTTCGGCTTTTCGACGGCTGGCGACGCCAGAATCCGCGATGAATTTCGATAATCGGATCTCCGCCACCGGCAGAGTCTAGGGATGGGCGAAGGTAATCGGTAAACGGATCTAGTCGGTAAACGGATCTAGTCGGTTAAGGGAGCTAGTCGGTTAACGAGGCGATGACCTCATCGAGGCCATCAATATCCGGCAGGAAGGGAGCCAGCGCCGGTAGATCCTCGACTCGGTTCAGCCCGATCCGTTCGAGGAAATATGGCGTTGTCTGATAAAGGATCGAACCAGTTTCATGCTCCATCCCGCACTCCTCCACTAATCCGCGCGTAAGCAACGTCTTCATAACCGCCTCAACATTGACGCCGCGAATCGCTGAAATCCGCGCTCGGGAGATCGGTTGGCGGTAGGCGATCACTGCCAAAGTTTCAAGTGCGGCTTGCGTAAGTTTGGCCTGTTGGCCATCGCGAACGAATTTTTCAACCAGCGGGGCCATATCCGGGTGGCTATAAAAGCGCCAACCACCGGAGATCTCCCGCAGGACAAACCCTCGGCTCTCGCTCTCGTAAGAATCTGCCAGGGCAAGGAGGGCTTCTCTGACTCTCTCCGTGGGAACCTCAGTAATTTGCGCTAGAACTAGTTCGGGGACTGGTTCTTCGACGACCATCAAAATCGCCTCTAGGGACCGCTCGAGATCTCGCTGCGTCATACCTCTCCCCCCGCATCTGTTGAACCGCTCTCTGATGGCGCTAGGACTGGGCGATCAAACTCATCGCTGACCTCAATCTCGCCCTCGCGCGCTCCTACCCACGTTACTTGGAGTTCGCCAAGGGCCATCACTTGATCGAAGCGCACCTGCCCTTCGCGGTAAAGCTCGAGCAGAGCAAGGAATCGAGCCACCACCACAAGTGTTGTTGCGGCATCCGCTACCAAGGACCTAAAGGTCATCGAGGTATGGCGACGAAGCGACTCAACAACCATTCGAGCCTCCGCAGCGACGCTGACGAGCGGCAGATGGAGGTGATCGACTGAGAGTGTTGGCGAGCTCTTGGGCGTTAGAACGCGGTTTGCGATTGCGGCAAATCTTTCGGGCGAAACTCCGATGAGTACTTCAGGGAGCAAGGAGGCAAAGGTTGGCTCAAGGGCGACGCTTCGTGGGAATGTCTTCTCCTGCAAGGCGATCCGCTCGGCCAGAATTGAGGCGATCTCCTTAAATGCTCGGTATTGAAGCAAGCGGGCGAAGAGCAGATCTCGAGCTTCCAGAAGGGCAAGATCGCCCTCATCTTCCATCTCCCCTGACGGAAGAAGTCGAGCAGCTTTCAAATCGAGCAACGTCGCAGCTACCACGAGGAACTCTGTGGCTTGATCGAGCTCCCAACCTTCTTCGCTCTTTTCCAAGTTTCGAATATATGAAATGAATTCATCTGTGACCGTTGCTATCGCTACATCGGTGATATCCATTCGATGGCGCGAGATAAGTTGGAGCAAGAGATCGAATGGACCATCAAAATTCTCAAGCTTGACCGAGAAACCTGGCACTCGTCCCTCGCCGGAGATTGTGGTCGCGCCAGGGCGCTCGGAGAGTGAATCTAAAGTATTGGTTGAGGGTTTCTCTTCAGTATCCATCGCTTCCAACTCTACGCGTGTCGCTTCAAATTTCACGAGAGCCGCTGCGTAGAGTCGCGCCATGGCAAAAAGTGCTCAAGAGATTTCTCGTTTGAACTCTAAATCGACATTTTCAAAAGCGGATAGTGAAGTTGTTACCACCGCTTCAGTCCTCGGAAAAGCAGAACGTTATTTTCCAGAGCCCGCACCTTTAGGCGAACACGGAAATGCGCGAATCATCTCTGTCGTCAATCAAAAAGGTGGAGTTGGTAAGACCACAACAACAATCAATCTTGGTGCGGCATTTGCAGAGATGGGACGTCGTGTTCTCCTTGTTGATTTTGATCCGCAACATTCACTTTCTGTCGGCCTAAATGTCTCCACTCGGGATATCGAAGGTTCGATTTATGACTTGATGATGGATGAATCGACAAAGATCGATGACTTTCTGCTGAAAACCAGCGTCCCTGGAATGGACATGATTCCGGCGCATGAAAATCTTGCCGGCGCTGAGGGTGGACTTGTCAATGTGATCGCGCGCGAAAAAATTCTCAAGCGCGTCCTATCGTCTGTGGTTGATTTCTACGATGTCATTTTGATTGATTGCCAGCCTTCGCTGGGTCTGCTTACCGTTAACGCGCTGACGGCATCTCACTGGGTTCTCGTGCCCTTGGAATGCGAATATTTTGCACTTCGCGGAGTGGCCCTCCTCGATGACATCATCAAGAAAGTCCAAATCAACACCAACCCTGAACTTCAACTGCTCGGCATCTTGCCCACAATGTTCGACCGAAAGACGGTCCATAGTCGGGAAGTGCTCGAACGAATAAGCGAGGCCTTCCCCGAAAAAGTTTGTGACACCACAATTGCCCGCACGGTTCGCTTTCCAGAGACAACAGTGGCTGGCGAACCCATCACCTCGTACGCAAGCTCCTCAGTTGGAGCGGCGTCTTATCGCAGATTAGCCCGTGAATTGATTGCAATTGGAGGAGTTCGATGACACGACGTATAAGCCTTCCTGGCGCCGATGAACTATTTAGAAAGACAACGCTCTCTGCTGTTCCCGATCAGGTAGAAGAAGTTGTCGAAGTTACTCACACGAATCGTCCGACTACATCATCCGTTGCTCGTAAAACCGAACGCGCTAACAACGGTGTTCGTCAAACTCCTCGTCGCAAACCAACGGGCATCAACCGTTCTCCCTCTGGTCGAGAGAAACACGATGAGAAGATCACTGTTTACCTTTCACCTGAAGAACTCTTCGACCTGGAACAAGCGCGGCTTCATCTCCGCGGCGATCTTGGACTTGCTGTCGATCGTGGGCGTATTGTCCGTGAATCCTTAGCTATTGTGATCGCCGATCTTGAATCCAAAGGCGATCAGTCCATCATCGCACGACGATTGCGCGGACTCTAAAGAAAAATTTCTTGCAAGTGCCGTTAGCGCGAGCGGGGATGAGCACTTGCATAACTCTCGCGTAATTTATCGATTGTCACCAAGGTATAGATCTGCGTTGTGGTCACTGATGAGTGTCCAAGAAGTTCCTGAACAACTCTGATATCCGCCCCACCGTCAAGAAGGTGAGTAGCGAAAGAATGGCGAAGGGCGTGGGGAGATACTTTCGAATCAATCCCAGCGCGCTTGGCTGCGGCCAAGACGATCTCCCAAGCGCCTTGCCGCGAGAGTCGTCCACCTCGATTGTTGAGAAAGAGAGCCTCTGACGCTCGTTTTTCAGCTAGTTTCGGTCGGATCCGTACCAAATAATCGTCGATCGCTTTCTTTGCGAACGAACCCACCGGGATGACACGATCCTTCCCACCCTTCCCGCGTACGAGAAGAGTTGTGATTCCCCCTTCGAGAAATGAGATATCTCTGAAATTGAGCGCGACAACTTCGCTCACTCGAGCACCGGAGGAATAGAGCAACTCGATCAGCGCCCGATCGCGTAATGCGATGCCATCATTTCCTGCAGCTTCGATCAGTGCGCTTACATCGGGCACGCTCAGAGCCTTCGGTAGGCGCCGAGGGATTTTGGGTACGCCAAAATCATGAGCGATATCGCTTCGACCGAACTCTTTGGCAAGAAAGCGAAAGAGGCTCCGTAGCGCCACGACAAGGCGAGCAATACTCGATTCTTTCAGTCCGCTCTTTCGCACCGTTGCGATAAATTCGGCGAGATGTTCCTCTCGAGCGCGCTCGATTGTTGATTGCTCTTTTTCGAGAAAATCAACGAACTTGTAGAGATCGCGTCGATAAGCGCTCAAAGTATGTTTGCTCGCACCTCGTTCGACGGAGAGATGATTGAGGAAGGATTCGACGCTGTTATCGATTGGCACGCGATGAAGCCACCTTGGCAAGGGCAGCTTTGATCAGTCCTGCAAATAAGGGATGTGGATTTGTGGGCCGGGAACGAAACTCTGGATGTGCTTGAGTCCCGACAAAATAGGGATGGAGATCTTCAGTTAGTTCGACAAACTCCACAAGATTGCCATCAGGAGAAAGTCCGCTGAATTTCAGACCGGTCTTGGAGAGTGCATCTCGATATTTATTGTTCACTTCATAGCGATGGCGATGCCGCTCTGAAATCTCCGATGCGCCATAGGTTCTTGCCACAATTGAACCCGCCTCCAATTTCGCTTTGTACAGACCGAGTCTCATCGATCCGCCCATATCGCCTTGGCCTGCCACGATCTTCTCCTGCCCTGCCATCGTCGCGATCACCGGATCTTTTGTCGTCGGGTCGAATTCAGCGGAGTTCGCCGCTGTAATTCCACCGAGATTTCTCGCTACCTCAATCACCATGCATTGCAGTCCAAGGCAGAGACCAAGGGTAGGAATCTTCATCTCGCGAGCGAACGTGAGTGCGCCAAGTTTTCCTTCGATGCCTCGAACTCCAAATCCACCCGGGACGCAGATCGCATCAACAACGCCAAGATTTTTCTTAGCACCTTCCGGACTCTCACAATCATCGCTGACGACCCAGACAATTTCGACCTTTGCATCATTGGCAAAACCACCAGCACGAAGAGCCTCTGTCACTGAGAGATAGGCATCAGGGAGATCGACATATTTGCCAACCAGTGCCACTTTTACCGTTGAGGAAGGTTTGTGGACACGATCGAGCAAGCTGTCCCACTCCCCCCAAACAACATCGTGGAAAGGAAGACCTAATCTTCGAACGATGTAGGCATCCAACCCTTCACGGTGGAGCACTTTGGGAATGTCATAGATGGATGGCGCATCAACGGCAGCGACGACAGCTTCTTGATCAACATCGCACATCAGAGAGATCTTCTTCTTTACGGAAACAGGAATCTGGCGATCTGATCGTAGGACGATTGCATCTGGCGCGATACCGATAGAACGGAGCGCTTGGACGGAGTGCTGGGTTGGCTTGGTCTTCAATTCTCCGGAAGGACCGATATAAGGAACAAGCGAGACATGGAGATAGAAAACGTTATCGCGTCCAATCTCTTGTCGGATCTGTCGCGCCGCTTCGATAAATGGAAGTGATTCGATATCGCCAACTGTTCCACCCACTTCTGTGATGACAATGTCGATATCAGGAGCCGCCATCGCTTTGATGCGATCTTTGATTTCATTGGTGATATGTGGGATGACCTGGACTGTGTCGCCAAGGTATTCCCCGCGCCGCTCCCGCGCGATAACTCTTGAGTAGATCTGGCCGGTAGTGACATTGGCTGAGCCGTGAAGATTGGTATCAAGGAATCTTTCGTAGTGCCCAATATCGAGATCAGTCTCAGCCCCATCATCGGTGACAAAAACTTCGCCATGCTGGAAAGGATTCATCGTCCCTGGGTCAACGTTGATGTAGGGATCGAGCTTCTGCATTGTCACGCGAAGTCCGCGAGCGCGAAGCAATCTACCCAGACTTGATGCTGTGAGGCCTTTGCCCAGACTTGAGGCGACTCCGCCGGTGACGAAGAGATGTTTCGTCACATGAGGGGCGGTCATGGACGGCTAACTTATCACGCGATTCGCGCTTTTCGTAATTCGAGCAGTTCTCTCGCATGTTCTTGGGCGTGTTCTGAATCTTCAAGGCCAGAGAGCATCCGCGCAATCTCACTCTCGCGAGCCGATCCATCAACAATAGAAAGTGAACTCGTTGTGATTGAGCCTGCTTCGCTTTTTGAAATTACAATATGTCGATCTGCCCAAATCGCTACTTGCGGCAGATGCGTCACAACGATGACTTGTGCTCGATCGGCAAGGACACGCAATCGACGACCAACTTCCAGTGCCGCCTTACCACCGATTCCTGCATCGACTTCGTCAAAGACATACGTGCCACGCTCTTCTCGTCCAGCAATGGTCACCTCTATTGCAAGAAGTAATCGCGAGAGTTCCCCGCCACTTGCTGCTTTAGCAATCGGAAGAAGATCGCCACCGTGGCTGGTGAAGAGCATCTCGATCTCATCTGCGCCACTCTCTTTCAATTCTGCGTTGGATTCCAAAGACATTGTGGTGATCGAGATTTCGAATTTGCCGTTTGGCATCGACAGTAGCGCCAATTCTCTGGTTATGGATCGGCTCAATTCGGCGGCAGCCTTCTTTCGCGCCTCGGTGAGTTTCTGAGCGGAACTTCTCACCTCACCAAAGAGCATTCGCGCTTGATTTTCTAAATCTCGAAGCGTCTCATCACCTCCTTGGAGATCTTCGATCCGCTCGGCACCTTGCTGCGCGCGCGATAGGGCAGCTGCAAAATCGCCATCGCCGTATTTCTTAGCGAATGCAAGAAGTGAAGCCTTTCGCTGCTGTGCGTTATCTAGGGCAAGCGGATCGGCATTGAGGGATTCCAGGTAGCGTCGTAGTGAACCTGCAGATTCTGCGGATGAGAAAAAGGCCTCGTTGATGACCTCGCTAATTTCATCGAGAAATCCATCCTTGCCCTTGGCAGTCGCGAGAAAGCGCCGAGCCGCCCCAAGGCCGTTGAGCGCTCCATTCTCTTCACTATCAAGAGCCGAGATCGCGCCAGTGGCCGCCTCGCGAAGATCTTCGACGCTGGTCAATCTTGCAATCAGCGCTGAAAGTTCATCAACTTCCACCGCACGTGGTTTGAGTTTCTCAAATTCCTTTACCAGCGCCTGTAACTCGCTGATCTCTCGCTCACGAGTAGTTATCGATTGGCGAAGTTCTCTGACTCGATCGCGTAGCACTTTGAAACGCTGCAGTACTTCTAAATATTCATCATGCGCATCTGCCACCAGTGAGCCACCAAAAGTATCGAGTAGCTCTCTTTGTCGTGATGTCTTGCTCAGAGCAAGGGATGCGTGTTGTCCGTGGATCGCGATTAGGTGCGAACCAACTTCATTGAGAACAGTTGCGGTGCTCGACGCCCCGCCAACAGTCGCTCTGCTCTTGCCATCTCGTCCAATTATTCGAGTGAAGAGAAGCGAGCCTTCTTCAATTTCTCCACCTTGTTCATCGACCAATTCACTTACCGAGCCCTGACCTGCTGCTGCGATTGAAAAACGCCCACTGACACTCATTCTCTCTGCGCCACTGCGCACCAAAGAAGCATCGCTCTTGCCGCCCAACAACAGGGATAAAGCTGTGAGGAGCATTGTCTTGCCGGCGCCAGTCTCTCCGGTAATGACATTGAGTCCGGGAGCAAACTCGACGGTGGTCTCGTCAATGACTCCAAGACCTCGGATAGAGATCTCTTCGAGAAGTGAGGCAGGAGTGGCGATCTCAGACTTTGTTTTCTTACTCACCGCGCCATCCATCGATGGGAAGTTTGAATTTCGCCACCAATCTATCGGTGAAGGGAGCCTCCTCGATATGCGCCAGATGAATGAACGATTTATCGCTGTTCAAAGTGATTCGATCACCAGCGCGGAGTTGGAACTTTCGGAGACCATCTGCAGAAAGGACTCCGACCTCACTTTCCAAATCGATAGCGATCTCCGAGTCCGGGGAAACGACCATCGGATCGGAGAAGAGTGCGTGTGCCGCAAGAGGCAAGAGAACCAGGGCTTCGACATCTGGCCAGACCACGGGACCCCCGGCAGAGAATGCATAGGCGGTCGAACCCGTTGGAGTCGCGCAGATAACTCCATCGCAACCCCACCGCGAGAGTGGGCGGTGATCAATCTGCAAGAAGAGTTCAATCATCTGCTCTGTGCTTCGCTCAACTGTCACTTCATTGAGCGCCCAACCTTTCGTTACTACCTCATTTGCCCTCTCGACTCGATATGCCAAAGACATTCTCTTCTCGGTGCGATAAGTGCGATTGCGAATGGCGGTGATGATCTGTTCAGCGGTTGGTTTGCCGATCTGAGCAAGGAATCCAACATGTCCAAGGTTTATGCCGAGGATTGGAATAGCTGTGCCGTGAATCAACTCTGCACCGCGAAGAATTGTTCCATCGCCACCAAGAACGAGAGCCAATTCGCACTCCGAAATCATCTCTCGCAGCTGTTCGGCATTAATGGATCGCACTCCGGAAATAGTTAACTCTGAGAGCGAGATGAAAGAAAAACCTTCTTTAGATAAGGCAGTTGCTACTTCCGCCGCCACACGATGCGCTTCTGGTCGTTCCGGATGAAGAACGAGAAGGACGCGACGTTCTTTCATTTACTGGGGTCCTTTCGCAATCGCGTTATCAAGATCGTGGTCGCTAATCACTGGAGCGCCACGCCTGAGCCAGAGGAAATATTCCACATTTCCAGATGGTCCGGGCAATGGACTTGCAACGACACCAAGGGTGCCTAGGCCCATGTCATAGGCGCTGTTGGCAACATCGCCCACGGCGCTCTTGCGCAGCGTAGGTTCGCGTACAACGCCTCCTGCGCCCAAGCTCTCTCGCCCGACTTCAAATTGTGGTTTGACCATAATCAGGAAATCTGCGGAGGGTTTCGAAACGGAGACCAAGGCCGGAATGACAAGGGTCAATGAGATGAAAGAGAGATCTGCTACGACCAAATCCGCCGGCTCTGAGATCTGATCGGTGGAGAGAGTGCGAATGTTGGTTCGATCGTGGATTTCAACACGAGGGTCCTGGCGCAACTCCCACGCTAATTGTCCATACCCCACATCGACTGCGATAACTTTCCTAGCGCCACGCTTGAGGAGGACATCGGTGAACCCACCCGTCGAAGCCCCTGCATCAAGACAAGTTCGGCCTTCCACGGTGATCTCCGTAAAAGTATCGAGAGCTCCAGCCAATTTATGTCCGCCACGAGAAACGTAATCACTGCGCTCGCCAGCCAAGAGAATGGATGTTTCGGCATCCACTTGGGTCGCAGGCTTTGAAGCGGGTATCCCACCGACAAGAACCGACCGAGATTCAATGAGATCCACAGCGTGATCGCGAGAACGCGCTAAACCGCGTCGAACCATTTCGGCATCGAGTCGGGTGCGCACGGAATACGCCGTTCTAGTTGGAGAGACCTTCTACTGATTGAAGCGCGCTGCTCAATTCAGAGTTGATCCCTTCGAATTTTTCACCATGCTCGCTCAATGGGGCGAACGAAATCTCCGCGATTCTTTTCTTTATGTCAGCAACGGTTTCCAATGGACTTTGATTCTCTTCCACCGCTCCCCCTTCGATCTGCGCTCGCTCTTACAGTCGTGAAACTTAAAGCTATTTCTTTTTCGGAGAACTCTTCTTGGAAGCCGACTTCTTTGTGGAAGTTGGAGTCCCCTTTGTTTTCTTTGCCTTCTTGGCGCCCGCGTTTTTCTTAGGCTTACTGGCAGATGAACTCGGGCGTGCGCCACCGACCAATTTGAATCGCAGTTCCTCTAAATCTCGTGCCAACTTGTCCAGATCGCTCTGCTTTGCAAAGCCCATCTTCTTCGCGCTGCGCGCAATCTCTTCTTCAACCCGCTCTTTGATCGCTTCGCTACTTTCCCGCGCCCAAGTATTCAAGGCCGCTGCAATCTCCTGTGGGGTCTTCTCCCCACCTGTAACTTTGGTGAGATAGGTACGGAGCGCTGAGAAAAGGTCGTTTGCCATGAGAGAAAGGTACTAAATCCGCTTGATTTCGCGACCTTCAACTTGCCATCGACTTGCTACTCCGGCGCCATTGCGCCAAAAGCGCCGCCGCAGTACTCCTTTGATCTCGAGCCACTCTTCATTGTCGAGGGAAAGGGCGCGCTTCCGTAGTGAGGCCTTCCAGACCGCGATATCGAAAGTATCAAATCCGTCACGATCATCGCGCGCCACCACAATCCGAAATTCCGCTACTCGATCCCCGCTAGGTAACTCTTTTTCCGCAACCTCTCCACTGACTCGCCCTACAAGGAGGACCGAATTCTCTGAGGCATCTTTGGTCATATTGCTCCGCTCCAATGGTGAATTTCCAATGTTGGAATTCTTCTCTACGCCACTGACATTGCAGAAGTCGTCATTGCAGACTGGGGAGAACTTATTTACTCTTCAAATGAGTTGGGAAATTTCGCGACAAAACTTGCGGCCTCTTCTTGGCGGCCTGCCGAGATCAGTGCTTCGTGATACTCGCGGTGAAGTGCGCGAGACCACTGAGCGTCCGTCACATTCAGCTCCGCGCATTGCAATGTGAGTACTGCAGCATCCCGCTCGCCGAGTGCCGACCGAGCTTTCGAAGCAGCGATCCTCATCATGACTTGTGCGGCAACCGAAAGTTTTTTCGGATCCACAGAGCCGGCAATTTCTAGCGTTTTTCGCGGGTTTCCTAAGGCGACTTCGCATCGTGCAATGTAGGGCAGGACTTCTAGTGATCCACTGATGCGCGATGCCGCCCGCAAATCCTTCTGGGCAATCTCGTAATGACCACTCTCGACTCCGGCAATGCCCGCACGTTCGCGCACGATCGCGATTCGACCTGCTCGGAAGACCGCAGCCTGCCCATGTTTGAATGCTCGTTCAGGATCTGTTGGTAAGAATTGAATTAGTGCCACAAGATGTTTTCTCACTCGTTCGGCATTTTCAAGGGCAAGTGATTGAAGCTGGAAATTCTCGATTCTCGGCAACTCTTCCCCAGTAATTTCTGCTGGAATTTCCGGTTCTTCAACAAGTGATGCTCGACGTACTCTCTCTGGTTTTGCGCGCACAGTTCTTCCAGGCGCTTGCTTTCCATGAGCTGTCTTACCGCGGGATGAATTTTCGCGCGATGAATGTGCTTGCGGAGATCGCGAACGCTCTGATGGCTTCTTGCCAGCACCGAATTTGCGTGCTGGTCTTCGTTGATTCTCCATCATCTACCTTTCAGGACTTCGCCTCGATAAGAACGGTGAACCAATTTCTCTCCCACGGCAGTAAAAAAGCTCCACAAATGAAAAAGGGGCCACAGATAACTGCAACCCCTTCTTCGTAATTTAAGTCCGGCGGCGTTCTACTCTCCCACACGGTGCCCCGTGCAGTACCATCGACGCTGAGAGGCTTAACTTCCGGGTTCGGAATGGGAC
>CAZGMF010000039.1:0-10744 GCA_964526795.1 uncultured Clavibacter sp.
TCACCCTGCGGGCCGGGGTCACCCTGCGGGCCTGCCGGACCCTGAGCGCCGCCGGTCGCTCCGAGGACGACGACCTCGACGACGGTGCCGTCCGGTTCGACGACCTCGACGGTGGTCGTTGGGAGGTTGATCTCGATCGTCACGGCGCACCCCGATCCGGGGTCGCCTGCGTGACAAACGGGCCGGAAATCCACGGTTCGCCGTCACGGAACAGCGCCCACACCCGGGCCGCCTCACCGAAATCCGTCGTGTCGACCTCGACGGTGATGTTCCACGTGCCTGCGTCGTCGCCGGTGTTCTCGGTGCCGGAAGCGGCCACGTCGAACTCGCCCCAGTTGCCCCCGTCGTTGCGGTCGCGCCACAGCGCGACCCACGTGGAGGTCGTCGGGTCGAACGGCACCCGGAACGTGACGATCTTGTAGTCGTCCTCATCTGCCAAGAGCAGGAGGCGCCCTCCGCGAACGTCGAGCGTCGGTGTGTTGGACATGCGGGGTGCCTTTCAGGACGAGATCAGGAACCCCAGGCCGGCGCCGGCCAGCGCAAGCGGAGGTTCAGGTGGGAACGTTCCGTCGACGCCACCGAAACTGAGGATCGTGGCGAACGTGCGCTGAACGGTGAACAGGTCCTCATTCGGTGTGAGGGGCGTGTTCTGCGTGGACGTGTAGGGGTCCCAGCGCGGGTACGCAGCGCCGTAGGCCGACCAGGACTGAGCGCCGATGGTTATCGGGCCGGCACTGATCCCGTAGACCGTGCCCGTGGTGGAGAACGGATGCCCGTCGACGAGATCGGTGATCGCAACGGGACCGCGTGAGGAGCTTGACGGCAGACGGAACGCGTCCCGCCATTCGAGCGGCGGGAAACTGCTGACCGCCGCGGGTTGCACGACGGAGCCGATCGCGACGCTCGGCCGAGGACTGATCGCGAAATGAAACGTGTTGCCTTCGGTGCCCGGGTCGTGCCACCAGTCCGGCTGGAAGTAACCCCAGCCCGAGTAGGTGGGCGAGCCCAGCGGCCCGACGTTCGCACGCTGGTACGTCGGCTGATTCGCTGGAAACGTGTTCGACCCCGGCGTTTGCTGGAACCAGGGCCACGCCTCAGGGAGGAGATTCTGTTGTTTGACGACCGACACCCAGTTTGAGAAGTAGGGAAAGATTCGGGACGGGCGGGCCTGATAGCCGCCGGACACCGCGAGGAGCTGGCAGGTGAACGACGGTGACATGCCGCCGTTCGACGTCGGGTTCACGGCCGAGTCGTTCACAAAACTCCACGGCTGAACCGTGAACGGAAACACCGGTTGGAACACGTACTCGTTCGACGGGTATGGCGTCGCGAAGATCGCGGCGCGGCTCGAGTCGATGATTGTCTCGGCGTCTCCAAAGAAGGCGGGGTCAGACTTGATGAACCGCTGGAGTTGCATTGCCACCGGCACCGGGTCATTCGGTGAACTAACGCGAAAGGTGTCGACCGGCAGGGAGTCGAGAAACCCGTCGTTCGTTCCGTCCTGTTGGTCCGCTTCATCGGTGCTGCCGAGTAGGGGCGGCCAGTACGGCCAGCGTGAACCGTCCCACACACGCGAGGACGGCCCAAACGGGTCAAACCGCTGGATGTACCGCCGGTGCGATGACGTCACGATGAGGAGCAGCGTGCACCCGGCATACGCCTGCGTCGGCAGGTCGGCCTCCGTCATCGTGATCCCGGCGAACGTGCTGTTGGTCCGCAGCGGACCGGCACCCAGGATGCGAGGAATCGGCACGCTCAGTCCTTCGTGGCGAGACGAGCTGGAGCGACGAGCAACTGGACCACGAGCTTTGTGGTCGGTGCCGTGCCGTCGTACGAAGTGATCCGGACGTGCACCGAATCGTTGGACCGGATGACCACGTTCTGACACAGCGCGGTCTGACCGAAGAACGCGCCCGGGATCGTCATGGCCCGGACCAGGGCGCCGGCCACATACACACCCAGTCCGCACTCACCGCCGCCGCTAATCGCAGGGGCGGTCACTGCCACGACGGCGGTGAGCTGCAAATCGTCGCCGTCGTTTGTCCATGTCGGTCCGATGCCTACAGCCGGAGGGGCGAACGACCAGGGCGGAACGGTGACCTTCGCTAGCGCTCCGGAGGGGAGCCCGGTCGGGACGGCGTTCGACGGCGAGGACGCGGCGGCGCGTCCGGACACGGTGCCGTTCCCGAGGCGTTTGACGCTAAGGGCGAGTCGTTCGGCGAGCAGGTCGGCCGGATCGGCGAGGGTGTACGCGATCCGACCGCGGCCGGTTTCCTGGTCGACCTCAACCTCCCGGGAACGCACGACCTCGGTGTCGTTCCCGTCGGGTAGGACGAGTGTGAACGTGTCGCCCGGGGCGGCCCACAGGTCACCGGCGACGTCGGCCGTGACCGACAGCCGGGGGCCGGCGAGCTGGGTGAGCACGGCGTTCGCGGCGGCGCGGGCGTCGGCCTCGTTGGCGATGTTGGACATCGACACGAACGTCGTTCGCACCGGTCCGGGTGCGCCGTCGGATTCCTCGACGTACCCCCGGGCCCATTGCAGTCGTACGATCTCGGTCATCGTCGACGCTCCCGGACGGCGGCCGCGAGGTAGTCGGCGTCGAGGGTGTAGCTGTTCCCGGGGCGACCCTGGTGCGGCCAGAGCCGGAGCGTGTTCGCGGCGGGGTCCATTGCGAAGTCGCACAACCCGAGCGACGACCAGGCGCGGAGCGTGTCGAAGATCGAGTCTTGTGTCCGGGCGGTGAGCTCGGAACCGATCGGCGCGGACGCACCGGTCGACCAGGTCGTGTCGGTGAACCCGAGGGTCATCCCGGCGAGGTGGCCGTCGGCCTGGGCTCGTTCGACGAGGAGCCGGGTCGCGTGCGGGACGGTGAACCCGGGTTCGGAGCCCGGGTAGCCGAGGCATTTCCACCCAGGGTTCGTGGCCCCGGTGCGGAACCACACTGTGTCGGCCTTCAGTCTCGATGTCGCGGACGGGAGCTGGTAGGCGGTGAGACACACCCGGCCCTGTGCGTAGGCTCCGCCGGCGCCGAGCCACAGTTCATTGGTCGCCCGGATGTCGAGGGTGTGGAGACCGGGGGTGAGGCGGACCGCGGCGATCCTGGCCTGGGTGTACTGGGCGGAGGGGGCGTCGACGCCGGGGTCGATCACGACTCCGTCGATCGCGAGGGCGCCGCGGTCGTCGGCGGTCCACACGAACGCGGCGATCGTCTCGGTCGTCACGACCATGTCGTAGTGAAAGAACACCGTTCCGGGCGGATGCGAGAACGACCCGTTCACCGCCTGGTTCCACACCCAGTAGGCGGCGGGGTCGGTGTGCGACGTGGGGGCGTTCCATTGGCCGGGCGCCGTCGCGGCGGCTGGCGCGTCGGTCCAGTCGATCGTGGCGCCCCACACGGCGCCGATCGGCACCGGGGTCGTCCAGGCCGACCGGTTGAGCGCCGGGTGGGTCCAGTTAAACCGGATCTCGGTCGTCGCGGGGAGCGACTCGATCCCGAACGTCGGGGTGACCGGTGCGTCGTCGAGGAGGATCAGCACGTCCCGGCCTTGCACCTCGAGCGTGCGTTGTTCACCTCGGGGCCGGATCACACCCTCTTTGGTGGTGACGATCACGAACATGCCGTCGGTGGTGCCGTTCGCCCGGAACCGGACGAGGTTCCCGGGGACGAGACTCGCGGCGGCGGGATGATCGGCGGGGACGGTCAGCTTGCATGCCGCGGCGTCAGAGGTTTCCGCGCCGTACTGGGCCGAGGCGACCGGAACGTTCGCGTGCAGTGTGGTGCGTGCCGGGTTCAGCACGTCGACGGTGATGTACCTCACGGCGCCGCAGGAACGATCATCGGCCCGTCGGGGAGCGTGGCGCGGAGCACTGCGGTGCACCAGCCGCGGTGACGGTCGCCGACCTGGATCGACTCGAACTGGAACCGGGCGTTGATCGCCGCGGCGCCGCTGTACGGCACCCAGTCGGCGGCGACGAACCCGGGGACCGCGGCGGTTTCGTTCGGTTGCACGCCCGGCCCCATGAGCTCGGCGATCAGCTCCTGGAGGTTCGCGAACAGGCCGGCGGTCGGATCGGCGGTCGGGTCACCGGCCGAGTCGACCTCGCCGATGATCGCGACGGGGATCGACACTTTCTGTTCGGCGAGGTCGCGTGGCACGACCCACGTCGTGCCGGCGGCGTCGAAGTTCTTCCCCTGGACCTGTGGCGTCCACAGCTCGCCGAGGCCCCACTGGATGAGTGTCACGGCAGGGTTCGGGAGCGTGTACCCGCTCGACAGGGTGAGCGTGCCGCCGTTGGTGGTGACCGGGAAACCGCTCATGCCATGACCACCCTCGCCTCGCGTGCGGCCCGGACGAGCTCCTCGGGGACACGGGTCGTGTCCGGGGCGACCACCCGTTCGACGTTGATGGTGATCCCGTTCCCGGTGCCGCCGGCGCCGAGGTTCCGGAGCCCGTCGCGGACACCGGGGTCGAGGGGGATGACCGCTTCGTCGCGTCCGGCTTCGCCGATCAGTGCCATGGTGCCGCCGTCGACGGCGCGGACAATGCCGCCCTCCGCGAGACGGGGCAGGTCGGGGATCACGTCCGGAACCCGAAATCCCTTACCGCCGATGCCGGGAACCCAGTCGGGGACGGTGATGTCGATCGTGAAGTCGAGCCGGTTCCATGCGTCGATGAGAAAGTTGATGACACCCCTAAACGAGTCCTTGATCCCGTCCCACATGGTGCGGCCGATGTTCGTGATCTGTGCCGGGAGCCCGGCGAGGAACCCGAGGATCGCGCCGCCGAGCTCGGCGAGGCGGGCGGGGATCGACGCAACGGCGTCGGTGACCCATCCGATCACTGCCGCGGCGAGACCGGCGGCGCGTTCGGCGACGAACGGGATCGCGGTGAACAGCACCCAGTTCCCGATCGCCGCGGCGATGTCGAGGAGCCGGCCCGGGATGGAGGGCACGAACTCGAGGAGCCACCCCAGGAGGGCGCCGGCGAACCCGAGCGCTTTCTCGGCGACGAACGGGATCGCGGTGAACAGCACCCAGTTCCCGATCGCGAGCTGGAGCTCGGCGAGCTTGACCGGGATCTGTGGGACGATCTCGGCGAGCCACCCGAGGAGGGCGCCGGTGAGACCGGCGACGGCCGAGGCGATCTCGGGTCCTGCGGCGAGCGCCCAGTTCCCGATCGCGGTGACGATGTCGAGGAGACGGCCGGGGATCTGCGGGCCGACGGTGGCGACGAACCCGATGAGCGCTTCGGCGAGCTGTTCGTGGAGTGCGATCAGGGCGGGGACGCCGGTGTCGATGAGCCACGAACCGATCGACGCGATGAGCCCGCCGAGCGCTTCGAGGGCGACGGGGGCGACCTCGGCGAGCCACCCGATGAGCGCGTCGATCCACACCGGGAACTGTTCCTGTAGGAACGGGAGCGCCGTGCCGGTGATGAATCCGCCGATGCCCTCGAGGAGTCCGCCGAGGCCGGCGAGCGCGTCGGAGGCGAGGTTCCCGAACGCCTCGGCGGCGCCACCGAAGTCGCCGGCGAACAGCTTCGTGATGATGTCGGCGAGTGCGCCGATCCCGGACGCGAGGAGTTGGGACACAGGCCCGACGATCGCGGCGAACGCTTGGGCGGCGAGGCCGAGCGCCTCGGCGAGCGCCTGGATGACCGGCACCCCGAGGCGCTCGATGAGCATCGTCACGAGCTCGAGCAGCGGCCCGAGGATCGGGACGACCGCGGCGAGGACCTGGACGAGAGCGACGGCGACCGCGCCGAACGCTTCGGCGATCACGGGCAGCACCGGGCCGAGCGGTTCGAGGATCGCCTTGAGGAGCTCCGCGGCGATCCCGATGACCTGGGCGAGGACGGGGGCGAGCCCGGCGATCACGTTCGCGATCGTGGCGAACACGGGGCCGAGCGCCGCGAGCGCCGGGGTGATGGCCTGCACGGCGGTGGCGAGGGTCTGGCCGACGATCCCGGCCACATCGGCGAGGATCGGGGCGATCGCGGTGAGCGCGGTGCCCAGGGCGCCGGCGAGGACGGCGGCGACCTGGGCGATCGGCGGGAGGATCGCGGCGAGAGCGGTGGCGAGCGCCCCGCCGACGGACGCCGCGACCCCGGCAAGGACGGGCAGGATCGTCGCGAGCGCCTGGCCGAGGGCGCCGGCGAGCACACCGGCGAGCTGCACGATCGCCGGCAGGATCACCTGGAGGGCCTGACCGAGCGACCCGGCGAGGAGCGTGACGATCTGGCCGATCGCAGGGGCGAGGATCTGGAGCGCCTGGCCGAGTGCGCCGCCGATGGTCGCGGCGAGCTGGGCGAGGATCGGCAGGAGCTGGCCGATCGCTGGGAACAGGGCGCCGGCGACGGTCTGTGCGAGCTGCGCCAGCGGCGGCAGGACGGTCTGGAGGACGGTCCCGAACGCGCCGCCCAGGACCCCGAGGAGCTCGCCGAGGATCGGGACGATCGCGGTGAGCGCCTGACCGAACGTCCCGGTGAGGGTTTGCGCGAGTTGCACGAACACCGGGGCGACCGCGTTGACGGCACCGGCGAGCGCCCCGCCGAGCGTCCCGGCGAACTGGGCGAGGAGCGGCGACAGGGCGTTGACGGCCTGGAGGAGGACCCCGCCGATGACCTGGGCGATGGTCGACAGGGGTGGGGCGAGCGCGGCGATGACGGGGCCGAGTACCCCGCCGATGACGCCGGCGACCGCGGACAGGAGCCCGGCGACGGGTGGGAGGATCGCCTCGAGGAGGTTCCCGAGGACCCCGAGGATCGGGGTGAACACGGGTACGAGCTGGCCGATCGCACCGGCGACGGTCGACAGGGTCGACGAGATGACCGGGCCGAGGGTGCTGAACGCTTCGGCGAACGCGATCGACAGCGCTTCGAGGCCCGGGGTGAGACCGGCCACGATCCCGGCGAACGAGTCGCCGAGGGTCTGGAGGACCGGGCCGATCGCCGTGGTGAGCGGGGTGAGCGCCCCGCCGAGCGCGGTGCCGACGTTCTCGAGGGTGCCGCCGAGGGAGTCGGCGAGCCCGCCGAGACCGGTGGCGAGGGTGCCGACGACCGGGAGCAGGCCGGCGCCGAGCGATTCTTTCAGGTTGCCGATCGTGGTCTGGAGTCGCTCGAACGGCGACGCGGTCGCCTCCGCGGCACCCCCGAACTGTTTCTCGAGCTCGCCGAGGATGATCTTCTGTGCGCCGAGCTGGTCGCCGGAGTCGACGAGCGCCTTGATCTGTTCCTTCTGCTGTTCGGTGAACTGGACACCGGCGCGGGACAGGGCGGTGACGCCCTTGATCGGGTCGTTCAGCGCCTTACCGACCTGGAGCGCCGCGCCTTGCATGTCGGTTCCGAGGCCCTTCGACAGGTCGAGCGCCGCCTGGGTCGCCCGGTCGAAGATTTGGTTTCCTTCGCCGACCTTGTTCTGAATGCCGGTGAACGTGAGCAGGAGGTTTGCGCCCGACTGGATGGCTTCGTCGTCGACGCCGGTCTTGTTCGACAGGGCGGTCGCGAGCTGGTTCACCTGTTCGGCGGACACACCGGCGATCGCGCCGGTGGTCTGGATCACGTTCGCAGTACGGGCCGCGACCTGCGCGGATTCGTCCGCGTCGCGTGCCGCGTCGGTGAACACCTTCCCGAGCTGTGCGCCGGCGAACAGCCCGGCGGCGACCCCGGCGATCTTGCCGAGCCCGGATTGCAGACCGTCGAAACGCCCTTCGACGTCGACGAACACGGTTCCGGCCTTCGCCACGGTTCACCTCCTCACGAGGATCGGGGGGCGGTCTCGACGAGCCCGCCGAGCGCCTGGACCCAGTCGTTGACGGTGCGCGGCTTGCCGCGTCGTTCGTCGACCTGCGGCGGGTTCAGGAGCTCCTCGATGGTCGGCGCCCTGGTCCTGCCACCCGACGCGAACGCGGTGACCACGTCGAGGATCCCGTGGGTCAGGATCAGCTCGAGCGCCTGGGCCCGTACCTGGCCCATGGCGGCGGTGAGCGCCGAATCTTCCGGGAGGTGTTTGACGAGGGCGACCAGCTCGGCCGGTGGGACCGCGTCGGACCCGAACGTCGCGTCGACGAGGCGGAGCCCGTAGAACCGGCGGAAATCCGCTTCGATCGCCTCCCAGTGGGAGTCGAGCAGCTCTACGAGCCCGAGGATTCCCCCGCGCCGGCACCGCCGAGGTCGTACAGCTCGAACAGGGCCATGAACTCGCCCTCGTCGAGCTGGCGGACCCATTCGCCGAGACCGGCGGCGAACGCGTCGACGAGCCCGGGCGCCGCCCGCAGGAGCGTCGCGGCGTCCATCTTGTCCGTCTTCAGCTTGCCGCCCGATGCGTCCATGACGGCTTGCGCGACGTGCGCCATGACCGACAGGGGGAGCACGGCGGGCAGGTGGTGGGTGGCGCCACCGACGGTCACGGTGTGGCCGCCGGTGACGCCGCGCTCCGCCCTTCGCCTGTCGAAGTCGAGGTCGGGCATCAGTCGAGCACGACCCCGGCCGGGACCTGGGAGTCGAGGATCTTCCAGGTGCCGGTGAGACGCTTCAGGGTGATCTCGTAGGAGACCGCCTCGGCGCGGGCGAGGTTGAGCTTCCCGACCTTGGACACCGACACTCGGCTGAACGCGTAGCGGACCTGACGGGCGCCGTCGGTGATCTCGAGGACCATGGCCTTGATGACGTCGCCGGACGACGGGGTCCACACGGCGCCGGTGCCGCCGTCGTCGACCCAGGTGCCCAGACCCCAGTACAGCTCGTGGCTCAGGTTGTTGGTCTGCTGGGCCTTCAGGGTGACCTCGAGGTTTGACTTCTCGATGAGGGTCCGGATCGGGTCGTCGCTGTTCCACGCCTCGATGTCCTTCGTCGGGCGGTCGACGCTGAAGTCGGGCGGGTCCTGGAGGTACCCGATCGAGCTGAACCCGACGGCCAGCGCGGCGGTCGCGGTGCTCGGGAGCGTGGTCTCGGCGGGGGCGAGGTACAGCTCGCAGTCCGCGTCGGCGCTCAGGACCTGGGTGCTGTCCTTTGCCATGGTGGTTCTCCTGTCAGGGGTTCGGGCGGAGGTGAATCGCGATGGTCGAGATCCACCGGGGGAACGGGTGTGCCGGGTCGACCGAATCGTCCGGCACAGGGTGCGGTCTCGTGATCTCCTCGACGCGCAGGACGACCGCGGCCTGGGCTTCGTCGATGTACCCGCCGGCGTCACCCCAGGCGGCGCGGACGGTCGCGGCGAGATCACGGCACGACCGGAGTGGGTTGTCGTCGGTGGGGTCGCCGTAGACGTGGACGTCGATCACCGCGCGGTCGACCCGGTCGGTGACGGTGATCCCACCGCCGGGCGCGACCCACAGGCGCACGAACGGGAACGTGAGCGTCGCGGGGAGTTTCGACATGATCCGGTCACCGACGAGGTCGGTGACCGCTTCGACGGTGAGGAGCCACGACCGGGCGACGGCGAGCTCGTCGGGCATGACGGGGGTCGTCATGTCGACTCGCTGTTCGGCGGGTCCTCGGCGAGGGTGTAGCCGGCGTCGCTCACACCGGTCCGGATGGGGGCGTACGCCGGGTTGTTGATCGACCCGAACTCGATGAGGTGGCCGGCCGGGTCGGTGGTGAGGACCCGCACGACGGTGCCGTCGCGCACCGCTTCGACGGACCGGGCGTACGCGCCGGTACCGCCGCCGGGCGCGGCCCGTTTGGCGGCGTCGCGGATCTGTTCGGCCGCCTTGAGTCGTTCGGCCGCGGCGATCCCTTCGCGACGGGCCTGGTCCTCGAAGCTGGGGTCGGGCACGAACGTCACGCGGTGGCTCCGGTGGTGCGGATCGTCGCTTCGATGTGGTGGGTGTCGTCGCCCGGGCGGGCGCGTTCGGCGGGTTCACCGACGACCTCCCACACTCGACCGGCGACGGTGACCGTCGACCGGGCCGAGATCGTGGTTCCGGCCGGGACGACGAGCAGCGCGGTGACCGATCCGGCGGCGCGGTCGCTGTTCGACTCGGTTTCGGCGGTCTGCTCGAGGTAACAGACCGTCGTGGCGGACGTCGCGACGCCGCGGGTCACGTCGCCCCAGGAGTCGGTGGCGCCGTCGGCGACGGTGGAGATGACCGCCGGTGTGGTCAACAGGTCGGCGAACGTCATCATTCGCCGCGCTTCGGCCACCCGCGGCGTCGGTACTTCCGGCACCGTTCGACGAGCGCCGGGTCGGCGAGGAGGTCGGTGCTCGGGGTGGCTTCGTAGGTGATCGTCTCGGACCACGTCCCGATCGACTGGGCGTGGGACTGGATCCCGTCGCCGGCGGGGAGCCGGGTGAGGGCCCGGGCGACGGCCTGGGCGGCGACGTCGACGAGGTCCGCGGGGACGTTGAGCCACCCGTGGTCGTAGGTGACGTCGATCATGGCGTCGGGTCCGCCCCAATGGTAGGAGGCCCGGGCGACGGTGACACCGGCGGCGGGCACGGGGCCGCGCAGGACCGTCGGGCCGCCGAGCCAGCACCAGTCGACGTCCTCGTCGAGCGGTTCACCGTTCAGAGCGATCGACTCGACGGCGACGACCGGGGTGTACCCGAGGCGGAGCTCGGGGGACCAGTTGCCGCGCATGGTGACGGTGGAGGTCGTGACGGTCAGCTTGCGGCCGGTCTCGGCCTCGATCCGGTCGTCGACGAGCTCGAGGAGCTGCGCGGCCGCGGCGACCTCGGCCGGGGTCAGGTCCCGGCGGAGGATCGTCGCGACGTGGTCGACCCCGGCGATCGCCATCAGTCG
>CAZGMF010000040.1:0-10414 GCA_964526795.1 uncultured Clavibacter sp.
GGGCGAGATCAACTCCGCCAAAGAATTGTCAAAGAAGATACCGGAACTTGATCGATGAGTAGGTTCCGTCAAAGTTATAGTTCCTGCTGCTTGTGCAGGTTGGAGCGTTAAAGTCATCAATATAAACAGGAGTGGAAATAGGCGCCTCATCGCAATAACTCCTGAGAACGCGCGATCAACTTTCTTTCATCAGGGTAGGCAAGTCGATCCACAATCTCCTCGAGTGGAAACCACCGAACATCATCGACTTCACTTATTTGGGGCGCGATTTTCCCGCCAGTCTCGCGGAAGACAAAGTGGTGGACGGTCTTATGAATTCTCTTCCCACCTGCCATAAACCAGAAATCAATAACACCAAGTGATTTATCGATAGAGCACTGAATCCCAGTCTCTTCATTAACTTCCCGAAGCGCAGCCTGTTCTGGAGATTCACCTTCTTCAATATGTCCTTTTGGCAGAGACCACAACAATTTCTCGCGAGTTTGATCTTTGATATCTAATCGGCCGATTAACAAACCTTTGGTACCGGTTTTATCAATGACGAGCCCACCGGCACTTGTCTCATCAACGCGTCGTGCATAAGGCGGACGTCGACGATGTTTTTTCGCGGCAGGCTGTGGAGATTGCTGGGTGCGCTTGGATGTGGAGCGCGAACGACGTCGCTTTCGCTTTTTCTTTACTTCTTCGCCGCCCGCACCAGGTGCCGGGGTCATAGAGCAGAGCGTACTCGCTGGCCTGATCAGTAACCTTCGCAGTTATGGAAACACCGCTCAGCGCAGCAAGTTCGATCGCTATTGAAAAGCTACGAGCGCATGCGCCCACAGCCTTCGAGCTCGGCGAAATATTCCGAAAATCTGGATTTCGCTTGGCCCTTGTGGGTGGGCCAGTCCGCGATGCTCTCTTAGGACGCTTGGGCAATGACCTGGATTTCACGACCGATGCCAAACCAGCTGAAATCAAGAAGATTCTCAAGACTTTTGCCGATGATGTGTGGGAAGTTGGAATCCGATTCGGAACTATCGCAGCAAAGAAAGATGCCACGACGCTTGAAATAACAACCTATCGAAGTGAGAAATACGAAAGTGATTCGAGAAATCCCGAAGTGGTGTTTGGCGATTCGATTGAAGGAGACCTGAAACGAAGAGATTTCACGGTCAATGCAATGGCAATCGAACTCACCAGCGCAGAGCCCGAATTTATCGATCCATTTGATGGTGTAAAAGATCTACTCAGATCTAACTTGATTACACCAGGTAGGCCCGAAGACTCATTCAATGATGATCCACTCAGGATGTTACGCGCAGCGAGATTTGCAGCTCAACTTGGTTTCACTATTGATGCTTCTGTTATTTCAGCAATGAAGACTATGGCAGAACGCCTATCCATCATCTCGGCGGAGCGCATTCGAGATGAATTCATCAAGATCCTTATCTCCAAAAATCCCCGAGTCGGAATCACTACGCTGGTAGAGACAGGGTTATGCGAGAAGTTTCTTCCGGAAATTCCCAAACTTCAGCTAGAGATTGACGAACACCACCACCATAAAGACGTTTACGAGCACACGTTGACTGTTGTTGAACAATCAATTGCCCTAGAGAACCGACTAGGTGGGGAGCCAAATTTAGTTTTGAGATTGGCAGCACTAATGCACGATGTTGGAAAACCAAAGACGCGAGCTCTCATTGCTGGAGGAGGTGTCTCATTCCACCATCACGAGGTAGTGGGATCGCGAATGACAAAGGAACGCTTGAAGAAACTCCGCTTCGATCACGATGTGGTTGAGGATGTTTCGAAACTGGTCTTTTTACACCTGAGATTTCACGGTTATGGAGGCGGGGATTGGACCGACTCGGCCGTTCGTCGTTATGTCCGCGATGCCGGAGAGCTTCTCACGCTGCTTCATGTTCTTACTCGTGCTGACTGCACGACGCGGAACAAGAAGAAGGCGGAGATGCTGGCCACAAATTACGATCATCTCGAATCACGCATCTCAGCTCTTATGGAGCAAGAAGAGTTGATGAAAATCCGCCCTGATCTTGATGGCCATGCAATCATGTCGATTCTTGGAATTAAAGCAGGACCAATCGTCGGCAAGGCATATGACTTCTTACTTGAATTACGACTTGAAGAGGGCCCACTTGGAGAAGAGCGAGCGAAGGATGAACTTCTTAAATGGTGGAGCGATAATCAGAGTTAAAGTTTCTTTTTCGCAACAAGAACATTCCCATAACAAGATAAATCGTTGCGACCAGAAGTGGCAGTAGCGATGAAAGACCGCTATTCGGTAACACTAAGGATGCAAAAAGTGCTCCACTCACAATCCCTGCGTTCACCATCACGTCATAGACCGCAAAGACACGACCGCGATATTCATCAGCAATCTTTGATTGGACGAGAGCATCGTTTGTGACCTTGACACCCTGTCCCGCTAGCGCGGCGAAAAAACCTGTGAGCAACAGAGTGAAATTTATTTGTTTGGCAGCAAGAGCAATCATTGGTATGCCACCAGCAATCAAGGAGATTCTTATCCATAAGTGGCGACCGAATCGCGCAACACCAAAAGGTGCAATCAACGCTCCAATTGCGACGCCAGCGCCTGCGGCAGTTACAGCAGTAGCAAAGCCTGCTAGTCCCTGGTCAGGTAACGATGGATCATGGAAAGTATTTCGATTAAGCAGCAGCGCCATCAAGGTCAATGCAGTCAATCCGCCACGTTGAATTGCGGTTGCCCAAATCCCCAGATAACAATCACGGTACTGTCGCAGGAACTGAAATCCGTCTCGCATCTCGCGGAAGGCCTCACTCGGGCTGACCGCTCTAATCTCGTGTGGAAGAGGTCCGAGATCACTCTTTTTCAACATCAACATCAAGAGACCTGCGAGTGCAAAGAGCAGAGAACCGGTGAGAATCAGGAAACCATCGGCGATATTTGCGTTGGTTTGTGAATCAAGAAGATTACGTAGCCCAATCCCAAAACCACCGCCAAGGACGACGCACACCGTCCCACCTGTCACAGCAAGTGCGTTCACAGAAACCAATCGAGTGCGACCACTCTCACCAGAAGCATTAATGAGAAGCGGAAGAGCGGCAGATAACCCGGCAAGAATCAAGCGATTAACTCCAAATGCCAAGAGGACAAATACGGTGAGTTCTACTCCGGTCGCATCATTTCTAATCAATGTTGCAATAACCAGCAAAAGTGATGCCCGGACTAAGTTCGAGACGAAAAGGATTCTTTGCCGAGAGAAACGATCCAAGACCGTACCGACCAATGGTCCAACCAGTGAATAGGGAAGAAGAACCACAGCAAAAGCTGCAGCGGCGGACTTTGCATCAGGCTGACGTTCTGGTGAGAAGAGAACAAAAGATGCGAGCGCGGATTGAAAAAGTCCATCAGTGAATTGGCCAGTCCAACGAACCGCGATGAGTTTTATTATTGCAGGATTGAAGTATTCGCGTGGCGAGCTCATAAGTACTATGAGATATCGCGCCATGCCAGCGCAAGGTTTTGCAGCGATTTACTCTGCTCTCTTTCAAAAATAGCGGAAAACGATTCGAAGGATGCGGGCGATGGCCGGTTTTCTAGAAACCTATAGATCTCACTTCGTGCGTGCTCATCATTGCCATATATCGATATTAGATCTGGAGCTAACTTTTTTAATTCACGTGCTCCGGCGTTATCTCTAGAGACAACTGGTACGCCATTAAGCAGCGCTTCCCGCATTGATAAGCCGTAGCTCTCATAGGGTGCGGTAGAAAGCAATACCCCGATTTCTCGCCACAGCGTATTGATCTCTTTTTGCGGGAGATGCCCAAGAAATTTGCCCTCTGGTAGTGCTGACTTCATCCTCTCTAAACCAGCACCATCACCAGCGACAATTACTGAAACATCATTTAAGCCCTTCACAATTCGTACCCAATCGTCGACACCACGCTCGGCATGAATTCTTCCAACAAAGCCAACACTTCTTTCGCTGCCCACTTTTTGATCTCGCTTTTGTGTATCTACAGGGACAGGTGTGATAACTGTCTCTTTCCCAGAATTGATTAAGTGTCGGAATTGCTCAGCTTGAATCGGAGATACAAACCGAATTAGATTGGCTCTGTTGATTGTAAATCTAAGAAATTGGAATCTTAGAAATCCTAATATGCCACCCGCACGGATCCCATCTAGTTCACCATGAACCGAAACTTGGATTTTTGTACCCTTTTTGAAAACTTTCAAGATCAGCGAAATCAGATATGGCTTAAAAGGCGTACCGGCCACAATAAAAGCAGGCTTGATATCACGTTCCTGAATCTTCTGTAATAAAGAGAGCGCAAATCGAGGAGAGGAAATTTTCCGTGAGCCAAGCAAAACAACTTCGAAAGATGAGTAAGTTGGGAACTGATGGGAAGCTAATCCTGAAATAAAAACGATTGCTTTATCATTGCTCTCAGTCAACTTCATGTATTGCGAAAGATAGAGCTCTTGCCGCGCGAGCAATTCTGAGACAGGAGTGCTTGCTTCCTCAATATCTGGAAGAAGAACAATAGGAACTTTCTTCATGAATTACTCACAATGTCGAGAATTCTTTCAAAAAGCTTGTCACGATCATAACTTGCAACGATCCTGCTACGGGCTGCATTGATAATGGCATCCTGACTCTTACCCAAGTTTTGTGCCTTATCAATTGCCTCTCCAAGGGCGCGAACACCTCCGGAAAGTATTCCTGTTTCAAGATCATCGATTAGCTCTCTTGAACCTGTGGAATCGCGAGCAATTACCAACTTCTCAACAGCCATCGCCTCGATTAGGGCATGAGGACTCCCCTCGTAACTGCTATTCAAAATGAATATTCGAGCGGATCGAAGGTCGCCTAATAATTCCTCCTGGTCTCTTTCACCTTTGAAAATGACGTTAGCTTTCAGATGTGAAGCTAGATTCTTCAATCGTGCTTCATCAGGACCCGACCCAACAACACAGAGTCTCAAGTCTCGCTTAGCTGCCTCGGTGATAATTTCATCAACACCCTTCCAAGGCGTGAGGCGACAGATAGTTATCAGATCAAAGTCATACCCTCCCTTTGCTTCTTGAGTGACGAAGAAAGAGAGGTCAACACCATTCCGGATGACCGTGATATGTGATCGAGGAATACCCCAGGTCGCAATCATTTCTGCGAGATGACGAGAAGGGGCGATCACTTTTTTGGCTCTTTTTAGAGAACGAAGAAAAAACCAGCGCATGATTTTTTTATTCCAAGCCTCGGTTCCTTGATATTCATCAACATTAAGAGTGGTCTCTCCTTGGTTACGAGCTCTTTCCCAAACAATGTCTCCCGGGACTTTCGCCACATATTCGAAGGAGGAGAAGAAGGTTGCGATCGCTGTCTCGATAAACATCCCATTAATAAGAAGTAATCTGGAGTACCCCAATGACCTAATTCGTATCGCAGATACTAGATACCGCCTCAGTAAATTGGAATTGCGTGACTTCAATTCAATGGTGCGTAATCCAAGACTGATGAGCGAAGAGTCACTATCTGTGAGTGAGAAGATATAGGTAGAAATTCCGCGTTTCTCTAACCAAAGCGAAAAATGGGAAACAAACTGAGCCGGCCCACCTTTATCTGGTGGATAAATCCCGGACACCAAGCAGATTCCCTTTTTTGGCATAACAGAAGCGTAGTTATTTACCCGCCCTTATCCTTCTCCCTATGTGGTCCAAGCGCGCTTATGTCGATTTTGCCCTAAAGAAAAGGGCAACCATCGCCAGTATTTATCGCGGCCTCAACACCACATCCGATGCTTGCGACGCTGACCCATATTTGCGGCGTGCTGCAAGACACCATGGTGAATTAACAGATCGTGATTGCCCTATGTGCCACAAGGAGAAAGTGGCAGAGCTCCAGTACACCTTCGGCGATGAACTCGGTCAATACTCAGGTCGAATCAAGAACAATGACGAACTCTCAGAGATGCAATCTGAATATGGCGAATTTCGAGTCTATGTCGTTGAGGTTTGTCTTGGTTGCGGCTGGAATCATCTCTCTGCTTCTTATCTTCTCGGGGATGGCGTTCAGCGAAAACCACCTCGAAAAATGAAGACTCGGTAACCTTTCGTCATGTCGTGGCTGCGCCAGAAAGGCCTACGGTTCCTCGTCAAAAGCGCAGGATTTCTCTTTCTTATTGGCGCTACCGTTTTCGCGATCGCGTATTTCACGACTGACATTCCAGATCCAAAAGAATATGTCAATTCACAAGCGACCATCATTCAATACGCAAATGGCGATGAGTTGGGCCGTATCGGTGCACAGAACCGCACCATCATTCCCCTGGCTCAAATTCCGATACATCTCCGTCACGCAGTTCTGGCCGCCGAAGACAGAAACTTTTATTCGCAAGGCGCATTCAATCCGCTAGGAATGTTGCGCGGGGCAATTAACACCGTTCTAGGACGCGGACTGCAGGGCGGTTCGACGATTACACAGCAATACGCGAAGACTGCATTCTTAAGCTCAGAGCGCACGATTCAACGCAAGATCATCGAGTTGGTCATCGCAATCAAGTTAGAGAATCAACTAAGTAAAGATCAGATTTTCGAGAATTACCTCAACACGATCTATTTTGGTCGGGGTGCTTATGGGGTGGAGACAGGTGCCCAGGTCTATTTTGGAAAGAGCGCAGATCAACTCAATACCGCCGAAGCCTCAGTTCTTGCAGCAATTTTGCGCTCCCCCGGGTATTACGATCCGGATTATCGCGAAGGCAACAAAGAACGACTGGATGCTCGATATAAATATGTATTGAATAATTTAGTTAAGGCGAAGTGGCTTGATCAAGCCGATGCCGACAAGTTGGCCGAGAAGTTGCCCGCGATCCGTCCTCGACTCTCTTCAGGTCAATACTCAGGAAATAAGGGTCACTTAATCGAAGCAGTTCGTAAGGAACTCAATTCGCTTGGATTTCCTGATGATCAACTCATGGTTGGCGGATTAGTTGTGCGAACGACTTTAGATAAGAACGCTCAAACAGCGGCCGAAGCTGCAGTTTTCAGCCAAGCACCGAAAAAGGCTCCGGAAAATCTCCATATTGGTCTTGTCTCTATTCGCCCCGGCACCGGTGAGATCGTCGCGATGTATGGCGGCCAGGATTACCTCAAGCGCCAACTCAATGATGCGACACAAGGAATCACACAAGCAGGATCAACATTCAAACCCTTCGCCCTTGTTGCGGCGCTAGAACAAGGAATTTCACTTTCAACGATTTGGAATGGCGATGGACCAAAGATTTTCGATGATTTTCTTGGGCGCCCTTATGAGGTTTCAAATTATGGCGACAAGAGTTTTGGTGATGTCACCTTGCTTCGCGCTACTGCTAATTCCATCAACACGATCTATGTGCCGCTAGGTATCAAAGTTGGTGTAGATAAAGTCATCGATGCAGCACGACGGGCCGGCATTCCAGAAGATGTAGCAATGGTTCCTGCACCATCAGTTGTTCTTGGAGTGGCCAGTCCCCATGTCATCGATGTTGCCAACGCCTTCGCGACGTTTGCTGCCAATGGAATCAAAGCAAAACCATTCCTCGTTAAAGAAGTGGCGGGGTCCAATAAAGGCTTGCTCTATCAAGCAAAAATTCAAACAGAACAAGTCTTTGATCAGAGCGTGATGGCTGATCTGAATTATGCATTGGGAGAGGTTGTTCGATCAGGAACAGCGTATTCAGCATTGAAAGGATTGGGCCGACCAGCAGCAGGTAAAACTGGCACATCCCAATCCAATGCTTCTGCTTGGTTTACTGGTTACACACCACAACTTGCGACATCCATCGCATTCTTCCGTGATGATGCAACGCAATCACTCAATGGCATCGGTGGCCTAACATCGGTTACTGGCGGAAGCTTTCCGGCACGAATCTGGAATGCATATATGAAAGTCGCTTTGAAAGATCAGCCGGTCGAAGAATTTGCACCACCCACATATATCGGCGGAACAGAACAAATCCCAATTCCCAATCCGGTACCCACCATCGCTCCTGCGGCGGCGGCTCAGTGGTGTCTACAAGCAGATCTCACTGGAATTGCGAAAGATCTCGCTGACTTCTGTAGTCGTGCTGCCGGAACCAAATTGCCGTAGAGATGTTGAAAAGCCAGCGCTCGCTAGCACTTCTTGCCCTGGTTGCGGCTTTGTTTTCCTTTGCAAAGTTCGATCATTGCCGACATACCGGATGGGGTAGCCCAGATGTCTATGTCCACATGTGCTACTCGGATCTCTCCGCACTTTATGGTGCGCGCGAGATTAATAAGGATGTTTGGCCTTATTCATCGCCGGAGAACTCCGTGGAATATCCAGTTATCACCGGAGTTGTTATGTGGGCAACCGGCCTGCTTATTGGAGACGAGAATGGTTATAGACAATATTTCGATCTCAATGCACTGCTGATCGCATTATTGATGATTGCGGCGGCTGTCATTGTCTGGAGAATGAGGCCCGAATATGCGAGCTATTTTCCACTTGCGCCAGCAGTAATCGGCTCGCTTTATATTAACTGGGATCTTTGGGCAGTCGTTCCGGCGCTGATATCTCTCCTTCTCTTCTCACAGCAGAGAAGAAATCTTTCCGCGCTCTTCCTTGGTATTGCCATCGCGACAAAATTCTTCCCAATCGTGATTTTGATCGGGGTTTCACTCGTGATGTGGCGGAGCGAACGAAGAATCAAACTCTTGCAGTTTTTCGCCATCACATTTGGGACCTGGGCTTTGATAAATATTCCGGTCGCATTATCAAACTACGAGGGTTGGTGGCGCTTTTTCAAACTCAATATCGAACGTAAGAATGATCTTGGCTCGCTCTGGTACGCCCTCTCTCTTCTCAAATTACCAACTCTTGATCTCAATTACTTCTCGATTCTTCTTTTTCTACTCACCTTCTTCGCACTCATATATTTCTATCGTTTGATTCCAACCTTGCGAGATCAGAATGCAAATCTGATGACGATCTCCTTCCTTGCGGTCGCAGCGTTTGTGACTATTAGCAAGGTCTATTCACCTCAATACATTCTCTGGCTCACACCTCTTGCGGTTATCGCAATGACGCGAAGCGAAGAGCGGCGAGCATTCTGGATCTGGCAGGGGGGCGAAGCGCTTTATCACCTAGCGATCTGGCAATATCTTGCGAGCTACACCGGTGCAAAGATCGGCATGCCGACCAGTATTTATGCTCTAGTGATTCTGATTCGAATTGCGACCTTGGCCAATTTTTCAGCCGCCCTGATTCGAACTGCGCGGCTGGGAATTTCACCTCAGTCCACATCCACGCTCTTCTCCCCAGCGCTAAAGGCCTGAATTTCGCTCTGACAGTGGCCGGGGTTAGTCTTAGCGCCCTTCGTTAGACGGTTCTGTGGGGCTTTTCGGCCACATCGATTCAATCCAACGAAAACGCAGCAACCCTCCTGTCGCGGAAATTCCGTGACCGATTAGTCCAGAGGAGGTGGGTTAAACGCATGCGCCGTTATGAACTCATGGTGATCCTAGATCCCGATCTCGAGGAGCGAACTGTCGCTCCAAGCCTTGAGACCTATCTCAAGATCATTAAGGACTCCGGTGGTCGAGTAGACAAACTCGATATCTGGGGCCGTCGCAGAATGGCATTCGATATCGCGAAGAAAAGCGAAGGCATCTACGCCGTTGTCGATATGCACTGCGAACCAGCAGCAATCAAAGAGTTGGACCGCCAACTGAACCTCAACGAAGCAGTGCTTCGTACAAAAGTGGTACGTCCAGAGTAAGACCCAAACGATAAGAAGACACTTAAAGTAGAGAGAACAGTAGAGAGAAGACGAATATGGCAGCGGGCGATACACAGATCACTTTGATCGGAAACCTCACCAACGATCCTGAACTTCGATTCACACCATCTGGTGCTGCAGTCGCAAAATTCACGGTCGCATCCACACCTCGTTATATGGATCGCCAGACCAACGAGTGGAAGGACGGAGACACACTCTTCCTTCAATGTCAGATCTGGCGTCAAGCGGCAGAAAATGTTGCTGAGTCATTGACACGCGGAATGCGCGTCATCGTCTCGGGACGTTTGAAGCAACGCTCATATGAAACTAAGGAAGGCGAAAAGCGAACTGTCTTCGAAGTTGAAGTAGATGAAGTCGGTCCGTCACTTCGCAATGCCACAGCTCGCGTCACCAAGACCACTCGTCAAGGTGCCACCGGCGGAGGCTTCTCTGCACCAGCAGAATCCACTGAGGATTCCTGGTCCACACCTGCAACTGCGAACAGCGGCGGGGGATGGTCATCCACCACTGCTGATGAGCAACCACCCTTTTAAAAAACCAACCATTCCGCCTCTTTTGGCGGGCCCAGAAAAAGGAGCACCACAATGGGAGCACGTTCCAACCGGACGCTGAAGCAGAAACCAAA
>CAZGMF010000041.1:0-10253 GCA_964526795.1 uncultured Clavibacter sp.
TAACGCCATCGTCAGATTGACCAGGCGCTCCGTTTTGGCATTGGACATGAGGTGAGGTTATCGCTGCTTTTCGTTGATAGGGTTGTGGAATGCGAAAACGACTTCTCATGCCAGCTCTTATGCTCATTTTGATCACTGGAATCACAGGTTGCTCAACTGACGGAGGTGCATCGTCCATGCCAACAGGGTCTACGAATTCGAACTCTCTGCCTCAGATCGGCGGCGAGAAAGGAAAAGAACCAACCATAGGCGCGCCCCAAGGAACTCCCCCGGCAACTTTGCAGATGAAGGATATTTTTCTCGGCGATGGCGCAGAAGCCGGTGCAACCTCAACTCTGACTGTTCATTACACGCTTATGTCGTGGTCGACGGGCCAAATTGTGGAATCGTCGTGGAGTGGTGGTCAACCCGCAACCTTCCCACTGACGCAAGTCATTCAGGGATGGCAACAAGGAATTCCAGGGATGAAAGTTGGCGGACGACGCTTGCTCGTTATTCCACCTTCGCTCGGTTATGGCGATCAGGCGGCGGGGCCGATTGCTGCTAACGAAACTTTGATCTTTGTGGTGGATCTGATTGGCGTGAAGTAAGGATCACTCTTCGCTGTAAGCGCCCTTAGCGGGACGACGACGTCTGCGAAGCGGCTTTGTATTCGGTGCAACGCGACGGGCAAAGAGTAGAAATCCGGTATGCGCATTCATGGAGTGCTGCGGCCTGACAGCTAATCCTTCGTGGTGCCATGGCCGAATAAAGGATTCAAAACTCTCTGGCTCGCCGTAGCTTCCGGATTCTTTGATCGCTTCTGCCGTTCGAGAAAGTTGGGTTGTGGTTGCAACGTAGCAGCAGAGCACCCCTCCGGGACGGAGAACCTTGGTAGCTGTCTCCAAACAATCCCATGGAGCCAACATGTCAAAGATAACTCGATCAAATTTCTCGCCACTCGAAATGGTCTGTACCGCACCTTGCCTGAGATCCCATTGGGCAGGTATTGCACCAAAATAATTGCGAACATTGGATTGGGCAATCGTGAGAAAGTCGGGCCGCTCCTCATAGGAAACCAGCTTGCCGCGCTCCCCTATGGCGCGCAGGAGTGAGATGGATAAACCACCGGACCCGGCGCCTGCTTCAAGAACTTCCGCGCCGGGGAAGATATCGGCAAAGGTTGTGATCAGCGCGGAATCTTTTGGGTAGATGATTGTTGCTCCGCGCGGCATTGAGAGTAGATAGTCATGAAGAAGAGGGCGCATAACCTGATACTGATGCCCCGAATTTGAAGTAACGATACTTCCCTCATCAGTTCCAACAAGCTGGCTGTGATTGATCCACCCTTTATGGGAGTGCCATTGGCCACCTTCTGTCAGATAGAAGGAATACATCTTCCCTTTTTCATCGGTGAGTTGAACTCGATCACCTATACGAAGCGGTCCGGAGTGTGACGGTCCAACGTTATTTGGCATTGAAATACTTCGCCTCGGGATGATGAACGATGATCGCTGAAGTCGATTGCTCTGGATGTAGTTGGAATTCCTCGGATAGCAAGACTCCGATTCGATCTGGCTCCAAAAGTTGGCAGAGTTGTACTTGGGCCTCGAGGTCCGGGCAGGCTGGATAACCAAAGCTATATCGCGAGCCTTGGTAACCCTGGTCGAGAATGTCGCCAATCTCCTCGGCATCCGATGATGAAAGGCCTAACTCCGAGCGAACCCGGGCATGCCAGAACTCAGCGAGAGCTTCTGTTAATTGGACTGAGAGGCCGTGAAGTTCGAGATACTCACGATAGTGATTGGCGTCAAAGAGAGTCGCCGTAGCCTTCGAAATCGATTCACCCATCGTTACAACGTGAAAAGCCACGACATCTATTTCGCCGGATTCTTTCGAGCGGAAGAAATCACTAATACATAAGCGACGGTCTCGACTTTGACGAGGGAATGTGAAACGAAGTCGCTCGCTTCCGAACTTCTCCTTTTCATGATTCAAGATGACAAGATCGTTTCCATCTGCATAACAGGGAAAATATCCGTAGACAACCGCAGCATTGATCCAGTTATTTGACATTGACTCATTAAGAAGTTGCCTTAGGCGGGGCCGAGCTTCGCTCTCAACCATTTCTTCATAACGTCCTCGATCGCCGCTCATTCCCCACTGTCCAACGAAAAGGGCTCGTTCATCGAGATAGGCGAGGTATTCCTGAAGTGCAATCCCTTTAACAACTCTAGAACCATAGAAAGGCGGCTGCGGGACGACATTGTCGCCTGCGACATCACTTCGCTTTGTATCGATAACATCAGATTCGGAATGGCCACGAATCGGTGTTCGTCGTTCGCGAAGCGGCGGAAGCGCCGGAGCGGAGCCATCGCGCTTTGCGCTCATCAAGGTATCCATTAAGGAAAGTCCCTCGAATGCATCGCGCGCATATCGCACGATGCCGGGAAATTTCGAAGCAAGATCTGCCTCCACATAGGTTCGAGTTAGCGCAGCGCCGCCCAGAAGAATCGGCCAACGTTGCGCCAGCCCTCGCGTTTCAAGTTCTTCCAAGTTCTCTTTCATAATCACCGTTGATTTCACAAGTAAGCCACTCATACCGATGACATCGACTGATTCCTGTTCGGCGGCATCGATGATCTGATTGATCGTCTGCTTGATTCCGATATTGACGGTGCGATAGCCGTTATTGGAGAGAATGATGTCGACAAGGTTCTTGCCGATGTCGTGGACATCTCCTTTGACTGTTGCGAGCAATATTGAGCCACGATCAGTGCTATCTGACTTTTCCATGTGAGGTTCGAGCAGTGCCACGGCTTGCTTCATCACTTCGGCGGATTGGAGAACAAAGGGAAGCTGCATCTCACCACGACCGAAAAGTTCTCCAACAGTCTTCATTCCAGAGAGGAGATGGTCATTAATGATGGCAAGAGGCGCGATTCCAACCTCGCGCGCTTCGTCGAGGTCTGCCTCTAAGCCCTGCTTCTCGCCATCGATGATTCGGCGAGCCAAGCGTTCGGTTAGAGGCAGCGCTGCCAACTCCGCAGCCCTGGAAATCTTGGTTGAGGTTGACTCGACCCCTGCAAATATCTCCAAGAGTCTGGTCAGTGGATCGTAAGTGCAGATCTCTCCGTCGAAAGTTCTTCGGTCATAGACAAGATCGAGTGCAACTTGACGCTGTTCTTCAGGAATGCGATTCATGGGTGCAATCTTGGATGGATGCACGATCGCCGAATCGAGACCGGCTTTGACCGCCTCGGCCAAAAAGACCGAGTTAAGCACGATTCGTGCTGCTGGATTCAATCCGAAGGAGACATTGCTAACTCCTAATGTGGTCTGGACTTCAGGAAATTCCTTCTTCAGTTGTGCGATCGCCTCGATAGTCTCCAGCGCATCTTTCCTGGTTTCCTCTTGACCGGTTGCAATCGGAAAAGTGAGGCAGTCAATGATGATGTCACCGGTTGTCATTCCCCATTTGCCGGTGAGCTCACCAATCAATCGACGCGCAACTTTCAATTTCCATTCTTTGTTGCGGGCCTGCCCTTCCTCATCGATCGTCAGAGCGATAACGGCGGCGCCGTGTTCTTTCACCAACGGCATGATTCGAGCAAAGCGAGATTCCGGACCATCGCCATCCTCATAGTTGACCGAGTTGATGACGCTGCGACCACCAAGATGTTCAAGTCCTGCTTTGAGGACGGCCGGTTCCGTCGAATCAAGAACTATCGGAAGGGTCGATGCAGTAGCGATGCGAGAGGAGAGAGCCGACATATCAGCAACTCCGTCGCGACCCACATAATCAACGGAGAGATCGAGCATATGTGCCCCGTCGCGAATCTGATCTTTGGCTATCTCGAGACACTTCTCCCAATCTTCATTGAGTAAAGCATCGCGAAAAGCCCTACTGCCATTGGCATTTGTTCGTTCACCGATGGCCATATATGTCTGGTCTTGGCGAAA
This sequence comes from uncultured Clavibacter sp., assembly GCA_964526795.1. Classification (GTDB taxonomy): domain Bacteria; phylum Actinomycetota; class Actinomycetes; order Nanopelagicales; family Nanopelagicaceae; genus MAG-120802. The sequence continues at coordinate 3,943 of CAZGMF010000041.1, forward strand.
GGGTACGAATTGATAGAGAGATGATGCGCCAGATTCATTGTGCGCACTTCGAGCCTTGATCTTCTTTCCGCCTAATGTCGCGACAACTTTGGCAAGATGTTCTGGAGTGGTTCCACAACATCCACCGATCAGAGCGAGGCCATAGCTGTCTGCATAGATCTGCAATGACTCTGCAAGTTCATCTGGCGAAAGTGGGTAGTGCGCTCCGCCGTCTTTGAGAATAGGAAGTCCAGCGTTGGGCATGCACGAGATCGCACACGTTGAATGCTGACTCAAATGCCGAAGATGTTCGCTCATCTCGGCAGGCCCGGTAGCGCAATTCATCCCGATGACATCGATTCCGAGATTGGAGAGGGCATTGAGAGCTGCCCCAATTTCACTTCCCAATAGCATCGTCCCGGTGGTTTCAACGGTGACTTGGGCAATAAGGAGCACATCACGATTTGCTCTATCGATAGCGCGTCGAGCGCCATTGATTGCAGATTTTGCCTGGAGAAGATCTTGAGTGGTTTCGATGAGCAACGCATCTGAGCCACCATCAAGTAGACCGCGCGAGGCATCAAAGTAGGCGCTCTCAAGTTCGATGTAGGAAGCATGGCCCAGAGTTGGCAACTTTGTTCCCGGTCCTAAAGATCCCAACACCCAACGTGGCTTCGAATCCTTTGATGTGAACTCATCGGCAGTTTGCCGGGCAATACGAGCACCTGCCTCTGCAAGTTCATAGATCCGATCCGGAATTCCGTATTCAGCCAGATTTCCAAGATTGGCACCAAAGGTGTTCGTTTCGATTGCGTCGACGCCAACGGAGAGATACTTGCGATGAATCTGCGCAATCACATCAGGGCGCGTGATGTTCAGGATTTCGTTGCACCCTTCATGGCCTTGAAATTCCTCCAAGGTCGGGTTGGCAGCCTGGATCATCGTTCCCATGGCGCCATCAGCGATGACCACTCGTTCACCGAGGGCTACGCGCAGCGAACTAGGCGGGAAGGATTTCGACGCGCTCATTTGAGGCACTTTATCGTAAGGTTTCACCGTGCATCTCTTTGAAAGCGCCTTCTCACTTCGAAAACCGATCGTTCTGGCTGCATTTGAAGGTTGGAACGATGCAGGTGAATCTGCATCTGGAGCGCTTTCTCACCTACTTGCAACTTGGTCGCATCATCGCATCGCCACAATGGATCCCGAGGATTATTACGACTTCCAAGTCAATCGACCACAGATTCGAGTCGATGACAAAGTTGTGCGCGAGATCATTTGGCCAAACACTGCAGTTTTTGAGGTATCAACTCCCCATCTCGACCATGATTTTCTCATCGTAAAAGGAATAGAACCCTCGATGAAGTGGCAGACATTCACTGCCGAAATCCTTGATTTAGCCGATGATTATGAAGCCACCATGCTTATTTCCATGGGAGCGCTCCTGGCAGATTCGCCGCACTCCCGTCCGATTGTGGTTACCGGAACAGGTGCGCATCCGGATGTTGCTTCGCGCCTGGGCGTTGAGGTTTCAAAATACGAAGGCCCAACAGGAATTATCGGCGTCTTTCAAGATGCTGCGCTCCGACGGGGATTGGATGCTGTTTCGCTCTGGGCTTCAGTTCCTCACTATGTCGCCACTCCTCCATCACCAAAAGCCACGCTAGCGCTGATCAACGCACTCGAAGATTTCTTGGAGATATCAATCGCCCAAGGGGATCTGCCGGAGCGGGCTGAAGCTTGGGAGAAGCAAGTCGATCACATGGCCTCAGAAGATTCCGAGGTCGGCGATTACGTCAAGCAATTAGAACGCAGCAAAGATGAAAGTGAACTACCGAGCATGTCCGGTGATGCGATTGCGCGGGAAGTAGAACGATTCCTTCGGCGCAATCCCGAAATTTAGAACGCAAGACCTAGGTAGAGATCAAGAGCCCGCGAGAGCTCCCCTGCTTCTCCGCCCGTTGCCCCGGCTTCTGTCTTCCCATTCCACTCCTCTATCGCAGCGAAGGCTGTAGGCGTATCAAGATCGTCGGCAAGAGCTGAGACGATCTTTTGTACTACCTCTAGCGTCGGAGCCACTTCAGTTCTTGAAAGGTTGATTGTGGTGCGCGCGATGAAATCTTCGTTATCGTCGAGAATCGCATCAGTCCACATCAGATCACTGCGATAGTGGCGGTTGATCAAGGCGGAGCGAATAGCCATCGGCGATCTTCCTTCAGAGATAAGCCCGGAGACAAAACGAAGATTTCCCTTACTTTTACTCATCTTCTCGCCATCAAGTCCGATCATGCCGCAATGCAGGTATGTCGATGCGAAAGGTTTCCCAGTCAGCGCTTGCGATTGGACCGAGGTCATGTAGTGATGCGGGAAGCGAAGGTCAGCTCCGCCACCTTGAATCGAGATTGATGAAGTCCCACAATCAGGAAGAGCGGCCAAAGCTATTGCGACGCATTCGATATGCCAGCCCGGACGCCCTTCACCAAATGAGGCGGCCCATGAAGGCTCACCCGCAACTTTGCCTTTCCACAATAAAGGATCGAGTGGATGTCGCTTTCCAGAACGTTCGGGGTCGCCACCTCTTGCAGCAAATGTCGTGATTGCTTCATCCGTAGAGAGCGGAAGATTGTCTAACGCACCTTCAACTAAACCAAGGTCGAGGTAGTGATCCCCATTGATCGCATACGTCAGACCAGAATTCACCATCCGTTCCACCGCGGAAATGATCTGCGCCATCGACTCGATTACGCCCTGATAGGAATCTGGAGGAATAACTCGTAGCTCAGTCATATCGCTGATGAAAAGTTCAATTTGAGATTGAGCCAGCATCTGCCAATTCAGGCCATCCCTCTTGGCTCGTTCGAATAGCGGATCATCAATATCGGTGATGTTCTCGGCAAAGCGAACGGCGCATTTCGATGCAGATAGGTAACGATTGATGAGATCAAAAGTGAGATATGTGGCCGCATGGCCTAGATGGGTCGCATCATATGGAGTGATTCCACAGACGTAGAGAGAAACCTGTTGCGATGGAAGGGTATGGAATTTCTCGGTGTAGCTATCGCGAACCCGCAGCTGCGGATGGTTGATCGAACTCAAGGTTGGTGGCAGATACGGGTGTGGCCACGAACGCATAAATCAAGCCTACAAGGTGAGGATGAAACGATTTCAGATTAAACCGGTGGCCATGGAATGGCGGGCCATTCTTGAGATGGAAAGGGAAAGATCCCTGATTCGAGGAGGTTATCGAGCCTTTTTTGAAGTGCTGTGATTTCATCTTGGGACAAGAGCGTAGAAAGATCGGATCTCCCTTGGCCATCAAGTAAATCGCGCAGACTCTGCAGACTCTCCCGCTCTTGTTGGGAAAACTCGTCACCCGCAAACTGCCAGATTACGGTACGTAATTTGTTATCAACATGAAAGGTAACTCCGTGATCACAACCATAAATCTCACCCGTGGGTGAGGGAAGAATATGACCGAACTTTCGATCCGTATTGTTGATGACAGCATCGAAGAGCGCCATCTGGCGGATTTCTTTCCTGTCAGATTGGCCCAAAGCAATGATGTCGACTGATTCATCGACATCTATCCATTGTTGAACTGCACCTGGACCATACGGCCCATCACGAAGAACGGTTGGTGGAACACAATCAAAACCGAGCCAGATTGAAACCTTGTACGCCGCAACTTCTCGAGATGCCAGATTGCCTTCGTTGAAATCCCAGAGCGGTCGCTCTCCGGCAATAGGTTTATAGACCACGGCGAAGGTCTTTTCTGTTGATAAGGAGACTGATCCATAGAGAGTGGCATTGGAAGCATCGACAAGACGACCTTCAACGGTCAGCGGTGATTGAGATAGCGTCTCAAGATCCAGCAATGTCATCGCCGTCGATAACCATTGGCGCGTGGACAGAGATGCCCCGTTAGATCGATGGGAAGTCCGCAGAAGATGCAAGGTGCGCGTCCCGCCGCAACAACTTCGTGGGTTCGAACGATGAAAGATCGGGCGGTCTCGACGGTGAATCGGATTCTCAAAATCGGCGGTGCGCCCTCCGTCTCATCAGAGAGTAACTCGTCGACCACCATCTCAGTGAGCGGGTCTAGTGCGGATTGGGCTTCGAGAAGAAGACGCGAGCTCTCTGCCTCCCAGAGCAACGACATCACTCCGATGGTGAATTCCGATTCGATAGGAGTATCAAGCGGTGCATTGTCTTGAAGCGAGAGAAGATTTGGGGCCGAAATTTCCTTCAAAATTTCTTCACAACGAACGGCAAGTGCTGCAGCTTGAGTCTTTTCTAAAGCAAAGCTTCGCAGAGCATCATGGGAGCGAACTTGCAGGAAGAAGGCTCTCTCCCCTGGTTGGCCAACAGTTCCAATAATCATTCGATCAGGATCGGAAAAGGAGAAAATTTCTCTAGACATCACTTCCACCTCCCAACATCCGACGAGATGAGATCTTTTTTCGCATCCTCTTCTTTCGCTTGGAGGTCAATGACTGGTTCGTGGCGATGAGCGTGCGAGATGAGCCGTTCCATTCCACAGTTGTGAGCGAAGCCGGGTCAATGATGATCCGCTGGAACCTATCTAATTCACTCCCCACGGTGAGTTGAACTGCGATCTTGATGATGTCCCCGTGACTACATATGAGAATGGTCGATTTGGGATGCTTGCTGGAAAGCGAAGTGAGGGTTCGTTCAATTCTCCTCGATGCCTGCACGAAGCTCTCACCGTTGGGAAATGTGACCCGGCTTGGAGTCTTTTGAATCCTGCGCCAGAGTTTCTCCTTCGCAAGTTCATTGAGTTTCCTTCCACTCCAATCTCCATAATTCATCTCGATGATGCCTTCGAGCCGCTGGATTCGCTTCTTTCGTTGCTGGGCCAAGGGCTGCACGGTCATGAGACAGCGCTCAAGAGGACTGGAGAAAATCGCGTTGATATTCAATGGGCGTAGCGACTGAGCAATCTCACTCGACTGTTTCAAACCAATCTCGCTCAAAGTGATGCCAGATAGCTGCCCCGCAAGGATCCCAGCGCCATTCGCCGTTGAATGCGAATGACGTAGGAGAAGAAAGGTAGTCACGTCGGAAGGTTATCGACCTTTCAGATAACTCTCTTGCTAGGGTCGCGATATGGAGCGAAGGCAACTCGGGAAAAGCGGAGTCCACGTATCACGCCTTGGCCTTGGAACGATGACCTGGGGCCGTGATACCGATGAACATGAGGCAGCAGATCAGCTTCGCGCCTTTCTCGATGTCGGCGGTAACTTCATCGATACTGCGGCGGTTTACGGCGATGGTGACTCCGAACGAGTATTGGGCGGCCTACTTGGAGTCTTGGTCAATCGTGATGAGATTGTGATTGCGACAAAAGCGGGTATTTCTCTGCGCCAAGGCGAGAGAGTCATCGACAACTCCCGAACCTCGTTGATTGCCGACCTGAATAAATCTCTCTCTCGGCTGGGAGTGGAATATGTCGACCTTTGGCAGATACATCGATGGGATCCAAATTCACCGCTGGAGGAAACACTTTCTGCGATGGACTATGCGCGGCAATCAGGGAAGGCGCGACATGTTGGAGTCTCCAACTTCAATGGGTGGCAACTTGCCAGAAGTGCGACGTTACAAAATCCCCTTTTCGGTCGTAGCCCGATCATCAGTACCCAAAATGAATATTCACTTCTTAATCGCGGCGTCGAAAGTGAAGTAATTCCCGCCTGTAGCGCTCTTGATATGGGGTTTCTGGCCTGGTCGCCTCTTGGTCGCGGAGTTCTTACGGGGAAATATCGAGCAGGAATGCCTTCCGATTCCCGTGGCGCTAGTCCGCACTTCTCAAGTTTCATCGAACCTTATTTAGATAACCGTGCTGCAAAGATTGTTGAAGCTGTGATGGTTGCCGCAGATGGTTTAGGACTCTCCCCGTTAGAGGTAGCACTGGCGTGGGTTCGTGATGCTGCTGGTGTGACATCAGCTGTTGTGGGAGCGCGTACCGGTGCTCAATTGCGCGGAATTCTCAGTTCAGAAAACTTCGTCTTACCTGCTCCCGTCCGTGAGGCCCTCGATGAGGTCTCAGTTCATACCTAAGCGTGCGCTAAGAAGTGATGGAGAGTTCGAGCTCCGAAATGCAATGAATCAATAGGAACTCTCTCATCGACGCCATGGAAGAGAGCGGTGAAGTCGATATCTGTCGGCAATTTCAACGGGCTAAATCCATAACCAAGAATTCCAAGTTTTGCCAAGGCTTTGTTATCTGTACCTCCACTGAGGAGATATGGGATAACGACGCCGTCAGGATCTTCTGAGTTGATTGCTGCAATCATCTTGGAAACAAGGGGTGT
>CAZGMF010000042.1:0-10166 GCA_964526795.1 uncultured Clavibacter sp.
AGAATTGGGGCGCATTCGCTGCCGGAGCACTTATCGCAACGCTGCCTGTGATGATCCTCTTCATCTGGCTACAGAAGTTCGTCGTCTCGGGACTTACTGCTGGCTCGCTAAAGGGCTGATGAAGGAGTGATTCAGCCGCATCACGACGGTAGCGAGCTTTATGTCAGCAATAGCGCACCTGAATTAGGGGAGCGAATAACGCTCAAAGTTCGGGTCCCAAAATCTGATCCAGCGAAGCAATTGTTTGTTCGCATTCTCCAAGATGGCGAACCCGTCACCTACCCGATGCGACGAACAAAGAAAGGCGCCGTCGAATCTTGGTGGCAAGTAAACGTGGAAATCGTCAGTACTTTATCCAACTACCGATTCCTGTTGCGCAATGGAACATCATTTAGATGGCTCAATGCGGCTGGAGTTTTCGACCGTGATGTCGTAGATCATTTCGATTTCAAGATTACTGCCCATCGTGATGCACCTTCATGGCTGAGAAAATCAGTGTTCTACCAAATCTTTCCTGATCGCTTCGCAACCTCAGGCACCAAACGCGCTCTTCCGGATTGGGCAATCCCGCGGGCTTGGAACGAAATTCCTGCTCTGAAACAACGTGAAGTAAGTGAAGAGTTCTATGGCGGAGATTTCCTCGGTGTGGAGCAGAAGTTGGACCACCTTTCTTCTCTTGGCGTTAGCGCTATCTACTTCACCCCGATCTTTGCTAGCAAGAGCAATCATCGTTATGACGCATCGTCATTCGAGGAAGCCGATCCACTTCTCGGGGGCGATGAAGCGCTGATCTCGCTGCGTCGTGCGGCGCAGCAACGTGGGATTCGGGTGATGAGTGATCTGACCACGAATCACTGTGGACTTGGACATCCGTGGATTCAGGATGCTTTGAAGGACAAGAATTCGGATCGCCGGGAGTTCTTCTACTGGAGCCCGAGAAGCAAATGGGGCTATGTCGGTTGGTGGAACGTCGAATCACTTCCAAAGTTGAATTACACATCACAGCGACTTCGAAATCTGATGTGGGGAAATCAAGATTCAATCGTTCGTCGTTGGCTTCGTGAGCCATTTGGCATGAGTGGTTGGCGAATCGATGTTGGAAATATGACCGGTCGTTTCTACGACAATGATTACAACCAAGAAATTGCACGGTCAATCCGCACAGCGATGGAAGAGTCCAACCCAGATACTTGGCTGGTAGCAGAGAATGCAGATTTTTCTGCGTCAGATCTCGATGGTCTTGGCTGGCATGGAACGATGAATTACAACGGATTCACCAAACCACTTTGGTATTGGATCAATTCTGGAGATAAGAAGATCCGCGATTCCTTTGGAATGCCGGCACCACTTCCTAAGATCACAGGCCATGCCATGGTCGAGATGATGCGTCAGTTCGCTGGGGGAATTCCTTGGCGCTCGCTTGTGGCAAGCATGATTCTTCTCGGCTCTCATGATCGCGCACGCTTCCAGACCATCGTCGGAAAGGATGTGGCGAAGAACATCGCTGGAATAACACTGCTGATGACCTATCCCGGTGTGCCATCGGTATTCGCTGGTGATGAAGTGGGGCTCGAGGGATATTGGGGCGAGAATGGCCGACGAACGATTGATTGGTCGAACCCTTCAAAGTGGAATGTCGATCTCTTGTATTCCTATATCGAACTCATTGATCTGCGAAGAACGTCGCATGCTCTGGCGCACGGCGGAATCCGGTGGATTGACGTAAGTGAGGATTGCATCGCTTATCTGCGCGAATCCAAGAAGGAGAGTGTTCTTGTCTTTATTGCCCGCAAAGGTGTGCGCAAGACCATCGATCTCACGCCTTATGGGTACTCGATTGGAGAGACACTCTTCGGACCCCAAGCAAAAGGCAAGAAGCTTTCTCTTTCATCGAAGGGCGCTATCAGCGGAATCTGGCTCTTGAAATGAGGAAGTCTCGGGTAGCGCTGTTATTGGCGATGATAATGACAATTACATCTTTCTTTGCTAACCAAGTTCGCGCCCTAGATCTTCCGACCTTCATACCCATTGCACGAGGCGATCTTGCAAATGACTCCATTTATTTCGTCATGACTGATCGATTTAACAATGGGAAGAAAGAGAATGACCAGGCCTATGTCGGTGGTGGTTTGTTGGGAAATGGATATGACCCCACCAGCCCGCTCTACTGGCATGGCGGAGATTTTGTCGGACTGACCGAGAAGCTTCCCTACATCAAGAATCTTGGCTTCACATCAATCTGGATTACTCCACCTGTGGTTCAAAATTGGGTCCAAGCAGGTTCAGGTGGCTATCACGGATATTGGGGAACGGATTTCACCACTGTGGATCCGCATCTGGGAACGGAAGCTGAATTTCGAACTCTTGTTTCGAAAGCCCATGAACTTGGATTGAAGGTCATCGTCGATATTGTCATCAATCACACCGGAGATGTCATCAAGAGCGCGATTGGGATGTACACCTATGCCGATAGCGTGGAGATGCCTTATCTAGACAGTAAAGGAAAGGCATTTAACTTCACTAAATTCATAGGAAAGAGCACCTTTCCAAAATTAGACCCGAAAAAATCCTTTCCTCGCCCGCCATTTGTTTCGACTTATTACAAGAACATCAAGAAACCAGCCTGGCTCAATGATGTGACCAACTATCACAATCGAGGTGATTCCACTTTTAGTGGTGAATCAAATCTCTATGGTGATTTTGTCGGCCTTGATGATCTCTTCACCGAGAAGCCAGAAGTGGTCAAAGGAATGATTGATCTTTGGTCGAGTTGGATAACCACATTTGATATTGATGGCTATCGAATTGATACGGCAAAACATGTCAATCCTGAGTTCTGGGTGGCCTTCCTTCCAAAGGTGCTCGCCGCTGCGAAGAAGGCCGGAAAGAGGGAATTCCCGATCTTTGGTGAAATATACGATCCAGATCCTTATTACCTCTCAAGTTTCATTACCGATCAGAAATTTCCCAGCGTTTTGGATTTTGGATTCCAAAGTAAGGCCCTCGCATACGTCAGAGCCCAAGGTCAGGCCTATCGTCTGGTTGATCTATTTAATACCGATGATGTTTACACAACTGCAACGACAAGTGCATATGGCCAACCAACTTTCCTGGGCAATCACGATATGGGTCGAGTAGGTCGATCGCTCTATTCGGCAACCTATGAAGATGATCAACTCACGTTAGAACGCGCCAAGCTAGCAAATGAAGTTCTCTTCTTCTCGCGTGGGGCGCCAGTTCTTTATTACGGCGATGAAAAAGGACTTGTCGGAACCAACGGTGATTCGGAATCGAGACAAGATCTCTTCCCAACCCAAGTACAAGAATGGAAGTCCCAATATCGAATCGGCACTCCACCGATCGGTGATAAGAGCTCCTTCGATGTCACAAATCCTTTAGAGCTTCAAATCTCGGCAATATCCTCTTTAATCAAAGAGCATCCTGCCCTTCGCAGCGGAACTCAGCAGCTGCGGGCTACTTCGGGAAGTGCCGTAGCAATGTCTCGCTATGCCGATGGCCAGGAGTATGTCGTCATCTACAACTCTGAGGAGAAACCTGTATCCATCGATGTTCCAGTATCGACAGCGTCGAAGTGGAGCCAGATCTATGGCCCGAGCGTTCAACCAAATGTGGCTGGCAAAAAGATTTCACTGACGATCCCTGCGATATCAACTGTCATCCTCAAAGCAGATTCAAAGTTCACGTCAACGACGAAATTAGCCATTGCACTGCAGAAGATTGCCGTTGATTATGCAACGCCATATTGGCTGGGGCTTCGCGCCACTGTTCCGGGCGATGATTTTGTCCAAGTAAATTTCCAGATGCGGGTCAAAGGTGCGAAGAGTTGGACCAATGTCGGCACAGCAGATCGTCGGACTTTCCAGAGTGAGGATATCGATGGTGGGCTCTACCGCGCCTTCATTCAACCGAGAAAATATAAATCTGGAACAACGATCGAAGTCATTGCTATTGCCCGGAGCGAATCAGGCGAGTCGGTGTATTCAAAGATTCAAACCTTCACGATCAAGTACTGAGCCAGAAGCGAAGCGGCTCATCGACATAGCTGGCCCAAGAACGTTCGTTGTGAGTGGTTCGGTGATAGACCTTTGATTTGTAGCGCGAGCCCCAACCAGCATCATCCATGATCGCGTCAGCGCGTTCTTGATATGGACCATAAGTCGAATCAAGAGCCTTCGTCCCTCGACTCATCCAGACTTTTCTGATCTTTTCTTGAGGAATCTTCGGCACCATCCAATCCACGAGCGGATTACCTGCTAACGGCCAATGTGTGGAGAGTGCAAGGGCAGTGGTGAAATGTTCAGGATTCTTTATTGCAGCATAGAGAGTTGCCAGGGCTCCCATAGATGATCCAATCATCGCGGTACGAGTTGGATCGTAGGAAGAACCAGTTCGTGCGCTGATGGCAGGTGTGATCTCTGCGAAGACTTGTGACAAATATGAATTTCCGCGAAGTTCACTCGCGTCGAAAGTAGGCGCAATCAGAGGTTTCATTCCCTCTCGAAATGGATCTTCTGGACAGAGATCTTTTGCCCTGCCGTGTGGATCACTCTTGCTCGAACTATGGAATACCCCAATAACAAGTGGTGCCTTCTTTCCATTCTCAGCGGCAACGCGTAGCGCCGCTTGTGCCAATTTCCAGGTGTAGACGAAAGTTGCGGTCCTTCGATCGAAGATGTTCTGGCCATCGTGCGCAATCAGAACATGGTCGCTTCCACCTTTGGGAGCCCAATAATCGACGATTCGTCCGCTGATAGATACTCGTTCGACCTGGCCCGGAAGACCGCGCACTTGGAAGCGCTTTATTGACTCCATAATGGTTGAATCTTGCCATGTCGAAGCGAGCAATTTTCTGGTTCCGCCGTGATCTCAGACTTACAGACAACCCAGCGCTCCTTGCCGCATTTGATGAAGCCGATGAAGTGATTCCACTTTTCATAATGGATGACACAATCGCAGAACGTGCGGGAGAACATCGTCGTGCTTATCTCGCCGCCTCATTGCACGCTCTCAATGAATCGATCGGTGGCGCCCTTCATGTGATCTCCGGTGAACCAGTCGAGATTCTTTCCTCACTAAAGAAAAAATATGGAGCGGACTCCATCCATTCGGCGCTGCCCTATGCTCCTTATGGCAATGATGTTGACGCGCGATTGAAGAAAGCCGGCATTGAACTTACTCAAGTCGGAAGCGGATATGCCGTAGCACCGGGAAGAGTGACCAAGGATGACGGTACTAACTATCGCGTCTATACGCCTTTCTATCGCGCTTGGTTAGCGCATGGCTGGCGCGCACCTGTCGCTGCTCCAAAGAATCCAACCTGGGTCGCTCCGACCAAGAAAGATCAACAATTACCGAATTGGCAGATTCCCAAAGGCGTTACTTTGCAAGCGGCGGGAGAAAAAGCAGCGATCTCACGATTTAAAGACTTTATCAAGCGAGCCTCAAATGATTACGGAGATGCGCGAAATATCCCTGGCATCGAAGGGACAAGCCGAATGAGTCCGCATCTTCGCTGGGGAGAAATTCATCCACGAACGATGCTCGCGGCCCTTGGTGCAGGTAAAGGACACGAGGTCTATCGCAAGGAGATCGCTTGGCGTGAGTTCTATGCCGATGTGCTTCACCACAATCCGCATACCACTCGTGATTACTATGACGTGAAGTTCAAGAAGATGCGCTACGACAAGCCGGACAAGAAATTCGATGCATGGTGTGAAGGAAAGACCGGATTTCCCTTCGTCGATGCAGCAATGCGCCAACTCGTTCGTGAGGGGTGGATGCATAACCGAACTCGAATGGTTGTTGCATCTTTTCTCGTTAAAGATCTCCATATCGAATGGCAGCATGGCGCAAACTTCTTTATGAAATATCTGATCGATAACGATGTTGCCTCAAATTCACATGGTTGGCAGTGGACTGCTGGATGTGGAACTGATGCTTCTCCGTATTACCGCGTCTTCAATCCGATCGAACAGGGACGGCGCTTTGATCCTGAGGGTTCCTACATCAAGCGTTATGTTCCAGAGTTGTCTCATCTCTCTGGTGAAGAGATTCATGAACCGTGGCTTGTACTCGATGGGTTAAGCCAGGGATATCCAGAACCGATCGTTGATCACGCAAAAGAGCGACTTGAATCGTTAGAGCGGCTCGAGGAGATCAAGGCGCTTAAACCAATGAAGCCGGAGAAAAGTAGCTAGACCAAGAAGTTTGTGAACTGCCAAGGATCGCTCTTGTCGACCTTCTTGTTGTTCCAACCTTCGAAGAGATCCTTTCGATTCATCAGTGGATCCCAATCCGCTGCTTCAGAGTGGATGCCACCCCAATATTTCTCTGCATAACCCAAGACTTCGCGCCATGGCAGATCATCGGGAACAAGAAGCCCTTGAGCAGGATTCTTCATCGCCCACGCGACTGCGGCATAGACCGCTGATGCGACTTGGACCGTTGTCGCAGATTGGCCGGGGATAAGGCGACGCGATTCTTCGATACTCAAAAGCGAACCAGTCCACCACGAGCGATAGGGGTGTCCCATCAAGAGCACACCCAGGCGATCATCGCCTTCGGTGATTTCATCATTCATGATTCGTTGATTGGTGTGAAGTTTCCAATTCAACATCTCCAACTCGCGCATAGAGACGATTGCCTCATTCGAGGGGCAATATGCATAGTGAACAGTGGGGCGATAGAGCGCTTTCTCACCATTCCAAACTGTAAGGTGATCAGAGATTGTGAACGCTTCACCATGACGTACGACCATTCCTTGGATTTCGAAATGTGGGACCCAAGAACGAACCCATGTTGTTGCACCAGGTTGTGCCAGAGCGATTTGATTCTGCGGACCGGTTTTGTGCACATAAGCATTAGCAGGCAGTTCCCGCTCATGTGTTCCCCAGCCCATTTCAGCGGGAGCAACGCCCTCTTCATAGAAACCTTCAACCGACCAAGTATTGACGAATTCACCCCATTGTTTCGGACGATTCGTGACTTGGGTATCTCGCTCTGAAATGTGGATGACTTTGACGCCGAGAAGATGTGCGAGATTGTTGTAACTCTCATTGGTAAGAGCACTCTCCACTCCGGCCGCCGCCTTTCCATTTTTTAACGCGGCGGTAGCGATATCTACCAATGATTTCTTTACTAGATGAGAGACCAAACCAGGATTTGCACCATGTTCGACAATCGCGGTTGGGCCCTTCTTGGTCCACGTTGCACGCATCTCGCGCATCCGCATGTGGCGGTAGTACAGCGTTCGATCGAGAGGGTTCTTATTTGATCCACCTTCGTAAGGATCCCATTCCTCAACCGAGGTGTTGAGATACAAGACACCATGGTCATAGCACCATTGCAGAATCGTGTTGGCATCGATATTCCATGCCAGATCAAGAAGGAAGTCGCCCGCTTTTACGTATTTCGAGAGCTGGGAATCTAAATTTTCACGAGTAATGACATCTTGAACATATGTCGCGCCTTTATTGATGGCGTCGGTGACACGAGCGCGATTGTCGCGCTGATCGAAGATCGTTATTTGCTTTGCATCAACAAGATGCTCGATAAGAAGTGGGAGAACGGATTGGGAGACAGATCCTGCGCCGAGTATAAGAACTCGATTAGTGAAGCGGCTGGACAATTCTTGATACCTCCTTGGTGGAGATTGACGAAGAGATTCTCACCTCGATGGGTAGTGGCTTCGATCGGTAGCGGACGGGACGGCGGAAACTTACAACCTAGAACCCGCGAGACATAATCGCTGGCGACCAGCTGACGATGCCGACTTTGGAACGCTTGGCTTCATACATCGCCTCATCCGCTTGTCGGAGCAGTGAGTCTGGGCGGTTGTTCTCGGATAACTGACTCGAAGGCTCGTTGCGTGCCTCTCCGATTGAAACGTCGAGGCTCAACTCATGTCCCGAGATGGTGAAGGGATAGGAGAGCGTCGCTCGAAGCGCGCGAGCAATCTCTAGCGCCTCAAAGCCTGGGATAAGAACGCCGAACTCATCGCCGCCAAGGCGAGCCAGGAGCGCATCACTGGGCAATACCCGCTCGAAGCGTTTGGCGACTTGGCGCAGCAACTGATCGCCGATGACATGGCCCAGGGAATCATTGACTGGCTTGAATCCATCTAAATCCATGATGAGCAGTGAACCCGGTGAGCGAGCGAAGTCCTCAAAGGCAGCCAGGAATCGTCGTCGATTCGCTAGGCCAGTGAGTTCATCGGTACGAGCAAGGATCTGCTCCTCGCCAATTCTTTTCGCCTCACTCGTAGCAAATGACATTCGCGCAAAAGCCAACGAGATCGTGGCTACAGCGGGAATGATCGCAAAGCGAGGAAAGTAATCCGGATAGATCACTGTGATGACGATGACGATTGAGCTTGCGAAAACAGAGACGGCCGCGATGACTGGATTGAATGATCGCTCCCTCAACTCCTCATCAGAAGGAGCGGAAAAGGCGAATGCAAGAAGGAGAAACGAAATAAGCCAGATGGAGTCGGTCAGGGATGCGAATATGTAGGTATCGGTCGAATTTCGCCAGAGAAAATAGAGATCGCCGATGGAATAAGTTAGCGATGCCGTCAAGATCAAAAGATTTCGCCGCGAGAGTCCATAGAGAAAAACTAGGGTCGTCACTGTGAAGAGAAGGACTAGATCTGCCACGGGATAGATGATGGAGAGAAAGATATCTATCGCATCTCCCTCCATCGCCAGGCTTATCGGTTGGAGAAGGAAGATCGCCGCAAGAGTGGAACCTCCCAGTGCAAGAATCAAGGTATCAATCAATTCGATCCTAAAGCTCCGTGATTCCGAACGGAGCGCGCGGAGCAGACCAAAGAATAGAAAAGGATAGAAAAGAAGGTAAGAAATTTGGGCAAGAACTTGAAAATCAGTGGTGAAGAAAGAATCTATCGCGGAGAGAACCGAGCCGCTAAACCAGAGTGCAATCGCAGTCGCCGTTGTACTACGTGACAGGTGATCATCTGGGATGGATGTCATGAGTATCGAGACGAAGGAGCAGAGAGCGATGAGATTGAAGAGAACGAGTTCACTCCAAAGAGTTGGCGCTGTGAATCCTCTGAGCGCGAGATAAATGATGAGGAGAACTATTCCGAGCCATTTGATAATCGGATAGATTCCCATCCTTCGAGAGTAACGGGGAGAGATCTTATGGAGAATGGAAATGAAGTATCACGACGTGCAGTGCTCTGTGGATTGGCAGTTCTAGCGTTAGGAATACTTCCTGATTCCGCTCTTGCTGCCGGCAATGTCACCGTGCTATCCAACGGAAAAGTTGATGTACTTCTTTCGAAGAACCCAGGACTGAAGAAGGCCGGAGGTGTTGTCGAATTCCAAGATGGCAATGGCCGCGCCTTAGCCTTGATTCGAACGGGCGCTAGTTCCAAGGCTTTTAAGGCTATTGATTTGAGTTGTACTCACCAAGGCGTAACTGTGATCAAGGGAGGTAGTGATTGGGTCTGTCCGGCACACAATTCTCAATTCGCCCTTGATGGCAAGGTAAAAGTCGGCCCTGCGCGCACCGCGCTTCGATCAGTGCCGGTAAAGATTAGCGCGACGAAAATAACCGTCGGCTAGTAACGAACTTTTTTCTATGGCTGCGCTTTAGAGACCAGGTGCGCAAGCTTGCTTGCGGCTCTGGTCAGTTGCCTTGAGTTGCAACTCTGAGGCTGCAATCGTCTGATTGGCAAGATCAATTCGCTTCTGCTCGTCCGCAATTTCGTTTACTTTGTCGCGGAGTGCTTTAGCTGCGCGCTGGAAATTCTTGATTGCCAAGTCATAAGTCTTCGCATTGTTATTCCAGAGATCAACGTTCTTTTGATACGCCTTGCCAGCAGTTGTGGTCGCCCCGAATTGTTGAACTTTCGCTGCTTGATCGGCTGCCTTTGCTAACGCTGCATCTTTCTTCGTCTGAGCTTCTGCGGCCTTCGCATCATAACCTTTTGCTTGGGTCTCATCATCGGCAAGACCTGCCTTCAAAGTGTTGATCTTCCCCTGCGCAGTAGCGACTTGAGATTTCAATGTGGTCAGACGCGCGGCAGAATCAAAGTAACTCTTATTGGTGTTGATGCATTCGATCCAAACCCAGGTGAGTTTTGCATTCTTGACGAGAGGATTCTTGGTGCAGATGTAGCT
>CAZGMF010000043.1:0-5232 GCA_964526795.1 uncultured Clavibacter sp.
ATTCCTGCTCTCTTGCCGCCGAATCCTGTGGCCCAGTTGAATATTTCGGCAATGCCCCGGGCGTTGGCAACGCCACCTGCGGCGCTCTGACCAAATTCCAGATTCTTGGTTGAGAAGAAGTTGGCCATCTTCTCTTCTGTACTCAATGAGTCTGCGAAAACTCGGAAGACGTGGGCATTTAATGAGTATGGGTGAACGGGATCTGATTGCTGCTTTGGTGGAAGTGAGATGACGAATCGATGGTGATGCTCACTCGGCACACCTAAGTACGCATCAGCGCGAACATCTTTCCTTATCTCATCTTCATAGTACTTCTGGATAGTTCTGCCGGTGATACGAAAACAGAGTTCGCTGATGAGATTTCCAATAGTTATTCCGTGATAACCAAATCCTGCGCCAAGTGCCCAAAACGGCCGCTCCTGAGCGAGCAACTCTGAAGCCTCATGATCCGACATGATCTGCGACAAAGTAAGTCCGGCGCGAGTATCGGGAAGTCCTGCCTGATGAGAGAGCATCTGCCGCACCGTCACATAGCCCTTGCCGGCAGCGCCAAACTCAGGCCAGTAGTGGCTAACTTTCTCATCGAGTTTCAGAAGCCCGCTATCCACCAGTTTTGCAACGGCCAGAGCGCTCAAAGCCTTGGAAACGGAATAGATCGGTACAAGAGTCTGTGGATCTATCCCGATTGAAGTGTCAACTACAGGTTGCCCACCACGATAGATGACAAGTTGTGATTGATCATCGGCCGAAAAATTCTCTTGGAAATATCGTTCGATGGATTGAGAAATTGTGGACATATCACGCATCATTCCATCGCTTCAATCCTGAAAAGGATTTGCAAAGAAGGTTTCTTGACTCGCTTCGAGTTCAAGTAAGCGATTCCATTTTGAGGTTCTATCTGATCCATGGGTCGAGCCGACTTTGATCTGTGCAGCGCGCCATCCGCTTGCGAGGTCTGCCAGCCACGAATCTTCGGTTTCACCCGATCGCGCCGAGACCACTGTGCGAAAACCGCTTTCTTTTGCGCGCTTTAAGACTTCCAAAGTCGAGGTGACCAAGCCATTTTGATTCGGCTTGATAAGGATTGCATTCGCGCTCTTTTCTTGTATCGCACGTTCAAGGCGTTCGAGATTTGTGGTGAGCAGATCATCCCCTACGACCTGGAGACCTTTGGGAGCAAGGGCTTGGAATTGTTGCCACGTGCTCCAATCATCTTCGGCAAAAGGATCCTCAATTGAGACGACGGGTAAATTGTTGACGATATCAAGGAGATATTTCTGGAATTTTTCTGGTGAAAGTTTCTTATCTTCAGTGGCCAGTACGTAGTCACCATTCTGGAAGAACTGGGTAGCAGCAATATCGAGGGCAATCGCAACATCTCTTCCGGGCTCAAGACCAACCGATTGGATTACTCGAACGATGAATTCGCAGGCGATTGGAATGGAGGAAAATGGAATTCCAAGTCCTCCTTCATCTGCGATCAGATGCGTCAATTTTCCTTCAGCAGCTCCCATGACGCTGGCCGCTTCGCGAATGGCAACCACCCAAGAAATGGCCTCCGTGAACGATGTTGCACCTTTGGGAATGACGAGAACATCTTGGATATCCATGGTTCGCCCGGCATGTGCGCCGCCAGAGAGGATGTTGATCATCGGCATGGGAATTTCAAGTGGGCCATTTCCAGAGAGATGACTGACCAGAGATTTATTGTGTGCTGAGGCTTCGGCCATTGCCGCCGCTAGGGAAACAGCGAGTGTGGCATTTGCCCCGAGATTCGAGTGCTGTCGTGTTGGATCAAGATCCAGCAAGATTTGATCTACCGCCGAAAGTGAGATATCACGATTGAGAATTGCTGGCGCGATAACTGAATTGATATTAGTGACTGCTTTTTGAACTGATCTTCCTGAATAGAAACGATTGGAGGCTGGGGACTGTCCATCACGCAACTCTGTGGCCTCGTGTTTCCCGGTTGAAGCGCCCGAGGGCACGCGAGCGGTGTGAACTGAACCATCGTCGAGAGTGATTGATGCGGCCACCGTCGGCCTGCCTCGAGAATCCAAAATCTGATAGCCGCGAAGGATCGAAATCTTCATAGGCCATCCTTCACAAAGAGATTATCGAGATCGACGTTTTCGCCGGCAAGGAGAATCTTCTCAGTGTGCCGAACCAGTAAGCGCTGTTGATCCTCTGAGAGATAGTTCACTGGTGATTTTCCTTTGACTCTAGCAAGGGCAATCAGGGCAACGTGAAGTCCAAAAGATGAGGCGACTTTTCGCAACTTCGAATACTCCTCAAAAAATCTATCGGCGCAATTCTTCAAAAGTCGCTCTTCTCTCGCATTCGAGGCTCGAAAGAACTTACAGAGGAGATGAGCGGTGAGAAAGGCAAGATCAAAAACGGGATTGCCTACGTGGGTAACCTCAAAATCCAAGACATAGACCTCATCCTTTGCTCCGACCATCATGTTCTTGGGTGAGAAGTCGCCATGAACGATAGTGGTCTTATCACCTTCCAATTCTGAGATGAGAGTGTCGATGCTCGGGCGCAGCGCTGGATTGCGATCAGCAACAAAGCGATAGAAAGGATCAATCCTGAGCTGTTCGAAGAGGGAATCTTCCATGAATTGTTCGCGGGCCTTCTCATCGTGCTCGCCGAAGTTATGCCACGAAGCCAAAATTCTTCCAAGCTCCGCTGCAATCTCAGGATTAATAACGTCACTGAGGAGATCTGATTTCCAGACCGTGCTTTCGATCGGGACGCGTTCGAGAATCAAAATGAAACAGTCTGGATCGAGGAAGATCAGATTGGGAACGTGTCTTGGACTGAGACGGTGAAAGAGCGAGATCGCATTTGCCTCGACGATGGCGCGGCGCTGATCTGCTTCCCATTTCTCGGCGACTTTAAGTTCTGCCAGCGCCTGTTTTAAGACTAGCTGCTTATTCGACGTGGAAATTGCGAGAACGACATTTGAAACCCCACCGGTGAGAACCTCAACTCGTGGATTCTCTTCTGCCGAGATGACTTTCTTTTCTACGAGATAAGGGATTACCGAATCCTCGTTGAGCAAATCAACCTTCATTGATCTCATTGGCTACTTCAGGGAATATTCCGAAGAAATATGGCGGTCTCACGCGCCGCACAATACCGAGGTCGGATTGAACAATTGAAGGGATAGGATTAGCGACATGTTTGTGTTCAAGAAGTTCAATTGGCGGGGGTTAACTCGTGATGTGTAGCCCTGTTCTCTGCAGAAAATGCGGAAAGTGGACCTGGTCCGGTTGTGGCGAACATATCGAACAAGCACTGGCAGGAATAAAGCCAGAACAGCTCTGCAACTGTAAGTAGAAGTCGCCAGTTCGGCCCTAGGGCTTTGGAGCGAAGCCGCCCGCTTCACCGAAGAAAATCAGACTTTCCTTCAGGCTTGTGATAATTGATTCTGCTTTAACGAATCCATGTCCCTCTCCTTGGAAGGCAAAGTATTTGTGTTTTATCCCTTTGCGTACGCAGACATCACGAAAGGCCTCGGACTGTGAAGGCGGAACTACTTTGTCATCCATTCCTTGGAAGATGATAAGAGGCGTATTGAGTTTCTCGGCATGGGTTAAAGGTGATCTTTCGTCATAGAGATCCTTCCGCTGCGGATAAGGACCAATCATGGAATCCAAATATCGTGACTCAAAATCGTGAGTGTCTGTGGCGAGCATCGACAACTCTGCAACTCCAAAATAGTCCGCTCCGGCCGCGAAGATGGTGCTGTGAACCAATGAATTGAGGACTGTGAAACCTCCGGCGCTCCCACCTTCAATGAAGACTCGGCTGGAATCAGCAATACCTTTCTTAATGAGAAATTGAACGGTAGTAATGACGTCTTGATAATCGACGACACCCCATTCGCCATCGAGAAGATGTCGATAACGCGAGCCATAACCGGTAGAACCCCCGTAGTTGATATCGGCGATGGTAAATCCACGCGTTGTCCAGTAGAGATAAT
Source organism: uncultured Clavibacter sp. (assembly GCA_964526795.1). Classification (GTDB taxonomy): domain Bacteria; phylum Actinomycetota; class Actinomycetes; order Nanopelagicales; family Nanopelagicaceae; genus MAG-120802. The sequence continues at coordinate 3,992 of CAZGMF010000043.1, forward strand.
CAAGTTTTGCAACTGCAGAACTATGAGCAGTCGGACCACCGTGAAGTTGAACGAGAAGCGGTGTCGGACCACTTACTTGGTGTTCGGGATGTCGAGGGGAGTGCAGAATAACTTTCACATCCCTGCCCTGCCCAGGAATGGAGATTTCCTTGATCTCTGGTGCAAAAGTTGTCGGGATTGGAAGCGGATTTGGTCGAATTACCTCTTTTAGTGTCAACGTACTTGGATCAAGTTCGATCAGAGTTGAGAAGTGGGTGGCGCTGGCTGCGAAGATAACTATCCGTTTCCCATCAGTATGGAAAGATGGAGTGAACGCGGTGAAATCAGTCTCGAAATCTGAAAAGATCTTCTTCTTGGGATCAACTAGCGCGACTTTTCGCTTATCAACCGGGCCGTGAAGAGCAACGAATCGACCATCGTTGAGAAGGCCGATACCGACATATCCCAATTGCCAGGCAGGAAATCCCCACTCGGAGCTCTCGCTGATGATCTGAGTTTTTCTGCCCTGAAGATCTATCTGCCATGGATTCCACCAGCCTGTGCTCTCATCAATATAGATCAGCGTCTGGTTATCGAACCATTCAGGCGAGAGGACCGGATTGGTATCAGAACCTGCGATAGCGCGCTTGTTGAGAATTTCTCCACTCTTAATATCTGCGATGAAGAGCTGAGTCCCATCCCAAGGCATGAGTGGGTGTTCCCATGAGATCCAGGAGAGATGGCTGCCATCTGGCGAGGTTCGAATATGAGAATAAAACTGATGCCCACTAACCAACGTTCGAATATTTCCGCCATCAGTGATCGCGACGATTTCACGCGTCGTTGAATGTGCGCGCGTATGTTCGCGTACGCACCAAATTTCCTCACCAACGCGAGTCAGTTCTGCGTATCGATATTCACGATTCGATTCAGGAGTGAGCGCAACCGGCGAACTTCCCTCGCTGGCTCGGTAGAGTCGTTGATCGGATTTGTTCGTGAAATAGAGGATGTAACCAGAATCTGAAGCCACGCCTAGATAACTTCGGCCACCGTACTCGTGAACCGAGGTCGATGCGCTCCACGGATCGCCAATGAGATCGCCACGTTTCTTGCTGACGACGACACGACGTCCTTGCTCTGCCGGTCTTGTTTCTACCCACCAGATGTCGTCGCCAACAATGGATGGCCAGGTCGCACTTACTCCGGCTTTGGCAACTTCTTCTGCCGTCAATGGTGATTCCCATTCGCCCGGATGCATAGAG
>CAZGMF010000043.1:5332-10150 GCA_964526795.1 uncultured Clavibacter sp.
ACTTCGCGCGCTTGATCATGCGACCTTCGAAGTTCCTTTCGGCACGATCTGTGGCTTTGTTGGGCCAAATGGTTCGGGAAAGACGACGACAATTCGAATGCTGCTCGGATTGATACAACCCAGTGATGGCACAGGCACAATTCTTGGTCAAACCATCAGTCATCCCGAACGCTATCTCCATTCTGTTGGTGCACTTATCGAAGGCCCGGCGTTCTATCCCGCACTCACTGGCGAAGAGAATCTCCGAGTTCTTGCCACTCTTGGTGGATATCCGCACTCACGGATTCAACCGTTGTTAGAAACGGTGGGATTAGGTGATCGCGGAGATTCCAAGTACAAGACTTATTCACTTGGAATGAAGCAGAGGTTAGGGATTGCTGCTGCGCTTCTTCCGGAACCGAAATTGTTGATTCTTGATGAACCTACCAATGGTCTTGATCCTTCTGGCATTCAGGAGATTCGTGACTTACTTGAGAAATTGGCCAAGAGTGGTGTGACAATCTTTGTTTCTTCTCACTTACTTTCAGAAATTGAGATGATCTCTGAATTCTTGGTTATGCTCAAAGATGGCAAAGTGATCTTCTTTGGAAAGACTACAGACCTACTCCATCGCTCGAAGCCGACAATCACGGCAATACCGAAGAATCCTGGCGATCTCGATCGCCTTTATGAGATAGCAGTTCGTGCAGGACATCCAACGCGCCGCGAAGGATTTGAGTTACATATCGATGCCGAAGAGGAATGGGGTGCTGAGCTCAACAGTTTGGCGCACGAGAACGGCATTCTTCTCAAGCAGATAACGCCCGTTCGACCAACTCTTGAAGAGACTTTCTTTGAGATGACCGAAAACAAAGATTCTGAGGGCCGCTCATGATTCGTGTCATTCGCGCTGAATGGCGCAAACTTCGAAGACCGACTCTCTTCTTAGGCAGTCTTGGGGCGGTTATTGGTGTCACTGGGCTGGTCACCTCGTTGCTCTTCTTGTTGATTGATTCCCAGAGCGGAAATGCCGAACGTGGTGAGCGAATCACAAGGGAGATTCTCCAACTTCCTTCTGGCGTATCCATCGGATTTAGTAATTCGGCAGGATTGCTGGGGCTGGTTGCGCTCTGCGTCTTCGCTGCTCAAACCGCACAGGAGTACACCTATGGAACGCTGAGAAATCTCCTTGTTCGCCAGCCACGGAGAATTCAACTTCTGATTGGAAAATACATATCAATGTTGCTCTTCGGTGTTGCAACGGTTCTGGTCAGTGCACTGACAGCGATCGGTCTGGCTTTTGCGCTCTCTGGGCGAGCGAAAGTCTCGACTGATGCTTGGACAACTTCGGATGCGCGAACCGCACTCGTGCAGACCTTCATCAATGTACTCATCTCCACGATTGGCTATGGCACAGTTGGAATGATCCTTGGACTGCTTTTGCGGTCACCCATTAGTTCGATTTCAATCGGGGTTGCCTGGCTCCTGGTGGTCGAATCGATTATCTCAATCGCGTGGAAACCATCATCAAAGTGGATGCCTGGTCAACTCCTCTCGATCGTATCCTCGGGTGGAACCCCTATCGGTATGACCGATGCACTTTCGTATTCTCAAGCGCTCCTTCGTGTCACGATTTATCTCATCGCTGCATCGGCCGTTGTCGGATGGCTCTTCAAGAGACGAGATGTATCAAATTAGTTCTGGCTATAAGGTGATCACGTGAGCGAGATTCTAGAGTTCGGGCTCGATACCTTTGGCGATACCCAGATTGATGATTCCGGCAATCCAATCTCTGCCGCGCACACGATTCGCAATGTGGTGGAACAAGGTGTCTTGGCAGACTTACTTGGCCTTGATCACTTCAATATCGGCGAACATCATCGTGATGATTTCGCTGTCTCCGCTCCTGATACCGTGTTAGCAGGTCTGGCAACTCGAACCAATCGAATTGGACTGGGTTCTGGAGTAACGGTGCTATCTAGCGATGATCCAGTTCGTGTGTATCAGAGATTTGCAACAATCGATGCGCTCTCCAATGGGCGTGCAGAAATCACTGCTGGCAGAGGATCCTTCATCGAATCTTTCCCACTTTTTGGTTATGAACTTTCAGATTACGGAGTGCTCTTTGAAGAGAAACTCCAATTACTGGCAGAGATCTTGCGTGAAAGACCGGTCACATGGACAGGCACTACTCGAGCACCGCTGCGAAACCAAGAAATTTATCCCAAGACTGAGCGTGGTCGCATTCCGCTTCGCGTGGGAGTTGGTGGAACACCCGAATCTGTCGTGCGCGCGGCGCGAATCGGAGCATCGTTGGCACTTGCAATTATTGGCGGCGATCCAGCACGTTTTGCTCCATTCTCAGAGCTTTATCGCAATGCCCTCTCAGAATTCAAACAAGACCAACTTCCGATCTCGATTCATTCTCCGGGACATATCAGCGACAGTGACGAACAAGCGATCGAAGAACAATGGCCTCACTACTACACGATGTTCGGTCGAATAGGGCGCGAACGTGGTTGGGGACCAACCACCAAAGAACACTATTTGAATGAAGTTCGCCATGGTTCGCTCTATGTCGGTAGTCCGGAGACGGTCGCGCGGAAGATCGCATATGCGATGACTTCAGTCGGCGCCAACCGTTTTGATTTCAAATATGCCAACGGACCTATGCCACACTCGAAGTTGATGAAATCAATCGAACTTTATGCGACGAAGGTAGTTCCACTCGTGCGCGAACTTGTTTCTGAGAAAGTTGGCTAGCTTTTCGCTCGCAAGAGTTGATTCGGCCACTTCACTTCGGCGCCAAGAACATGAGCCGCGTGGAATGCCCAGCGTGGATTGCGCAACATCTCTCGACCTAACATCACCGCATCGGCTCTTCCGTCAGCGATGATCGCCTCTGCTTGTTGGGGATCGGTAATCATGCCGACGGCAGAAGTAGGTATCTGAGATTCGACTCTGATCTGATGCGCAAGGGGAACTTGGTATCCCGGCCCGACGGGAACGGGAGCGCCCGAACTTGTACCTCCGGAGGAAACATCAATCAGGTCGACGCCACAATTTTTAAGAGTCTTGGAAAGCTCGATGGAATCGTCAATAGTCCACCCGCCTTCCAGCCAGTCGGTAGCGGAAATGCGGACGAAAAGTGGCATGGAATCTGGAATCACTTCACGGACCGCCTTAACAATCTCGATGATGAATCGGATTCGATTCTCAAAACTTCCGCCATAGTCATCGCTGCGCTGATTAGAAAGCGGAGAGAGGAATTGGTGGATGAGATATCCGTGAGCGGCATGAATTTCCACCAAATCAAATCCAACTGAAGCCACTCGCTGAGCAGCATCTGCAAAACTTCTCACTAACTCTTTGATTTCAGAGATTGTTAACTCTCGCGGTACCGGATATTTGCCGCCAAAGGAGATGGGGCTGGGAGCAACAGATTCCCAACCACCTTCTTCCTTACTTGCCATCGGATGCTCGCTCCATGGCGGAAGACAGGAACCTTTTCGCCCCGCATGTGCCAGCTGGATCCCGATCTTGGCGCCGAAAGAATGAGCGAAGTCCACAATCGGTCGAAGGCGATCGGTTTGGTTGTCATTCCAGAGACCGAGACATTTCGTGGAGATACGGCCTTCTGGGGTGACACCCGATGCCTCCATCATGATCAATCCAGCGCCACCGGTAGAAAAAGAACCGATATGAACATCGTGCCAACTCGAGGCAACGCCATTGTCAGCAGAGTATTGGCACATCGGACTGACCCAAATTCGATTGGCGAAAGTGACACCGCGCAAAGTTAAGGGCTGAAATAGCGCGCTTGTCATGGGTTCTTGCTCCTAGCTAGAAAGAGAAATGGTATTGCCCCACGGATCTTCCACCAAGAGTTTCTCGCCATCAAGGCGCGAGCCGAGTCGATAGAAATCTAATCTTTCCTTCGTTTCTTCGACGTGTTCACGATCGGGAAGTTTGATCTCGACTTTCCCGAGGCCGAGCGCGAGCTGTCGTCGACCGGCACCTTTGCTGCGCCAGGTGTTCATCGCCATGTGATGGTGATATCCGCCAGCAGAGACAAACAGTGCTTGTCCACCCCAATTCAACGTCTTTTCGAATCCGAGCATTTTGATATAGAACTCATCGGCAGCATCGATAGATCCCACCGAGAGATGCACATGCCCCACGATCTTGTCAGAGTTCACGGAATCGTGACTGAGATGTTCGCGCAAGAATTCGTTGGGATCCAGATAGAGCGTATCCATTTCGATCGAGCCATGAACCCAACTCCATTGGGTTCGATCTCTATCCCAATACAACTCCACGCCATTGTTCTCGGGATCATTGAAGTAGAAAGCCTGGCTCACCAAATGATCGGCACTTCCCGTGAATGTTCCCGGATATTTCGTTGCGACCGAGTGAACCGCCTTTGCTAATGCCGATTGAGTTGGGAAGAGGATGGCGGTATGAAAGAGCCCTGCTTCGTGAGGCGAGGCGTATTTCATTCCAGTCTTCGCCTCCAGAATGACGATGGGAATGTTTGAACTACCAAGAATCGCTTGAGAATCGGATTGATGAAGCAATTCCAAACCAACGCCATCTTGGTAGTAGCGGATCATGACATCGAGGTCTGCCACCCAGAGTGTTACCGCCCCCATGGAGGTATTTGCGGGTAGAAGTTGTGATGGCGTGCTCATGTCGCCACGTTAGCAGATAGTTGAATATTCAACTAAATTGAAGGCCCTAGAATTTTGCTGTGAATAGTGAATATTCCGTTGTTCCCCTCAGCGAAGAGGATTGGGAACGGATCGCCGCTCTGCGCTTGGCATCACTGAAAGAGAGTCC
>CAZGMF010000044.1:0-10130 GCA_964526795.1 uncultured Clavibacter sp.
GATGTTGCGATTGTTCGCAGCGCAGATTCAGTGAATGTTCCACGCGGTCCGAGATATGCAAACGTCGTCACCGCGTAAGGATACAGAAGAGAAATTCTTACTCGTGATTAATTGTGCGCGAGAGGGGACTTGAACCCCTACACCCTTGCGAGTACTGGCACCTGAAGCCAGCGCGTCTGCCATTTCGCCACTCGCGCTTTAGCAAGGCGAGGCTACACCGTTAGGCTTACTGATTATGAATCGTAATCTTCACTTCTCTGCGATTGCATGGCGATCAGAAGTTGGATTACATCGCGAAGGAAATGAAGATTCAGGTTTAGCGGCGCAAGATCTGATCGCAGTCGCCGATGGAATGGGCGGCTATGTCGGCGGTGAGATCGCTTCGTCACTGGTTATTCACCAGCTCAAGAATCTTCTGCCACTTCTTTCAAATACCGACATCGATACCGATTCCAAAGAGGATCTTTTGCGTTCATCTATTTCGACTATGGATTCAGCTATCGCCGAGTTAGGCGCCGCTAAGCCAGAACTTCATGGAATGGGAACGACGCTTACCTCTGTGGCCGCTATCAATGGTTATGCCATCTTGTTACATGTCGGAGATTCGCGAGCTTATCGAGTACGAGGGAAGAAGATCACTCAGATCAGCCATGATCACACCGTCGTTCAAGAGTTGATTGACCAAGGACGACTCAACCCTGATGAAGTAGCGGAACATCCACAACGTTCGCTGCTCACTCAGGCGCTCATGGGCAATCACAATATTGAGCCGGCTCTGATCGCATTCCCTCTTGAACTAGACGATATCTATATCGTATGTAGCGATGGGCTGACCAGCGTGGTTGATGAGTCGAAGATTGCTTCGGCATTCGCTACAGATCTGCAGCAAGGCATCGATTCGCTGATTGATCTCACTTACAAGAATGGCGCTCCAGATAACGTCACGATTATTGCGGCAAGAGTTGGTGAGGCGCCGTTGTTATTGAGCCCAACTACTATCGGGGCAGCTCGATCATGAACCGAATCCTTGGTCAGCGATACCAACTGGGACGCTTGATAGGTACCGGTGGAATGGCCGATGTCTATCTCGCAGAGGATCAAAGACTTCACCGAGAAGTTGCGATAAAGATTTTGCGCAGTGATCTCGCCCGTGATCCCGCATTTGTCGCTCGATTTAATAAGGAATCACTCGCTGTCGCCGCACTTAATCACCCTGGAATCGTTGCGGTATATGACTCTGGTCAGGAACAAACTGGCGCGGGATTGATGCCTTATATCGTCATGGAATTCGTGGAAGGTGAGACGCTGCGAACCCTTATTTCGCGCAGTTCTGGGCTCTCCTTTGAGCGCTCAATCGAGATCGTCTCTGGAATTCTGGAAGCACTTTCTTATTCACATAAGAGTGGAATCGTGCATCGAGATATCAAGCCCGGGAACATCATGATTACCGATTCGGGCGATGTGAAGGTGATGGATTTTGGAATCGCTCGCGCACTCTCGGATGCTGGCGCGACATTGACCAGCACTTGGAACATCGTGGGCACTGCCCAGTACTTATCACCAGAGCAAGCATCGGGAACTGAGACCGATGAGCGAAGCGATCTTTATTCCGTTGGATGTCTACTCTATGAAATGCTCGCAGGTCGAACTCCATTTACCGGAGAGACCCCTGTAGCAATTGCCTACCAACATGTCTCATCGCCGGTACCAGCAATCACAACTCTTCTTCCGTCTCTCGACCCGGCTATCAATGAGTTCTTCGCTGTTGCCTTGGCGAAGGATCCGAAAGATCGATATCAAAACGCAAATGCGATGTTAAAAGATCTCAAGCGACTCTCTCGGGGGGAGAAGATCACAACTCAGATTCCTCGAAGCAGAACGCGCATCTCTGGGCGAAGGCGGGTTCTAGCAATCGCTACTCTTCTGGTCACACTCGCTGGTTCGGTCGGCTATCTCGTCGTGAATCCTGGATCGAATTCCAGTCAGATCGTTATTCCAAATGTCGTGGGTCTAACTGAGACTGATGCTCGTGCACAACTTTCCGGTTTCACAATAACTATCCAGCGGGCACACGATCCACGAATTCCGAAAGATCGCATTGCAAGTCAAGTTCCTCTTGCAACATCGAAAGTCAGTTCTGGATCTGCTATCACTCTCACGATCTCAGATGGCCCCGGTGATGCCATCGTCCCAACTGGCTTGGTAGGAAAGCCTTTGGAAGAAGTCCGTTCTCTCCTCGCTGCAGCGGGACTTCTCATCAGCAAGATCACGCCCGTTGATTCCGAGCAAGAACCAGGCATTGTGTTGAAGATCAGCCCTGATCAAGGCTCAACGATTGAAGCGGGCAGCGGTGTTGCACTCGAGATCGCAAGTGGCAATGTTCAAGTCCCCAATCTTGTTGGCAAGAGTGAGATTGAAGCGAAGACGCTTCTCACCCAAGCCGGATTCTTAGTTCGTACTGTTGAAGCATTTGATACCAATCAGCCGATTGGGACAGTACTTGCCCAGGCGCCAGCTCCAGGTGATGTGAAGATTATTGGCTCATCAGTCACGATTACGATCAATACCAAACCTGCTAGTAACTAATTTTTCTTGTCAGTTACGAAGAAGCGGCGACATTCCTTCTGATCGTTCACGCGCTGTTCTGTCACCACATTGCACCAACCAATTCCCCAAAATTTGATAGCCATGTTCAGTCAGTACTGATTCGGGATGGAATTGGACACCTTCAATCGGCAAAAATTTGTGTCGAATCGACATCACCACACCGCTCTCACTTCTGCCGGTCACTTCGATCTCTGCCGGCAAGGTAGATTCTTCAATCGCTAGAGAGTGATATCGAGTAGCCGTGAATGGCGAAGCAATCTCGCGAAGAACTCCTTCATTCAAATGAGTGACTTGAGAGGTCTTTCCATGTAACAACTCCGGTGCACGTTTGACGGTGGCGCCAAAAGCAACACCGATCGCTTGATGACCAAGACAAACTCCAAGCAAAGGCTTCTTTGTCTGCGCGCACCGCTGGATCGTTGCAACTGAGATTCCTGCTTCCTCCGGCGTTCCAGGGCCGGGCGAAATCAAGACGCCGTCAAAACTATCGCTGGCATCGGGGGAGATTTCATCGTTACGCACCACTGTGCACTCTGCGCCAAGTTGCTCAAGGTAGTGAACAAGATTGAAGACAAAGGAGTCGTAGTTATCGACCACCAAGATCCGTGTTCCCATCTCACCGCCCCTCGTGTAATCTGCCGCTATGCCGAAATCGCGCATCCGTAAGAAGAAGAAAGATAACCGTCCCCAGCTCCTGCTCGAGGATGAGAATCCGCTTGAGGTCGAAAGCCCGAGTTGGCTCGCCCCAGCGATGGTCTCCTCCTTCTTGATCGGCCTGGTTTGGATCGTGGTCTTCTACATCTCCCAGACCCTCTACCCAATCCCCAATATCGGAGCTTGGAACATGGTCATCGGCTTTGCCTTTATCGGGGTCGGTTTTTCGCTGGCCACACGCTGGCGCTAAAAGTCCAGTTCAACTACTTTTCCGCTCACTAGATAATTACACCTCTGTAATTCTCCACATTGTTATCCACTTGTGTGCATATTCCACCCCCTCGCCCAGTCCATTCTCAGGAAGTTCTAAAGTAGGACATAGAGCATCGCGTCCGAGGTGATTGAAATGAAACCCACAGCAGTATTGGAGAAAGACCCCGTGAGCGCAGCTTCTAGCGGAGCAGATACCAAGACCCAGCGAGTCCTTGTCGTCGATGATGAGAAAAGTATTAGCGAACTCATCACCACAAGTCTTCGATTTGTTGGATTCGATGTTCGCACGGCAGCGACAGGCGCAGAAGCGCTTCGTGTCGCAGAGGAGTTCAAGCCGCATGCATTGATCCTCGATGTGATGTTGCCAGACCTTGATGGTTTCGAAGTCTGCCGACAACTTCGCTCCGATGGACAAGATGTTGGAGTCCTTTTCTTGACCGCGAAAGACACAACAGAAGACAAAATCAAAGGTCTCACACTCGGTGGCGATGATTACGTCACCAAGCCATTTAGCCTCGAGGAGTTGGTTGCTCGTCTACGCGCACTTCTCCGTCGAACCGGTGTGATTGAAACAAAGCTAGATGAAGAGAAGATTCGTTTTGCCGATCTCGAACTTGATGAAGCAACACATGAAGTTCGTCGTGGTGGCAATCTCATCGATCTATCGCCGACAGAGTTCATCCTGCTTCGATATCTGATGATCAATGCCGATCGCGTGGTATCAAAGTCGCAGATCCTTGATCATGTCTGGCAATACGATTTCCGTGGCGATGCTGGAATCGTCGAAACTTACATCTCCTATCTACGCAAGAAGATCGATATCTACGAACCACCGCTTATTCATACCGTCCGCGGTGTTGGATATCGCCTTCGATTACCAGCGAAGAACTAATTCTTCTACGCTAAAGGAATTGTGAACCGACCTTTCCGCAAATTTTCCCCGGCCCCTGGCCAGTGGAGTTTGCGGAATCGGTTGGTGCTCGGCGTCGTCGTTCTCGGCGCACTTGGAATTGTTGCCTCAGATATAGCGGCCCAGACTGCTTTTCGAACCTTTCTCATTGCCCAAGTCGATGCCCAACTCGACAATGTCGCCGGTGGATCTTTGCTTCGCCTTGATCGTGCCGGTATCTACACCGAGCGCCATGACGAAACCAATCAAAAAAATGACAACAGTCCATTATTCAAACCTTTTGAACCACTTCGCGAAGTTCCATCTGATATCAGTGTCACACTCCTTGATGCCAATGGAACTGTCATGGGAACTCTGGGTGGCTCGCAAAGTCCGCAACAGATTCAAGCTCTGGTCTCTGGAACTAAACCAAGTGATGTTTCAAAGTTAGAGAATCGTCCTTACACACTTGATGGGAAAGGGACGGGTCCTGGTTATCGCGTCCTTGCTCGAACGCTCCCGTCCGGTACTGGAAGTGTCATCACTTCGGTTTCTTTGGCTGGTGTAGAGAAGTCCATCAATCAACTCCGCTTCCTTTTTCTTGCTGTCGGTTTCATCGTCTTGATCATCCTTGCCGTTGGTGCACGGCGAATCATTGGAATCTCACTTAAACCTCTCACCTCTGTAGAAGAGACTGCAGAGGCATTCGCTCGCGGAGATTTCACAGCGCGTCTGCCAGAAGCGCGAAGTGATACCGAAGTTGGACGATTGACCTCTGCGCTCAACCAGATGTTAGGCAGAATTGAAGAGTCCTTTGCTGCTCGCGTTGCTAGTGAAACACGGCTGCGCAGATTTGTTGCTGATGCTTCCCATGAATTGCGCACACCTTTAACTGCTATCCGGGGTTTTGCTGAATTACATCGCCAAGGTGCAATTCAAGGAGAGGAAAAGACCTCAGAATTGATCCGCAGAATCGAGCGTGAATCAATACGAATGTCGACTCTAGTTGAGGACCTCCTGCTCTTGGCTCGCTTGGATCAAGCGCGCGAGATGGAAGCAGAACCTGTCGATCTCAAGACTTTGCTCCACGAAAGTGTTGCCTCAGCAAAGGCTGCAGGCCCCGACCATCCAATCTCCCTTTCGATGCCTGATAATGAACTCTTTGTTCTTGGTGATTCACACCGGCTCCACCAAGTCATATCCAATCTTCTTGCTAACGCAAGAACACATACCCCTGTTGGGACGCCGATTTCGATCACTGCAAAGCAAGATGACTCTGGAATCACAATTCAGGTGAGTGATCAAGGCCCCGGGCTTTCGGTTGAAGACCAGACTCGCATCTTTGAGCGTTTCTATCGAGCTGATCCTTCGAGGGTGCGCAATGGTGGTGAGGGAAGTGGACTAGGACTTTCCATCGTCGATGCTGTGATGAAAGCCCATGGAGGAAAAGTCACGGTGACATCGGAGTTGGGTAAAGGTGCGACATTCACGCTCTTCTTCCCGGTGAAAGAGAACTAGTTTCCGCCACTTTCCATCGCACGAAGCGCCGCAATTCTCTCTTGAATCGGGGGATGTGTAGCAAATAATCGAGATGCTGCAGAAGCATCTAGTGGTGATTCAATATAAAGATGCGCCACTGCACTTGATCGCGCTTGAACTACCGTGTTATCGCGCGCGAGAACTTCAAGGGCCGAACGTAGCCCAGCCGGATTTCGTGTGAAGGAAACCGCTGTGGCATCTGCCAGCGACTCGCGCCTTCTCGAGACAGCAGCTTTGAGCAACGTCGCAGCAATCGGAGCAAGAATCAATGGAATTATCGCGAGAAATATCGGCATCTGATTGTCTCGGTGTTCACGACTACGTCCACCACCGAACCAGAGCATTCTCATCAAGATATCCGAGACTAAAGCCACTATTCCTGCCGTCGTTGCTGCAACGGCAGAGACAAGAGTGTCTCTATTGGCAACATGAGACATCTCGTGTGCGACAACTCCTTGCAACTCATCGCGATCCATCACATCCAAGATTCCGGTTGTGAATGCGATGAGCGCATGCTCTGGATCTCTACCGGTAGCGAAAGCATTCGGTGCTGAATCCTCCACAATCGCAACTTTCGGCATTGGCAATCCCGATGCGAGACAGACTTCTTGTATGAGATTGAAGAGTTTGGGGTTATCCGATTCTTGGATCACTCGAGCCCTTGTCATCGTGAGAACCAATTTGTCAGAGCCGTAATACGAACCCCAGATGGTGATCAGAGAAATCAGAACCGCGATTGGGATAACTCCTGCGCCTGTTCCACCGAAGGCAGAGACTGCTACATATGCGATGAGCCAGACCAAAACTCCCATAAAGAAAAGTAGAAAGAATGTCTTGCGCTTGTTCGCGCTTTGTGCCGCTCTAAATGAGGCCATTGCTCTATTGAGTGAAGGTTAGATTTGCTAGAACTTCACTGTTGGAGCATTACGCGCAGCAGGATCATCGACTTCGTAGAACTCACGCTCACTTACCTTGGCAAGCCCGGAGAAGAAACTAGATGGGACTGTTTTCACTGCTGTATTAAGAGTACGAACGCTGTCGTTGTAGAACTGTCGCGAGAAGGAGACTTTGTTCTCCGTTGTCGCAAGTTCTTCTTGGAGTTGAAGAAAGTTAGTTGATGCTTTCAAATCTGGATAAGCCTCAGCCACAGCAAGCAAGCCACGTAAAGCGTTTGTGAGAGCTCCATCGGCGGCAGCGACAGCAGGAAGAGTCGATGCAGTAGTCGCTGCCGCACGGGCTTGGACAACCTTTTCTAGCGCATCCTTTTCATGTGAGGCATAGCCTTTGACAGTCTCAACTAAGTTCGGAATCAAGTCAGATCGGCGCTTGAGTTGTACTTCGATCTGGGCAAAGGCCTCATCAACTTGAACGTTGAGCCGAATCAGCTTGTTGTATTGGAGAACTGCGAAGACAACAAGAAAGATGACGATGACAAGTGCGATAAGAGTGAAGTCCATATCCCTAATCTACTGTCTTACTGGATCTTGGTCTTATGGAAATTCAGCCAGGACTTACTTGGCGTAGGACCGCGCTGACCTTGATATCGCGAACCGTAGATTGCAGAACCGTAAGGATGCTCTGCGGAAGATGAGAGTTTGATGAGACACAACTGTCCAATTTTCATGCCCGGATATAACTTCACCGGAAGGTTTGCGACATTCGAAAGTTCCAATGTGATGTGGCCGCTAAATCCTGGATCGATAAAACCGGCGGTTGAGTGAGTAAGAAGTCCGAGTCGACCGAGCGATGATTTTCCTTCCAGGCGCCCTGCAATGTCATCGGGAAGTGTGATCACTTCATAAGTTGATGCAAGAACAAACTCACCCGGATGAAGGATGAAGAAATCATCTGGGGAGACTGCTACTTCGCGGGTCAAATCTGGCTGCTCAATTGATGGATCAATGACTTCATAACGATGGTTTTCAAAGACCCGGAAGAATCGATCAAGTCGAACATCAACGCTCGAGGGTTGAATCATCGCCGCGTCAAAAGGTTCGACAACGACGCGACCGGCCGAGATTTCCTTGGCTATATCGCGATCACTGAGCAGCACGGCTCGAGACCCTACCTTTCCGCGAGGATGCCACCTAATATTGCCCGCAATCTTGGTTCTGGGTGGACCTCGATAATGCGGGCGTAGTGAAATGGCATCACGTCAGCTTCCCAAGCTGACAGCGCGGGTTCGATTCCCGTCGCCCGCTCTCCACGGCTGACGATGGCAGCCAAACACACGCGTTGTAAGCCCGGTTGCGTAAGTTACTGGCCAGTAGCATTCTTGGCTTATGGGTCATTACAACGCGAATCTGCGCGATATCGAGTTCTGTCTCTTTGATCTTCTTGATCGCGAATCCATCCTTGGGAAATCTCTTTACGCCGATCTCGACAAAGAAACGGTTATGGGCATGCTCACTGAAGTGAAGCGACTTTGTGAGAACGATCTTGCTGCGTCATTTATCGACGGTGACCGCAAAGGAACAGATTTCAATAAAGCCACAGGTGATGTCAAAGTTCCCGAAAGTTTCAAGAAGTCCTATCGCGCCTACGTCGATGGTGGCTGGGGATTAATCGATTCGCCCACCGATCTTGGCGGAACGCTCATCCCTCATTCTGTTCGATGGGCAATCGCTGAAATGGTGCTTGGTTCAAATCCTGCTGTACATATCTATGCATCTGGTTTTGCATTCGCTCAAGTCGCGTATGTATTAGGTACTGATTATCAGAAGAAGATCGCGGAATTCATGGTGAAGAAAGAGTGGGGCGCCACCATGATGCTTACCGAACCCGATGCCGGATCAGATGTCGGAGCCGGACGAAGTAAAGCGGTCAAGCAAGCTGATGGAACCTGGCATATCACTGGTACGAAGAGATTCATCACATCCGGCGATGCTGATCTTTATGACAACATTGTTCACTTCGTCCTTGCCCGTCCGGAAGGCCATGGGCCTGGAACAAAAGGTCTCTCACTCTTCTTGATTCCAAAGTTCATGTTTGATCTTGAAACTGGTGCCTTAGGAAAACGTAATGGCGTTTATGTCACCAACGTAGAACACAAGATGGGGCTCAATGTCTCATCTACCTGCGAGATGAATCTCGGCGAGAAAGAACCTGCCGTCGGATACCTCCTCGGTGAAGTTCACGATGGGATTGCTCAGATGTTCAAGATCATCGAGTTCGCACGAATGATGGTCGGAACTAAGGCAATTTCAACGCTTTCTGCTGGGTACCAACAGGCCTTGGCTTACGCAAAAACTCGGGTTCAAGGCGGGGATATGAAAGATATGGCCAACAAAGCCAGCCCTCGAGTCACCATCATTAAACATCCTGATGTTCGCCGCTCGTTGATGACTCAGAAGGCATATGCCGAAGGGATGCGTGCGCTCGTGCTTTACACCGCTTCAATTCAAGATGCGGTTGCTATCGCACAAGCTGAAGGTAAGAGTGAAGAAGCTGATGCACTCCACCATCTCAATGATCTTCTCCTTCCCATTGTGAAGGGCTACGGATCTGAGAAGGCATGGACGCTGCTCGGAACCGAATCGCTCCAGACATTTGGTGGATCGGGATTTACCCAAGATTGGCCACTTGAACAATATGTTCGAGATGCGAAAATCGACACGCTTTACGAAGGAACGACTGCAATACAAGGTTTAGATTTTTTCTTCCGGAAAATCATCAAAGATAACGGCAGAGCATTAACCAAACTTGCTAAAGAAATGGGTGCGTTTGTTGCATCTGGCGGATCTAATGCGACCGAAAAAGCTGCTCTTGGAAAAGCGCTAGAAGATATGCAGGGCATTATCGCCCAACTCGTCACGCACGCCATGGCAAGTCAAGAAAAACCAGATGAGATCTATAAGTGCGGATTGAATACTTCGCGTCTTCTGATGGCCGTGGGGGATGTCATCATCTCCTGGTTGTTGTTACGCCAGGCAGATATCGCTGCGACAAGAATTGGAAGTGCTACTGGTAAAGAGAAGGATTTCTTCGAAGGAAAGATTGCTGCAGCGCGCTATTTCGTTCACAACTTCCTGCCACTGGTAGCCGCAACTCGCGCAATAGTGGAACGAGAAGATGGCGAGATTATGAAGGTCTCCGAAGGGGCTTTCTAGCCGCTCCTATAAGGTTTCCTGATGCTGTCAAAGCTTCGGGGCGAGATCTACCTCTTTCT
>CAZGMF010000045.1:0-8310 GCA_964526795.1 uncultured Clavibacter sp.
TCCAGCAATCACTTGCACTTATCGATAAGGCATATGACTTCGTCAAAGACACGGTCGCCAAAGGTGGCAATGTCCTTTTTGTAGGAACAAAGAAACAAGCACAAGATCCGATCAAATCCCAAGCAACACGAGTTGGGATGCCATACGTCACCGAACGTTGGCTCGGTGGAATGCTCACTAACTTCCCAACCGTCTACAAGCGAATCCAACGTCTGAAGGAACTTGAAGCCCTCGAGGCCGCAAATGATCAAGTTCTAACTAAGAAGGAATTACTCCTTCTCCGTCGCGAGCGCGAGAAGCTCCATAAGAATCTTGATGGCATTCGCAACATGACAAAACTTCCGGCAGCCGTCTGGGTTGTCGACACAAAGAAAGAACACCTCGCTGTGGCAGAGGCCCACAAACTAGGTATTCCTGTCATCGCGATTCTTGATACGAACTGCGATCCAGATGAAGTTGATTTCAAGATTCCAGGCAATGATGATGCGATTCGCTCTGTCACATTGCTCACTCGAGTGATTGCAGATGCAGTCGCTGCAGGCCTGCAGAACCGTGCCGCTAACGTTGCAAAAGAAGCGACCGAAGCAGCGAAGGCCGGCGAAGCGAGTGTGGCAGCAGGCGAGCCTCTTGCAGATTGGGAGAAGGAATTACTCGGTGCTCCGGCTGATGCAGCCCCGACAGAAAGCGCAGGTTCGTAAGTGGCGTACACCGCAGATGATGTAAAGCGCCTCCGCGAAGTAACTGCGGCAGGCATGCTCGATTGCAAAAAAGCGCTGGACGAATCAGGTGGCGACTTCGATAAAGCAATCGAGATCATCCGAGTCAAGGGACTAAAGGGCGTCACCAAACGCGAAGGTCGTGCGACCTCGAACGGTCTTGTCGCTGCGAAAGCGGCTGGAACCACGGCCGTGATGCTCGAACTCAACTGCGAGACTGATTTCGTTGCCAAAGGCGATCGCTTTCAAGCCGTTGCAGATGAGTTAGTGAATCATCTCTTCGCATCAAAGCAGAGTGATCTTCCGGCATTCATCGCATCAAATCTCGCTAGTGGAAAGAGTGTCCAAGCAGCTATCGATGAAGCGAACGCGACGTTGGGTGAGAAGATCGAACTTCGTCGAATCGCCGTCATCGATGGTTCTGCGAATGCTCTTTATCTCCACCGCACCAGCCCAGATCTACCTCCACAAGTTGGTGTTGTTCTCGCTCTGTCAAAAGAGAATGCTGAGGTTGGCAAAGATGTCGCCCAGCACATCGCTGCATTCGCTCCGAAATATCTCAATCGAGATGCAATTCCTGGCGATGTATTGGAGAACGAGAAGCGACTTGCAGAAGAGACTGCGCGCAATGAAGGAAAACCTGATGCCGCCATCGCAAAGATTGCTGAAGGTCGTGTCACTGGATTCGTCAAGGAAGTAGCGCTACTCGAGCAAGGTTTCGCAAAAGACCAGAAGAAGAGCGTGCAGCAAGTCCTCAATGAGGCTGGCACCACCGTGTCTGCCTTCCACCGCTTCCGAGTAGGGCAGTAACCTTTAGCGAAGGTTGACGAGAAAGGAAACTTCGATGGCAAACCAAAGGAAGAGCTATCAAAGAGTCCTTCTCAAACTCTCCGGAGAAGTCTTCGGTGGCGCCAAAGGAATCGGTGTTGATCCTGATGTCGTCCATGATGTCGCGGTTCAAATTTCAGATGTCGTCCGCAGTGGCGTCCAAGTAGCAATCGTCGTTGGCGGCGGAAATTACTTCCGCGGCGCCGAACTACAGCAACGTGGCATGGATCGCGCGCGTGCGGATTACATGGGAATGCTTGGAACTGTCATGAACTGTCTTGCACTCCAGGATTTCTTGGAGAAAGAGGGGATTGAGACTCGAGTTCAGACTGCCATCACGATGGGACAGGTCGCTGAGCCCTACATTCCTCGTCGTTCCATTCGCCATCTTGAGAAAGGTCGCGTTGTGATCTTCGGTGCTGGTGCGGGAATGCCGTTCTTCACCACTGACACTGTCGCCGCTCAACGCGCATTGGAGATAGGCGTTGATGCACTTCTTCTCGCCAAGAGTGGCGTTGATGGCGTCTATTCTGCCGATCCCCGCAAAGATTCCAACGCCACAAAATTCGATTACATCTCCTATGACGATGTACTCGCCAAATCCTTGGCGGTCGCAGATGCTGCTGCATTCAGTCTCTGCCGAGAGAATCAACTTCCCATCATCGTTTTCAATCTCATGGAGAAGGGGAATATCGCTCGCGCAGTACGTGGTGAGAAGATAGGCACCCTCGTCAATTAAGGAGCAGCGCAGTGACCATCCAATCAATTCTTGCTGATAACAATTCCAAGATGAATAAGGCGGTCGATGTTGCGAAGGAAGACTTCGCATCCATCCGCACTGGTCGTGCGCACCCATCAATGTTCGCAAAGATCATGGTTGAGTACTACGGAACGCTCACTCCGCTCTCACAACTTGCAACGGTCCAGGTTCCAGAAGCCCGTATGGCTTTGATTACTCCATTCGACAAGGGCGCCACGGCATCCATCGAAAAAGCAATCCGCGAATCAGATTTGGGTGTCAATCCTGGCGGAGATGGAAATGTTATTCGTGTGAATTTCCCACAACTGACCGAAGAGCGAAGAAAAGAATTTATCAAAGTCGCCAAGGCCAAAGCTGAAGAGTCACGAGTTTCCATCCGAGCTATCCGGAGACATTCCAAAGAAGCTATGGAGAAACTCGAGAAGGATGGCGTTATCGGCAAAGATGATCTGACCCGCGGTGAAAAAGAACTAGAGAAATCCACCTCCGATCATGTTGCCAAGATCGATGAACTTCTCAAGCATAAGGAGAGCGAGCTTCTCGAAGTCTGATCTCACCAGACTCCACATCGGCCAGCCATGAGCGACCTTCACTCCATAAACGAGGCGATCAATAAGAAAGCCGGTCGCAAACTCATTCCTTCAATTCTTGTGAGTCTGGCCTTACTTGTGGTCATTTTCTTGACCATCGCTTATGTCCCGCCCCTCTTTGCGCTCTTCGTTGGTACCGCTGTCCTTCTTGCGCTGCGCGAATTGGTCTCTGCATTCCACGCTCGGGGGATAGAAGTTCGTCTCTTACATTTGGGTGCGGCCACTTCCGTCGTTCTTGCCAGCGCCTGGGTTGGTGGGTTGCCCGGTCTTGCGACATCAGTCGTCGTTGCCATGATCGTCTTGCTCTTTCTTCAACTTCTCAACGGCGTCGAAGGATTCGTGAAGAATGCCACCGCTGCGACGTTTACTTTGCTCTATCCAGGATTTGTCGCTGGATTCATCTTCTTGTTAGCAAGAAGCGATCAAGGATTCTCTTACATTGCCACCTTAGTGATTCTGGTCGGATGTAACGACACATTTGCCTATGTCACAGGGGTTCTGATTGGAAAACATCCCATGGCACCGAAGATCTCCCCGAAGAAATCTTGGGAAGGATTTGTCGGAGGAATGGTCTTCGCCGCGATCGGGGGAGCGCTCGCGTTCTACTATTTCTTGGACCATCATCCCTATGTCGGCGCGCTGGCTGGAATACTCGCTGTTCTGGCGGCGACAGTAGGTGATTTGGTGGAAAGTGCCATCAAGCGCGATCTATCGATCAAGGACATGGGCACCTTGCTTCCTGGTCATGGCGGGATGTTGGATCGATTGGATTCGGCTTTGATTACTGCGCCAGCAATGTGGCTTGTGGTCGAAGTCTTGAAGCGACTTTCATGACCGAGATCAAACTCATCTTCGACGAACCGATTCAAAAGAGGAAAACCCCCGAGCATTTCGCCGACTGGGAACTCAGCGAACGCAAAACAAGAATTGAATCACTTGGACTTCCGGGCTATCGCGCCAACCAGATTGCTACCCATTTCTTCACTCATTACAACGATGCCCCTGAAACCTGGAGCGATTTTCCCGCAAGCGCCCGAGAACTTGTGAAAGAGAAGATTCTTCCCGAACTCATTACAAAGGTTCGTTCTATCTCTTGCGACGATGGATGGACTCGAAAGGATCTTTGGCGTCTTCACGATGGAGTACTGGTCGAATCTGTTTTGATGCGTTATCCCGATCGGGCCACTGTATGCATCTCTTCGCAGGCAGGATGTGGAATGAACTGTCCGTTCTGTGCAACAGGACAGGCGGGGCTAACAAGAAATCTCTCTGCTGGCGAGATCACTGCCCAAGTTGTTGCAGCCGCGCGAGCATGTGCCCAAGGAGAACTTCCTGGTGGTCCAACGCGACTTTCTAATGTCGTTTTTATGGGAATGGGCGAACCGCTTGCAAACTACAAAGCCGTGATGCGCTCGATTCGCAACATCATCTCACCACAACCCGACGGACTAGGAATTGGTGCCAGATCCATCACGCTCTCGACCGTGGGTCTTGTCACTGGGATTGAGAAATTAGTCGACGAGAATCTTCAAATCACGCTAGCAGTCTCGCTGCACACCCCAGATGATGAATTACGCGACACTTTGGTTCCGATCAATTCCCGATGGAAAATAAAAGAAGTCCTAGCTGCAGCAGATAAATACGCTGAGATGACGGGACGGCGATATTCCATCGAATACGCATTGATTCGCGATATCAACGATCAAGTCTGGCGCGCCGATCTTCTCGGACGTCTGTTGAAGAATCGAAATGCCCACGTCAATCTCATTCCGCTCAATCCAACTCCAGGATCGAAGTGGACTGCCTCGAGAAAGGAAGATGAGAACGCCTTCGTCAAGACCTTGGAAAATTATGGGGTTCCAGTAACGGTTCGAGATACCAGAGGACGAGAGATCGACGGGGCTTGCGGCCAACTTGCGGCCGCTGAGAATTCTCGCTCTTGATAGCACGCTCTAGCGCTTACTAAACTCGCGCTTCACGCAATAGCTTCACCCAAGAGCTACAAGCAATAGAGGGGAATCCCGTGAAAACGCTGCAGAACTTCATCAACGGAAAGTCAGTTCCATCTTCATCGGGTGAGACTCAAGACCTGATCAATCCCGCGACAGGTAAAGTATTTGCGAAGGCTTCAGTCTCTAACTCCGCGGATGTCGATGCAGCGATGAAAGCGGCTTCAACAGCTTTCGAAACATGGCGTGATTCGACACCGGGTGAACGGCAGAAAGCAATCAACAAGATCGCCGATGCGATTGAAGCGCGCGCCGAAGAATTAATTGGAATTGAATGCCAGAACACAGGTAAGCCGATCGCAGTCACACGCGCTGAAGAAATCGGACCGATGCTGGATCAAATCCGATTCTTTGCCGGCGCAGCACGTCATCTCGAAGGTCGATCCGCGGCCGAATATTTCAAAGGACACACATCATTTATTCGCCGTGAACCGATCGGTGTATGCGCACAAGTCACTCCATGGAATTACCCGATGATGATGGCGGTTTGGAAGTGGGCTCCTGCCATCGCTGCCGGAAATACCGTTGTCCTAAAACCTTCTGACACCACTCCTGTCTCCACGTTGTGGATGGCGGAGTTGATGCAAGAGTTTCTGCCAGAAGGCGTCATGAATGTCATCACCGGCAATCGAGAGACGGGCAGACTTCTTGTCGATCACGAGACGCCACAGTTTGTCTCCATCACCGGATCTGTCCGCGCTGGAATGGAAGTAGCGAAGGAAGCATCGAAGGATCTGAAGAAAGTTCATCTGGAATTGGGTGGCAAGGCACCGGTTGTGATATTTGATGATGCCAATCTTCAAGCCGCGTGCGAATGGATTGCCGTCGCTGGTTATTTCAATGCTGGCCAAGATTGCACCGCTGCCACACGGGTCATCGTTGAAGCAAGTGCCTATGACGATGTCGTAGCGCTATTAACAGAACAAGCCAAGAACGTCATTAAGGTCGGAATGCCAGATGAAGATGTCTTGGTTGGGCCGGTCAATAACGCCAACCAGCTAGCTCGGGTTCAAGGATTCCTTGATCGTGTTCCTGCACACGCACGGGTAACCGCTGGCGGCACCAAGATTGATCGTCCCGGCTATTTCTGGAATCCCACAGTCGTAGCTGACTTAAAGCAAAGTGATGAGATGATTCAAAACGAGATTTTTGCGCCAGTTATCACAATCCAGAAATTTACTGATGAAGCAGAGGCAGTTCGACATGCCAACGGTGTGAAATATGGATTGGCATCGAGTGTATGGACCAAAGACCATGGTCGCGCCATGAGAATGGCGAAGGCATTTGATTTCGGATGCGTCTGGATCAATACCCACATTCCGATGGTCGCCGAGATGCCACATGGTGGCTTCAAGCATTCGGGCTATGGCAAAGACCTCTCTGGTTATGGATTCGAGGAATACACCCGGATCAAACACGTCATGACCAACCTCAACGCTTGATAGATTTCCATCCCTGACAACAGAGCCCCTACTCGCGAGAAGGAATCCAAATGCAACGTGAATCCATGTCCTTGTCACCAGAGACTCGCGCGTTGATTCGTGCCCAACTCTCACGTCGTTCGTTATTTGTTGGCGCTGGAGCGGTCGTGGGAGCAAGCGCACTTGCGGCATGTGGAACTGGTTCTTCAACTTCGAGCAAAGCCATCGTTGATGTCAGCGATACAGAGAAGATTGTTCGTTGGGCGAATTGGCCGCTCTATCTTGATTTCGATTCGAAGACCAAGAAGTATCCGTCATTAGAAGCGTTCCAGAAGAAGAGTGGTTTGACTGCCACCTATACCGAAGATATCGATGACAACAACTCCTTCTACGGCAAAGTCCAAGGACAACTCTCCATCGGAGCAGATATTGGCTATGACGTTGTCACCTTGACCGACTGGATGGCTTCCCGCTGGATCGAGCAGGGATATGCCCAAGCATTCGATGAGGCAAATGTCCCGAATAAATCCAACATCCGATCGATTCTGGCCAACGTTGGCTTTGACCAGGGGCGAAAATATTCGCTTACTTGGCAATCTGGCTTCGCTGGTTTCGGTTGGAATACTCAGAAACTTCCGAAAGGTGTCCGCTCCATCGAAGACCTCTTTGCACCGGCAAACAAGGGTCGCATCGTGGTGCTCTCGGAGTTCCGCGACACTATCGGCATCATCATGCAGTACCAAGGCGTCGACCCGTCATCGAATTTCACAGAAGACCAATTTATGAATGCGATTGATTTCCTCAAAGGAAAGATCGCCGATGGATTTATCCGCCAAGTGAAAGGCAACTCCTACTCCGAGAGCCTGGTCAACGGCGATGCTGTGGCAGTTATTGGTTGGTCTGGAGATATGTTTATCTTGAAATCAGAGAACAATGGCAAGTTCGACTTTGCCATCCCAGAATCAGGCGGAATGCTCTGGTCTGACAATATGTTGATTCCATCTACCTCGACCCACAAGAAGAACGCCGAGGCTCTGATCAATTATTACTACGAACCCGCAGTCGCTGCCGAAGTTGCGGCTTACGTGAATTACATCTGCCCGGTCGAAGCCGCCCAACCAGAGTTAGAGAAGATCGATCCTGAATTGGCCAAGAGTCCATTCATCTTCCCTGATGCAGCGACACTTGCGAAGGTGAAAGTCTTCCGATCGCTTTCGGCAGATGAAACCACGAAATTCCAGGCGGCATTTGACGAAGCAAACGGCAGTTAGAAGTAGGTGATAGAGCGCTGATGGCCGGAACGAAGGTCTCGCAAGCAGCAGGCGACTTAGTACTCAATCGTCTCTCCAAGTTCTATGGAGATTTCCGCGCCGTCGATGATCTTTCACTTACTGTGCCAGATGGTTCGTTCTTCGCACTTCTCGGGCCTTCCGGATGTGGCAAGACCACGACTCTTCGGATGATTGCAGGGCTGGAAGAGCCATCCCAGGGAACGATTCACATTGGCGAAACAGATATCACGACGGAGAAGCCTTACCGAAGAAACGTCAATACTGTCTTCCAGAATTATGCACTCTTCCCACACCTAACAATTTTCGAGAATGTCGCTTTCGGCTTGCGACGTCGTGGCATCAACGATGTGAAAGATGAAGTCGAGAAGGCTTTGAATTTGGTGGAGTTGGGCCATCTTGCCCAACGAAAGCCAACCCAACTCTCAGGCGGACAACAGCAACGAATCGCGGTCGCTCGCGCGATTGTGAATCGCCCCGAAGTACTTCTTCTTGATGAACCGCTTGGCGCACTCGATCTCAAACTTCGTCGACAGATGCAGATTGAACTCAAGAGAATCCAGATGGAAGTGGGAATCACCTTCATTCACGTCACGCACGACCAAGAAGAAGCGATGACGATGGCCGACACAATTGCGGTGATGAATCAAGGCAAGATCGAACAGATGGGTTCTGCTACTGATCTCTATGAATCTCC
>CAZGMF010000045.1:8410-9863 GCA_964526795.1 uncultured Clavibacter sp.
GATCGCTCATTTATTGGAACCTCCACTCAATATCTGGTCCGCGCTCCGTGGGAGCAGGATCTGGTTGTCTTCGAACAAAATGATGAGGGGCTCCATGATCTACGCGTGGGCGATAAAGTCTCAGTGGAGTGGGATTCCGAGCACACATTCGCACTCGATGGTGCCCAAGACATCAACGCTGGCGCTGACCTCGGCGATGATGACTAGGCGGATTTTCTAATCACCATGGCATTCCTGCATACGGCTGCGCCACATCAGAGCGGTCCGCGAAGTGGGATCCGTTCCAGGAGTATGACTCCTTATCTTCTCTTGCTGCCAGGCATGCTCTGGCTCATTACCTTTTTCATCATTCCGATCTTTTCTCTTGCGAGTACGTCAACAATGGTGCGCCCGCAAGGCGCTCAGCTGGGGCAATATGTTCAGCAATTCCGCTTCCAGAACTACATTGATGCCTTCCAAGCAAGTCAAGCCCAATACCTCCGATCATTTGTCTACGCGGGGATCGCAACACTTCTTGCCTTGGCTATCGCATATCCATTGGCGTACATGATCGCCTTCAAGTCCGGACGTTTTCGTAACATCTTGCTAGTCATGGTCGTCGCACCTTTTTTTACTTCCTTTCTACTTCGCACCATTGCTTGGACACAGATTCTTGGTGACGATGGTCCGATCGTTGCCCTGCTGAAATCACTTCCGTTCGTGACAGATTCCATTCGACTGACTGCGACCCCTTTTGCTGTTGTCTCTGGACTTACATATAACTTCCTGCCTTTTATGACGCTGCCGCTTTACGCCAGTTTGGAAAGAATCGATCCGCGAACTTTGGAAGCGGCAGGCGATCTCTATGCCAATGGTTTTACTACTTTCCGCAGGGTCACAGTCCCACTTTCAATGCCCGGAGTCGTTGCAGGCACACTCTTGACGTTCATTCCTGCTGCCGGTGACTATGTCAACGCAGCAATTCTGGGAAATCCCAATACCAAGATGATCGGAAATGTCATCGAGTCTCGATTCTTCGCCGTCGTCGATTACCCCACTGCGGCAGCGCTCTCCTTCACATTGATGGCAACGATTCTGATTCTGGTCACGCTCTATATTCGCAAGGCGGGAACGGAGGAGTTGGTATGAGTAGCGCAACAGATCTCATCCCCACTCCATCTCTCTCACATCGCGCGAGTCGTTGGTTCTCACGCAATCTCATTCGCATCTATGCCGGGCTTGCCTTCATCTATCTATTCATTCCGGTGGCCTACACCTTCGCTTTCTCGTTCAATGATGCCGGAAAGAGCAACTTGGTTTGGAAAGGTTTCACACTGGAAAATTGGAAGAATCCCTGTGGCGCGCCTCAAGTCTGCCCAGCTGTCGTGAATTCGCTGAAGATCGGCATCATCGCCACTGTTCTTGCCACCATCCTGGGAACGATGATCGCTTTTGCATTGGGTCGCCATAAGTT
>CAZGMF010000046.1:0-9749 GCA_964526795.1 uncultured Clavibacter sp.
AGTTGGACCGAGGAACCATGACCAAATGCGCCAAGTTCTTCGACGTCGTGACCTTTCTCTTTCAAGCCTGTTGTAACTGAAGAATCAATTCGATTCTCGATTTGAAGGACGCCATCGAAATTCTCGACCTCACTGGACGAACTCTTCGTCAGATGTTGCCAGCGCGGCGCTTCGGCATTTTCTTGGGGGTTCATTCCAAGGTCGATGGCATTGACGATTAATTGGAAATTGGTTTGGACTTGGATGTTCGCTCCCGGGGTTCCACCCACAAGTGCAAGTGATCCATCCTTTCGCGTGGCCAACCAGGCATTCAAAGTGTGAGCAGGCCTCTTTCCTGGGGCGATCAGGTTTGGCGAATGCGGATGAAGTGAGAATCCTGTCAATCTGTTATTCATGATGATTCCGGTATTGGGAATGACCCAGGATGCGCCAAATCCGTGGAAGACGCTTTGGATCCACGAAACCGCGTTGCCATCGCGATCGGCAACAAGGAAGTAAGTCGTATCGCTTCCTTCGCTGGGATATCGCTTACGAGCAGTATTCGCCTTCAGTAGATCGATCTCGGATCGCCGAGTAGCGATATGTCCATCGCTGAAGAGCTCGTCAAGATTGATATCGACATGTTCTGGATCGCCGAGAATGCGATATCGATCTTCGAAAGCCAACTTCTTTGCCTCCACCATGAGATGAATTCGATCGACCTCATTCATGCCGGCCAAGTCGTATCCATCTGCAATGCGCAGCTCTTCCATCAAGATCATTCCCTGACTGGGCGGAGGTTGTCCATGAACGATGACGTCGCGATAGGGAAGCGAGAGCGGCGGAATCACTCTGGTGCGATGTGCAGCGAGATCATCAGCGGAGAACCAGCCGTGCGATCCCTTGACCAGTTCTTCTGCAATCCAACCTTCATAAAATGCCGAGCGGCCTTCTTCTGCGATGGTGAGCAGTGATTCTGCAAGTTGTTTCTGTGCGATGAGTTGGCCGATTTGAAGATTGCCAGGTATCTCCAGATCACGGAAAAGTTCAGTGGTGGGAAAAGTCTTCAGGTGATGGGACATTCGGCGAATAAAGCCTGTGTTGGCTGGGAAACCGTTTTCGGCGTAGTCGATTGCTGCTGCAAGGATTTCATCCATAGCAAGCACTCCGAATTTTTCGTGTGCGGCAAACCAAGTGGAGACAAGGCCCGGAACTGTTGCCGATTTGAAGCCATGAAGTGGAATGCCACTGAGATAAGCCTCCGGAGTTGCGGTATGAGGTGCCTCGCCGCTGCCATTGAATGCAAGCGTTGATTTCTCCGCACTGTTATATGTAATGACAAAAGCATCGCCGCCCAGATGCGACGCGCCCGGTTCTACAACAGCAAGAACGGCGCTTGTAGCAATCGCAGCGTCGATTGCCGATCCACCGCGTTGGAGAATTTCAATGCCGGCGGAGACTGCAAGAGGTTGGCTAGCAGCGACGACACCATTGCGGGCATAGACCGGAGCTCGATGGGTGCGCGTCATAGTGGTAAGGGTATTGCGATGAAGCGGAATTGTTTAGTCTGAGTTTTTGTAGCGTGCGAGGAACTCTGCTTTGTATTCTGCGAAGTTTCCTTCTTCGATTGCCTCTCGCATACGATCGACGAGATTGACCATGAAGTGAACATTATGAATTGTGGCCAACGTGGGTCCAAGAATCTCTTTTGCGCGGAAGAGATGATTGACATATGCGCGTGAGTAATTCGTGCAGGTGTAGCAGGCGCATTCGCTATCGATAGGTGAGAAATCTCTTCGGTAGGCGCCATTGGAGACATTGAAGCGACCTTGCGGTGTGTAGACCGCGCTAGTTCGTGCCTCACGGGTGGGAGCAACGCAATCAAATGTGTCAGCACCGTTCTCAACACCTTCAAAGAGATCGACCGGCTCGCCGATCCCGAGGAGATGTCGTGGCTTGTGAATGGGAAGTTCTTCGGTCATCCACGAAACGATCGTTCCAAGCCTTGATTTATCAAGGGCTCCACCCATACCGAAACCGTCGAATTCGATTCCAGATTCACGCATCGCGCCTAGGTCGCGCGCGGCTTTGCGCCGGAGATCCTCATATTGGGCCCCTTGAAGAACGCCAAAAAGAGCCTGATAAGGACGATGAGATCGTTCCTGCGTCAAACGTTGGTGCTCGGCTAAGCAGCGGATCGCCCAAAGACGAGTGCGCTCAAGGGAAGAATCTTGGTAATTCTTCGAGTGATGCAGAGTTGTTAGTTCATCAAAGGCGAACATGATGTCGGCGCCAAGTTTGTGCTGGACTTGCATGGACACTTCTGGAGTGAATCGATGCATGGAACCATCGAGATGAGATTTGAATGTGACTCCATCATCATCGACGTGCGCCAATCGCTCGCGTTTTTCCGCGATGACATCATCAGAGTTGAGTGAATCGCCGCCCATATCGATGACTTTCTTGAAGCCAACACCCAGTGACATCACTTGGAATCCGCCACTATCGGTGAAGGTCGGCTTATTCCAATTCATGAATTTGCCGAGTCCGCCTGCCTCATCGAGAACATCAGCACCTGGTTGCAAATACAAGTGATAAGCATTCGACAGAACTGCTTGGGCTCCTGATTCATCGACAGAATCGGGAAGAGCGGATTTCACAGTTGCTTTCGTTCCGACGGGGACGAATGCAGGCGTCTTGATCTCTCCGTGTGGCGTGGAGATGACACCACTTCGACCACGTTTACCGGGGATTTCTTTGCTCAGAGAGAAGGAGAATGACATAGCGCTCAATTGAACCATCTTTGTTTTGATTTCTTTCCGCTAGGTCTAGGGTGAACTTGTGAAGCTCGGCAAGCAGTATTGGCGTTTGTGGTCTGCGCACACGATCAGCAATCTCGGCGATGGAATATCTGCAATCGCCTACCCGTGGCTGGCATCAGCGGTCACACGCTCCCCGATATTGATCGCTTTGATTGCCGTCCTGAGTCGATTGCCGTGGCTTCTTTTTACCCTTCCGGCAGGAGCGCTCACCGATCGGCTGGATCGAAAGAAAATCATCGTGACCATGGATTCCTTCCGTGGCGCCTTAACCCTGGCGGTGGGTCTAGCGGTCTGGTTGGAGCGTGAGAGCCTTCCGAACTTGGCAACTATTTCCAGTGATTCCCAAGTCTCCACAAATCTCTCTTTATACATAGTCATCGCAAGTTCGGCACTCCTCTTTGGATTTGCTGAAGTTCTTCGCGATAACGCAGCCCAAACACTGTTACCGAATGTCGTGGCTGAAGAGGGCCTGCAGAAAGCCAATGGTCGACTCTGGTCGACCGAGTACTTGATGAATTCTCTGGTTGGTCCGCCGATCGGAAGTTTGATTATCGGGATCGCGGTCTTCTTGCCATTCTTCTTTGATGCGGCGAGTTTCTTTCTCGCTGCGGCCTTGATATCAACTCTTGCAGTCTCTCTCAAACCTCAACAGAAAAAAACAGAAAGTCGTTCGATTCGCGAGGAGATCAAAGAAGGTTTCCAATGGCTTTGGCACCACGAACTTTTCCGTCCAATGGCAATCACCTTGGGATTGCTGAATCTTGTAAATGTAATTGCAACTGCGACATTCATTCTTTTCGCGCAAGAGATACTCAAGACTTCGGTTTTCGTCTTTGCAATCCTGGGAACCGCAGGAGCCATCGGCGGAACCATCGGGGGAGTACTGGGACCGAAATTGATCGAGAAGATTGGAAGTGGGCGATCGCTTTCTTTGACGTTGATCGTCGGTCCGATTGCAAATGTGATTATTGGATTGACATCGAGTTGGCAAGTTGTATGGGCCCTCACCGCATTTTGGGTTTTCTTCTCCGTCGTGTGGAATGTCGTGACAGTTTCACTTCGCCAAAGTGTTATTCCGGCTGAACTTCTTGGACGCGTGAATAGCGTGTATCGATTCTTCGGCTGGGGGAGTATTCCGTTGGGAAGTTTCATCGGCGGCTCTATCGTCGCGATACTTTCTCGAGTGATCGGTCGTGAAAGCGCATTGCGCGCTCCTTATTTCGTCGCAGCGATTCTGAGTATTGGCATCATTTTCTATGCGAGGCCAAAATTGACTACAGCGAAGATCGAAGCGACGAGAGCTTCCTCGACCTCTGGCTAGAGGCCCTTATTTGAAGCATCTGAAAGAAATCTGAAGCTGAGCCAGCATTCTGGGATAAAGGGCCTTAGATAACGGAAAAGTAATCAAAGAAGGCCCTTTTGAGGCTTACTCCAATTGCCCGAGCCAGCGGCCCTCAGGCAGACTTACGCACCCTCGTAAAAGGCTGCTCGGCGGGATGGTCGACCTTCCACCTGGCGCCTCTTATCTATATAGGAGAAATAAATGAAATCAAAGCGCAATGTACGGATTGCGGTTGCTGCACTTGCAGCAGCGGGCCTCGTTGCTGGATCTTTCGTTCCTGCACAAGGCGCAACCCGTGGCACTGTCGTCATTCATGATACGAACCCGATGACTGGCCTTAACACCAGCGTTACTTCGTATAACCTCACCGCCAATACTGCGATTGCGTATGTTTCTGGCGCGGGTTTTAACTATTACGACGACAAGAAGAACTTGATCAAAAACACCGTCTTTGGCTCTTACAAGATTGTCAAGAACCAAGTCGATGATTTCCGCGTTCAGTACACAGTCAACCCTGGCCGTGTCTGGTCCGATGGAACTTCAATCACTGGTGTCGATCTACTTATGTCACACGTTGTCTGCAGTAATAAGTGGGCAATCGCGGCCGGTCTTGGTGATCCTGCAAGTAAGACTGCCAAGTCAGCTTTCGATGCTTCGTGCTACAACGGCGTATGGAACACCTGGGTCGTAGGAGATCCAATTTTGAGCGATGACAAGATGTCTGTCATCATCAAGTACAAAGGCCGTTTGGCTGACTGGGATCTCTACGGTCCTGGTCCATCACCAGTGCACTCACTGATGTTGATGTATGAAGGCAAAAAGGCCCTTGGAACAGTCGCAGAGAACGAAGCTGCTAAAGCTCGCTTCCTCACTGCTTATGAAGCCAAGGACACAACCGTCTTCAAGGGAATTGGAAAGATCTGGTCTGAGGATTACAACATCAACGTAGTTGATGATAAGACCAATCCATTACTCCTCATCAGCAATGGCGGATTTATTGTCAAGAGCTGTATTGCGAAACAGTCCTGCACCGCTGTCGTTAATCCGAAGTACAACTCGGGTCCGGCATTGAGCGGTTCGGTCAACACCATCGTCTGGAAGTACATCAGCGATGGAAACGCAGCTTCACAGGCTCTCGCTAACGGCGAGCTTGATATTTACGCTGGCCAGGCAACCGCAGATGCTGTTGCTGCTCTCAAGAAGATCAAGGGTGTTTCCGTCATTGGTGGCACAGATACCTTCTATGAGCACTGGGATATCCGCGTCGCCGCTGCTCCAGGAGAACCGGAGTACAACGGCATCTTTGCTCAGAAAAATGGACAGAAAGCCACGGATCTACGTCGCGCTTTCTTGCTCGGTATTCCACGTCAAGAGATTGTTGAGAAGCTAATTCAGCCAATCAACCCGAACCTCACAGTTCTACGAAGCGTCTTCGTTCAACCCGGTTCGGATATCTATGACACAGTCATTCGTGCCAACGGTTCTGCTTACTATGTTGGAGATCAGGCAACCCTCAACAAGCGTGCAATCGCATTGGTTAAGAAGTGGGTCCCAGACGCTCTCACCAATCCGATTAAGGTCAAGGTGCTTGTTCCTGGTAACAACCCACGACGTGCTGCAGAGTTCGCTCTTGCTTCAGCAAATATGAAGAAGATCGGATTCGAGCTCGTTGGTGATGTCCAGGCAACTTGGTCGCCAATTCGAAAGAAAACCGAGTATGACGTCGTCTTCTTTGCGTGGGGCGCAGGCTCCACTGCACAAGCAGGCTCGGCTTCAACTTGGAAGAGCACCGGCGGAAACCAACTGATGGGTCTTAACAATCCGCAGATGGACAAGTTGATGGATGATCTGTCGATACCGATGTCTCGACAAGTTCTCGCTCAGAAGTACATCAGTGCTGAGCGCATCATCACCGATCTTGGTCTCTCTGTTCCAGTCTTCGTATTCCCTGCGGTGACTGCGCATAACAGCGATCTGAAGAACGTTAAGCCAGCTCCTCTCTCACCAACTTTGGTTTGGAATTATTGGGAGTGGAGTTACTAAAAAACTGAATTCGAAGCATTAGCTTCGAAGGAAGTCTTATCTTGGTGGCGCCCCTAAAGGGGCGCCACCACACTAATATTGGGGCAGTCTCGATCGGCTGAAGAGGGGGAGCGCAGTGCTAGCGTTTATTGCTCGGCGCTTGGGCGTTCTTGCCGTCATCCTTTTTGGTTCAAGTTTCATCCTTTATAACATGGCAGCAATTGCCGGGGATCCCCTCGCTGATTTGCGTCTCAGTACTGATCCCAATGTCGAGGGTGAAATCGTCGCTCTAACTCGATTACTTCAGCTGGATGTTCCCCCTCCTCTTCGCTACTTCATCTGGCTCAAAGGAGTTCTTGGAATCTTCGTTGGCAAGCCTGATTTTGGTTTAACACGCGACAATCTTTCCGTCGGTCATGAGATAGCTGCAGCTATACCTATCACCATTCGACTTGTCACTACAGCAACGATCGTTGCTATTGTGCTTGGAATCGCTCTTGGCATTACAAGCGCACTTCGTCAGTATTCTCGTTTCGATTATTCGATGACCTTTGTTGCCTTCTTGCTCTACTCATTGCCTATCTTCTGGGTTGCTGTGCTTCTCAAGCAATTCCTTGCCATCAAGTTCAATGACTTTCTATCACATTCAACAGTTCATCGAAATTTCGTCATTTTATTTTCGTTACTTTCAGCGATTTTCTGGGCTTCCATGCTCGGGCGAGCCAGAAAGACTTTCTGGATTACTTTCGCATCGGCAGCACTTGGCACCGCAAGCTTGTTACTCTTTATGAATTCTCTTGAATGGTACACAAATCCAAGACTTGGCCCTATAACCATCTTGATTCTCTCCGTGGGAATAGCTTTTGGAATTACACATCTGTCAGTTGGATTATCAAATAGGACTGCTTTGTATGCCTCACTCTCAATGTCGGGGCTGACGTTGATTACCTATTTCCCCATTCAACGCCTCTTTACTCCTAATTCTAGTTTTTGGCAGATGATTTTGTTTTTGTCGATAACGATTGCAGTCGCAGTAGTTGTTTCCTTCTTTTTCAGTCGCATCGATCGTGGGCCGCTCATTCGAACGACTATTCTGACCGCCACTCTTTCTGCCTCTCTCATCATTATCGATAAGTACATGAAGACTTGGCAGCCTTATCTCAACGAGGATGCTGTGAATTTCCGTCCAGTTCCAACAATTGGCCAGGTCAGCGACTTATTGCCGAAAGATGACTATTGGATTAGAACTCTAGACATCTTGATTCACCTCTTCTTGCCTACCATTGCTCTAACTCTTATCTCTTTCGCTGGATATACCCGATTTTCTCGTGGCACCTTGCTCGAGGTACTCAATCAGGATTACATCCGTACTGCTCGAGCGAAGGGGCTCACAGAGCGAACAGTCATCATGAGACATGCATTTAGAAATACGATGATTCCGTTAGCAACTATTGTGGTCGTTGATTTTGCCGGAATCATCGGCGGCGCGATCATCACCGAACGAGTTTTTGGTTGGTATGGCATGGGAACTCTGTTCAATCGCGCGATTGGTGGACAAGACCTCAATCTCTTGATGGGTGTTTTCTTCTTAACAGCCTCCTTATCGGTTTTGGCAAACTTGGTAGCAGACTTGCTTTACTCAGCACTGGATCCAAGAATTCGAGTGGGGTCGGGTAAATAATGTCTAGCCTTCGGAAAAAGAAAATCGTCGAGTCGACCATCGAATCCGGCGAAAATGCGATAGCAAATAAAGAAGTCGAGGGGCTTAGCCAAGGTCAGATAGTTCTTCGTCGATTTCTACGACATCGAGCTGCTGTGATTTCCTTGACATTCATTATTGCAATTTTAATCTTTGTATTCTCATCGCTTGATCTCAAGATTGGTCCGTTCAAGTACAACGGTTGGTGGAAACACTCGACCGAAGACCTTCCGGAGCTTCGTTACGGCGATTGTCCAGGCGACACAATTGGCTGTCCTACGATCAGCATCCTTCCTAAGTTCTTAGGTGGAAATGGAATTCAACTTGGCGAGCATCCTTTTGGGCAGGATGACATCGGTCGCGACTACTTCGCCCTTGTCATGAAAGGAACCCAACGATCGGTAATGGTGATGGTGGTTATTGGTCTTTTTGCTGCAACAATCGGAACAATCATTGGATCTGTTGCGGGATATTTCCGAGGCACAATCGACAATGTCTTAATGCGATTTACGGATTTCATCATCACAATTCCATCTGTAGTGATCGGATCCGTCATTGGATCACGAATTGGAAACCTTGGCGCGGGCGTTCTTGCGGTCTATCTCGGACTTTTCGCTTGGACCGGTCTCTCGCGACTTGTGCGTGGTGAATTCTTGAAATTAAGAGAACTTGAATTCGTGGATGCTGCTCGAGTAGCAGGAGCTTCGACTCGAAGAATAATCTTCAAGCATATTCTCCCGAACGCAATCGGTGTCATAATCGTTTCTGTAACCTTGCTCCTGTCAGGTGCGATCCTTCTTGAGACTGCGCTCTCCTACCTTGGCTTTGGTGTTGTTCCACCTGATGTCTCACTTGGACTTCTGATTAGCCAGTATCAAGATGCCTTCACCACACGTCCCTGGCTCTTCTGGTATCCAGGTTTATTTATCGTCTCAATCGCCTTATCCATTAATTTCATAGGCGATGGTCTACGTGATGCATTTGATCCGCGTCAGAGACGTCGACTGAGCAAGAAAGATAAGAAAACTGCCGTCAAAATCGATCGAGGTCAATCATGATGGCGCTTCTTGAATTGCTCCCATCTCACTCGCGCAATGTAAGCGGCAGCGCCGGAATCGGTGCGCGGGGAATCTCCAGCGCGAATCAAGGTGGTATCTCTGGGAATCAGTCCTTTAACTTCGTTGGGATGAACCGTTCGATGGTGATATCTACCGGGAGCCAATGCTGCCCAGGAGGAGTACTTCCGCTCTGCTGTGTAGAAGGTAAGGGAGTATTTAGTTTCAATCTCAATCACATCGCCCCAATTCAAGAATATTTTGGAGAGGGGATTTGTGATGAGAACACCTTCATCACCAATCTCCAATTTCGGACGATGAATGACCAGGTAAATAAAAGTTCCAAAAACGGCCGTTGCAATCAAAGTGAAGATAATGTCCGAGATGTTCGCGGTTACGAAAGATTGGAGAATAGCCCCGGCAAGCAAGGCATATCCAATGTAAGAAATTACGACTGCCGATGTGGGTCGAAAACTTTCAATATTGGTCAAAGTGCACTTTCCATGAATGAGCAGGAAATCTGATGTCTAAGCCTATTCTGAAAGTCCAGGATTTTTGCGTTGATTTTTGGGTGGATGGCACCTGGTATCCAGCTGCCATCAATATGAATTTCAATCTCAATCCGGGCCAAGTCCTAGCAATCGTCGGTGAATCTGGTTCAGGAAAATCGACCACTGCCATGGGCCTGATGGATCTCCTTGCCTCCAACGCTCGCCGTTCGGGAAGTGTGATGATCAAAGATACCGAGATGCTTAACGCGAAACCTGCCTTGTTACGCAAGTTCCGAGGCAAGGAAGTCGCCTACATCTTCCAGGAGCCGATGACGGCGC
>CAZGMF010000047.1:0-7024 GCA_964526795.1 uncultured Clavibacter sp.
ATCTCGAACTGCCCGTTCGCCGCGGTTATTTCGAACTCTGGTTCCGTGGAATGAAATATCGAACCGCTGCTGTCCGACTCCGCCAAAAGATCGGGACTGTCGTTGTCGTTTTCGCTCTTCTCGCGCTCTCGGCCGCTGCCGGCGTAACCGGAATCAATCGCGCTGAGAAAATTGCTTCAGAGCAGGCCGCGCGCCTTGCTGCAGAGAAAGAGGCAAGCGCAACCGCTGAGCAAGATGGAGTGGTCACAGCGCTTTCCACTCCAGGGCTCTGGGTCACTGGAGATTCTGTGATTCTTGGCATTCGAAATGTGTTGGCGCAATATCAAAAGATTGAATTGATCAATGCTCGTGTTGGGCGTCAGATTGGCGAATTGATTCAAGTGGCCAAGACCGATCAACAATACGTAGCAAAATCGCCAGTCGTCTTGAATATGGGAAATAACAACAAACTTGCTGAATCCGATGTCATCGCCTTGATGGAGATCGTGAAGAATCAACCACAGATCGTCGTCGTTAACACTGCCGTACCTCGACCATGGAAAGATTCCAACAACACCATCATCGCTTCAGTTGTCAGTCGTTATCCAAATACAACGCTGGTTGATTGGAATCAAATCTCCACGAACCATCCAGAGTTCTTCGCCGAGGATGGCGTGCATCTCAATCCGCCCGGAGTGAACGCCTACGTCTCAGCGATCCTCGAGGTGCTACAGAAGTAAGGAAAAAGTTTGAGTAAGTCGAAACTAGGAAGGAATCCCTAACTAGTTCGAGTACTTACCTTTGAGCGAGAACTTCTTGGCATCGACTTTCGTGCCATCGGAGTAGACGCTCTGGAGGAGGAATTGGGTTCCGCCTTCATCGCCAGCTAGAGCAATGTCGTAGGAAAGAGTGTCAGCAGGAAGTGAAGCCACCTCAGTGAAATCCTTCGCGTTGTAGGAGATGGAGACTGAGTATCCAGTCAGCCCTTCCATCGCCGTTGATGCTTTCCAACGAAGTGTGACGCCGCCATTTCCATCATTGATCGCGGAATTATTGATGGCAACAAAGCCAGTAGGCGCCTCATAAGAAGTGAGCATGGGGTCTGCACTGGAATCTGCTGAAGGACTCTCGCTCGGTTCAACTGATTCCGAAGCCGTAGGTGTTGGCGCAGCATCATCTGAAGCGTTATTCGACAGTGCGAAGATCGCAAGCAAGACGATTCCAACAACGACAAGAATCAGAACGGTTGGTGAACTCTTCTTCGCAGGAGCAGTAGGCATACTTGGAGCAGAAACTTTTGCAGCAGCAGGAGTGCTCGACACCGAAGTCGTACCACGTGAAGGAACTGGCGGAATCTGAATTTTTGCTGCTTCAACTCTGGCGGCAGAGACTTTCTTTGAACCGCTCTTGGCAGATTTCTTGGGGGAAGACTTCTTGGTAGCGGACTTCTTCACTGTCTTTTTCGCGCTGGATTTACGCGCAGTGGCCGAACTGCTCTTCTTCGCCGGCTTCTTCGCGGCAACTTTCTTTACAACTTTCTTTGTTGACTTCTTCGCTGGGCGCTTGGCAGGAGCCTTCTTCTTCGCGGCCACAATCCACTCCTCACATAATTTCTAGCAGAGACGCTTTGCCTCTCCTACTGCGGCAAACCCTACCTGCACCTTCGGGCAGATGCGGACTTCACCTGCCAATAAATGGAGCGATTCTTGGCGCTATTTCTCGAAGTGCTTGACCACGGTGGCTGATGTCATCTTTCTTTTCCGGAGCCATCTCGGCCAAGGTTTGGTCAAACCCCTGCGGTTGAAAGATCGGGTCGTAGCCGAAGCCATGCACTCCTTTTTGCGCTGTGAGGATTTTCCCGCGTAATTCACCGCGTACGACTTCGGTCGCGCCATTCGGTCGCGCCATTGCAATAACGCAGACAAATTTGGCTCCGCGATCTCCATCTTTGACATCAGAAAGCTGCTGAAGAACGCGATCAATATTGGCTTGGTCATTACCGTGCTCTCCGGCCCATCGGGCCGAGTAGATTCCTGGCGCGCCATTTAAGGCGTCGATACATAATCCGCTGTCATCGGCTAGAGCCGGAAGTCCTGTCGCACGGGAGATTGTGAGCGCTTTGAGAATCGCATTCGCTTCGAAAGTATCTCCTGTTTCTTCCACATCATCGACGTTGAACTCGGAAGAAGAAACGACATGGATCGCACTGGCATGCTCATCGAGTAGCCGTTGCATCTCCACGATCTTTCCCTTGTTGCGAGTCGCCAGAACCAACGTCGCGGGTAACTGAGATGAACCCTTCACGAGGAATTCCGCACTAGGCATTCTGCACTAGGAACTAAGTGCTGCGCTCTGAAGTGCGGCCAAGGCCGAGCAACTTTTTGAACCCAGATCAAGAAGTTGATCGAGAAGTGCGCGATCAAATGGTTGGCCCTCAGCCGTACCTTGAACTTCGATGAACTTGCCATCGCCAGCACAGACGATATTCATATCGGTATCCGCGCGAACATCTTCTTCGTAGCAAAGATCTACCATGGGAACGCCATCGATAATGCCAACGCTGACTGCTGCCACCGATCCGCGCAGCGGTGATTGCTTAATGTGGCCCTTGCCGATGGCCCAAGAAATCGCATCGGAGAGCGCGACATAAGCACCCGTGATCGCAGCCGTGCGCGTCCCGCCATCTGCTTGAAGGACATCGCAATCAATCACAAGTGTGTTCTCGCCAAGAAGTGACATATCGACGACCGATCGAAGAGAGCGACCGACAAGTCGCGATATCTCTTGGGTGCGACCACCGAGTTTTCCTTTGACGCTCTCGCGATCAGAACGAGTATGGGTAGAACGCGGCAACATCGAATATTCCGATGTCACCCAACCTTTTCCACTTCCCACAAGCCAGCGCGGAACGCCAGGAGTGAAGGAGGCGACGCAGAGAACTCGAGTCTTACCAAAGGAGACCAGAACCGAGCCTTCGGCGTGATCAAGCCAGCGTCGTTGGAAGGAAATCTCTCGCAAATCCTCTGGTGACCTGCCATCGCTTCGCTTCATAGCAACGCTCCTTCTCCTCGTGAACTCTTCACCGAAACTACTTCTGGGCCAAGGAAGCGTCGAGCCAACATTGCAAAACTCTCTGGATCACCACTGGCAACGAAGTGATACTTCGGTTTCGAGTTCTCAAGTCGAAGCAATTCTTTCTCAACCAAGATGCGATAAAGATCCTTCGCGGTCTCTTCTGCACTCGACACCAGCGTCACTTCTTCTCCCATCACATAGGAGATGACTCCCGTCAGCAGTGGGTAATGCGTACACCCCAAGACCAAAGTGTCGATACCGGATTCCTTCAACGGCGTCAGATAATCCTTTGCCTTCGCTGTGACAGCAGCCCCGGATGTCTCGCCTCGTTCGACGAAGCTGACGAAATCAGGGCAAGCGATGGTTCGCAGTTGGAGTTGGGGCGCTGCAGCAAAAGCATCGTTATAGGCCTTGGAATCAATCGTGGTCTGGGTGCCGATGACGCCAACTTTCTTATTTCGCGTTGCTGAGACGGCGCGACGAACCGCAGGCTGAATCACTTCGATAACAGGGACGTGGTATCTCTCGCGAGCATCACGGAGCATCGCTGCGCTAGCGGTGTTGCAGGCGATGACGATCGCTTTGACATCTGATGCCACAAGCCGATCCATAATCTCCAGTGCGAATGAGCGGACCTCAGCTAAAGGTCGTGGACCGTAAGGTCCGCGTGCGGTATCCCCGTAATAGATGATCGACTCGTTGGGGAGTTGATCGATGATGGCGCGTGCGACCGTTAGTCCGCCTACCCCTGAGTCGAAGATGCCGATGGGGCGGGTATCGCCTCGGCCTGAGATTGCCGAGCCACCAGTCTCAGATTGGGGGGAACCAGGCTCTGTGGGCGACACGTGGGAAGTCTAGAAGGTCGCCCTTCTGACCCCTGAATCGGTAACTTTTTTTAATAAATATCGCCCTAAAACGGACTTTTCTGAGGAAACACCGAGTTTTTTAGTTGAACTACCTCCGAGTAAGTAGGAACCTACTCTCTAATTGCGAGCAAGCTCGCCCTGACCTCCTCTGACATTGCACGGCTGGCAGACGAGCGATGAGCGGGGAATTGTTCGCAAAGGCTCATCACCAGAAGGTGGCGGGCCAACCTAGTTCGCCCACGGAGGCACTTTGAACACTGTAAATATCACTCTCACATCAGGTCAATGGGGAACCGTTTACAACATGCTCTCCTTTGGTCTGGTCTCGATGCTTGCCACAACGATTTACACGCTCGTGGCACAACAGCGAGTTCTTCCAAAGTACCGAACAGCTCTTGTCATGTCCTCGATGGTTACTTTCATCGCGGCTTACCACTACTTCCGCATCTTCAACTCATTCCATGAGTCATCAACTGGCGATGCAGTCAAAGTAGGAGTCGGACAAGGTGCATTCAACGAGGCATATCGCTACGTTGACTGGATCCTCACTGTTCCACTACTCCTCGTTGAAGTAGTTGCAGTACTCGGCCTTGCTAAGGCTGCTTCCTCCTCTTTGATTCAGCGCTTGGTGCCAGCATCAGCGTTGATGATCGCACTTGGTTATCCCGGCGAAGTTTCTGCTGAGAATGGAACCAAGACACTATGGGGCGTTCTTTCAACGATCCCATTCCTTTACATCCTTTATGTCCTCTTCGTTGAGTTGAGCAAGTCGCTCGATCGTCAGCCAGAAGGTGTTGCTGCCACTGTTGGTCGCCTCCGCCTCCTCCTGATTGCAACATGGGGCGTATATCCAATTTCTTATCTGCTCCCACTTCTCGGCCAGGATATTCATGATCCAAGCCTGTTCATGTGGCGCCAGGTTGGTTACACCCTCGCAGACGTTCTCGCAAAGTGCGTCTTCGGTCTAACCATCCTCAAGATCGCTCGCATGAAGTCGGTTGCAGAGGGAATGAAGGACGATCACTAATAACGGCGTGAAAACGCTGAAGTGATCAGATAGATCGTTTCAACTAGATCTCATCGGAAGAAGGGGCTCGGGAAACCGGGCCCCTTCTTCTTTTTGCTGGACTAGTTCATGACCGCTGCTAGTAAAACTTGTTCATGCCTGACGCGATCCCTGATCAGACTTAATCGTGGATCCCAGACTCAATGAATCCGGACACAAACTTGGATCCCAAACGCAATATTGGATCAGGGATTTAATGCTTCGATCAGTGATTGTTGAATCGAACCAAGCCAGTTATAGACCGCATAAACCGCCTTCATCGGATCGCTCTCTTTCATCAATTCGAATCTCTTTGCAGTACCGCTAGCGCCATCCGCAGATTCGTCTCCCTCGTCAGATCCCGAGGTATGTGTTCTGGATTGAGGCGAATCTGACTTCAATCGTGATGGGTTCTCGTTCTTCTCGATTCCCAATCTGACCGCAAGGGCTAGCCGGAGATCATTGAGCCCACTGAGCCAATCCATCACTTGAATCGGAGCGATATCGATCTCGATCGATCCGCGATCAATGGGATTGTCGGCATTCCACTCTTCGTCTTGCGGAATCAGAGCTTCGTAGATTGTCAGCGCGTGCGCTCGTTTCTTCTCGCGGAGACCGTGTTCGGTGTAACGACGAAATTCTGCTGCGGCTTCGATGTCGTCATAAGCATCGGGTAACAACCGACGAAGTACCGGATCTTCTGGTGGCGCATCGTTGGCGCCAAATCCAACAAGATGGAGAAAGGGATCTGCTTCTTGGCTGATCTGTGACGCGCCTTCGCCGAGAAGTTCCAATAATTGTTCGGTCAGATTGATGAGGACATGTGATTCTTGTGAAGTAAAGATTGCACGTAGTCGACCATCATCATCGCGACGAAATGCAGACATCCTCAGAACTCGTCATCTCGTTGCAGAGTCGCCCAGAGGCCATATTCATGAAGTCGCTGCACATCGCGTTCCATCTCCTCGCGAGTTCCGGAAGAAACTGTCGCGCGTCCCTCGTTATGGACTTTGAGCATCAATTCGGTTGCTTTCTCTTTCGAATATCCAAAGAGCACCATGAAAACGTGCGTTACATAACTCATCAAGTTAACCGGGTCATCCCAGACCACACATACCCAAGGTCGATCCGCTTTGATGTCGAGATCGATCTTCTCTTCTGTTGCAGTTCCCATCATCACTCGAAGAAATTAATTATCAACGGGTTCTTCTCTTCGCATCCCTGCATGAATCTCTTTACAAGTAGGACAGATCGGGAATTTCTTCGGATCCCGATTGGGAATCCATTTCTTGCCACAGAGCGCTGTTACGGGTGCTCCGGTGACGGCCGATTCGACAATCTTCTCTTTGCGCACATAGTGGGCGAATCTTTCGTGGTCACCTGATTCAAGTTCCGATTGATTCTCGGTGATCGTTGATTCCATCAGGTCACCAGCAGGCTGGTTCGATGTAATACCTATGCCTGTCATCTCAGCGGTATTAATCACGAGGAAATGATAGGACGGTCACGATTAGGATAGGCCAGTGAAAGATCTCCTTCGCACCGAACATCTCTCTCGTGAGGATGTGGAGTTGATCCTGTCGAGCGCATCCGATTTCGCCACCCAACCGCTCCGTTCCCAGAGCGCTCTGAGCGGTAAGACCGTCGCGGTGTACATGACCAAACCTTCGACGCGAACTCGCTTGGCATCAGAGAGCGCTATCGCACATCTCGGTGGTTCGCCGATCTTTCTGCGCCAAGAGGATCTACAAATCGGTCGAGGCGAGACCATCAGCGATACCGCAAAGATCGTAAGCCAATTCTGTAGCGCCTTAATCATCCGCACTTTTGCCCAATCCGATGTCGATGAACTTGGTGCACACGCCTCTATTCCGGTGATCAATGCCCTAACCGATGATGACCACCCGACCCAAGCTCTCGCTGATTGGCTGACAATTCGCGAGAAATTCGGGGCCGATATCTCTGGACGCAAATTCGTCTATCTCGGCGATGGCAACAATGTCACCAACGCCTGGCTCATTATGGGAGCGATCATGGGCGCACATGTTGTGGCTGCTAC
>CAZGMF010000047.1:7124-9621 GCA_964526795.1 uncultured Clavibacter sp.
GATGCAGCAGCATCTGCTGGTGTCACGGCCTTTTCACTCGAACTTGTCCCCCGCATCTCACGCGCCCAATCCATGGATGCTCTGACATCCCAGGCGCTTTGCGCCGGTTATCGCGCAGCACTTGTTGCCGCGGAACTCTCACCCCGTTTCTTCCCACTGCTGATGACAGCGGCTGGAACGGTGACGCCAGCGAATGTCTTGGTTCTTGGTGCTGGAGTCGCTGGGCTTCAAGCGATTGCTACAGCAAAGCGTCTCGGAGCAGTTGTCTCGGCCTATGACGTCCGCCCATCCTCTGCCGATGAAGTGAAATCAATGGGTGCGACATTTATTGATCTGAAATTGGAAGCCTTGGAAGGTGCCGGCGGTTATGCCCGGGAGATGTCTGAGGAACGCGCAGCGAAGCAACGCGAATTGTTAAAGCCTTACATTGAAAAATCCCATGTACTTATAACGACGGCAGCTGTACCAGGTCGCCCAGCGCCGCGACTTGTGACAGCAGAGATGTATAACGGGATGTCAGAAGGTTCGGTCATTGTCGATCTCGCTGCAGAATCAGGTGGCAATGTCGAAGGATCAAAGGCTGGCGAGATTGTCACAACAACAAATGGCGTGAAGATCTGGGGCGGCAAAGATGTTCCGAGCCAACTCCCCTTCCACGCCTCATCACTGTATTCCCGCAACGTGGTCAATCTCTTGTTGTTGATGGTCAAAGATGGCGTTGTTACTCCTGATTTCTCCGATGAAATTATTGCTGCTTCGGCGCTCACGCACGGTGGCAAGATTCGTGAGGGAGTGATCAAGTAAAT
Source organism: uncultured Clavibacter sp. (assembly GCA_964526795.1). Lineage (GTDB taxonomy): Bacteria > Actinomycetota > Actinomycetes > Nanopelagicales > Nanopelagicaceae > MAG-120802. Next base: position 7,931 of record CAZGMF010000047.1, read on the forward strand.
GGAACAAATCGCGATTATCTCGATCTTCGTTCTGGCGATATTCGTCGGTTTTGAAGTTGTTTCAAAAGTCTCATCAACCCTGCACACACCTCTTATGAGTGGTGCCAATGCGATTCACGGTGTGATCCTGGTCGGCGCGATCATCGTTGCAGACCGTTCAACATCGGCTCTCGAACTCGGGCTCTCGATTGCGGCAGTCATCTTGGCAACCATCAATATGGTCGGTGGCTTTGTTGTGACCGACCGAATGCTGGAGATGTTTAAGCCGAAGAAAACCGGTGGCGGCGCTTCTTCTAAGGGCGATGGGGCCTCTGGATCATGAACATTTTTCTCTATGAATTAATCGGCCTGACAGCCGGAATCTGTTTCATCCTTTCGCTCAAAGGTCTCTCCCATCCGCGAACCGCGCGTCGGGGAAATCTCCTGGGTGCACTTGGCGCAACGATTGCGACAGTTTTGGTTTTCTTCCGCGTCGATGATGAACGCGCCAACGGCGGTGGGAATCTCAAGTGGATTCTCGGTGCGATTCTTATCGGCGTTCTGATAGGAGTGCCGGCAGCGCGCAAAGTTCAGATGACTGCGATGCCTCAACTCGTCGCACTCTTCAACGGAGTTGGCGGCGGAGCTGCAGCGTTAGTTTCCATCGTTGAATACATGAAGTTGGGCGAGAAAGCGACGACGGCCGAAGTCATTGCAACGGTCTTTACCGTTGTTGTCGGATGTATTTCCTTCTCTGGTTCGATTGTGACCTTCTTGAAGTTACAAGAATTGATGACGACTCGACCGGTTGTTTTCCCGGGTGGCAGATTCGTTATCGCAGCAAATCTTGTTGGAGTGATTGTTGTGGCTGGATGGGTGATTTCGGCACTGGGAACTTCGCCGCTGTTGATCCTCGCTGGGCTATCCCTGCTCTTCGGCATCCTCTTCGTTCTTCCCGTTGGCGGCGCCGATGTGCCGATCGTTATTTCATTGCTCAATGCCTTCACTGGTTTGACGGTGGCTGCTTCTGGATATGTTCTCCAGGCAACGCTTCTGATTATCGCCGGAACCTTGGTTGGAGCATCAGGAACGATTTTGACGCGTTTGATGGCAGAGGCGATGGGTCGATCAATATTCGGAACTCTCTTTGGCGCATTCACCGCCAAGCCGCAGGACTCTTCGGGTGCGGCAGATACGCGGCCTGTTAAATCTGGAACGCCTGATGATGTTGCAATCTTGCTCAACTATGCGAGACGAGTCGTCATCGTCCCTGGATTCGGTCTGGCTGTTGCTCAAGCACAACACACGGTCCGCGAATTAGCAGATCTTTTGAGCGCAAAAGGAATCGATGTCGCATACGGAATTCATCCCGTTGCGGGACGCATGCCAGGGCATATGAACGTCTTGCTGGCTGAGGCGAATGTTCCTTACGAACAACTCTCGGAGATGGATGAAGTCAATCCGACATTCCCACAAACAGATGTCGCCCTGATCATTGGCGCCAACGACGTGGTCAATCCCGCAGCGAAGACAACCCCCGGTTGCCCCATCTATGGAATGCCGATTCTCGATGTCTCTCTGGCTGGCAATGTCATCTTCTTAAAGAGATCAATGCGTCCAGGTTTTGCTGGAATCGAAAATGAACTTCTCTATGATCCCAAGACCACGCTCTTGTTCGGCGATGCAAAGTCATCTTTAACTAAGGTTGTTTC
>CAZGMF010000048.1:0-2676 GCA_964526795.1 uncultured Clavibacter sp.
ATGATCAAAGCCCACGAGATCCAAGGTTGTATCGCGCTCGAGAATTCATTTAATAAAGTCGGAATCGATCATGTTGTCTTAGTAAAAGTCGCATCAACAGCAGTTGTTGGGGCGATGCTCGGGCTCTCGCGCGATCAGATTCTCAATGCCGTCTCACTTGCGTGGGTCGATGGACAAGCGCTTCGAACGTATCGACATTTCCCCAACGCAGGTTCACGTAAGTCTTGGGCAGCAGGTGATGCGACATCACGGGCCGTACGTCTTGCATTGATGGCTAAGACTGGCGAGATGGGATATCCCAGTGCGCTTACCGCGAAGACGTGGGGTTTCTATGACGCCTCATTCCGTGGTCAGAAATTCACATTCCAACGTTCTTATGCAAGTTATGTGATGGAGAACGTTCTCTTCAAGATCTCATATCCCGCAGAGTTTCATGCCCAGACCGCGGTCGAGGCTGCCATGAATATTTATTCCATGATGAAGGCATCAGGGAAGAGTTCCGATGACATTGCTCGAATCGATATTCGCACCCATGAAGCATGTATTCGTATCATCGACAAGAGCGGTCCGCTTCGAAATCCAGCTGATCGTGATCACACGATCCAGTACATGGTCGCTATTCCACTGATTTTTGGCCGCTTAACAGCCCGGGATTATGAGGACGATATCGCTGCAGACCCGCGCATCGATGCCCTTCGAGAGAAGATTTTCTGCGCTGAAGATATCCAGTTCAGCAAGGATTATCACGATCCGGAGAAGCGATCGATCGCCAACGCTCTTACAGTGCATTTCAAAGATGGATCATCATTACCTGAGATCGCAATTGAATATCCGGTTGGACATAAACGTCGCCGGGATGAAGGAAAGCCGTTATTAATCGATAAGTTCCGTCGCAATCTCGCTCGCGTCTTCACCGATGCGCACCAGAAGAAGATCGAGGTTTTATTTACAGATTATGAGCGATTCCAAAAAACGCCCGTTACTGAAGTAATGGGCTTACTTAGCGATTCTGCGGGAATCCGAGGTTGATTCCACCGTGGCTTGGATCAAGCCAACGGCTTGTGACGACTTTGCCGCGAGTGAAGAAGTGAACGCCTTCCGTTCCATGTGCATGAGTATCGCCGAAGAGTGAGCTCTTCCAGCCACCGAAGGAGTAGTACGCCGTGGGGACGGGGATTGGGACATTGATTCCAATCATTCCGACTTGGACTTCGTTCTGGAAACGTCTCGCAGCCCCACCGTCATTGGTGAAAATTGCAGTTCCATTTCCATACTTATGCGAATTGATAAGCGCAAGACCTTCGTCATAACTCTTCACGCGGAGAACAGAGAGCACCGGCCCAAAGATCTCATCGGAATAGATAGACATCGATGGCGTGACATTGTCAAAGAGAGTCGGGCCGAGCCAAAATCCACTGGAGTTTCCAGAGACTGATGGATTGCGACCATCGACAACCAGTGTTGCTCCCTCTTTGATTCCAGCATCGACATAGGAAGCAACTTTGTCGCGGTGGACTGCGGTTACCAGAGGTCCCATATCGACATCGGTACTTCCATCGCCGGTGCGTAGTTTTGTCATGCGCTCTTTTATCTTTGCAACAAGGGCATCGGCGACAGGCTCTACCGCGACCAGCGCGGAGATTGCCATGCAGCGCTCACCAGCGGAGCCAAAACCAGCATTCACTGCGGCATCTGCAGCCAGGTCTAGATCAGCATCGGGAAGCACCAACATGTGATTTTTCGCCCCACCGAGTGCTTGAACTCGCTTGCCCGCTTTCGTGCCTTGTTCATAGATGTAGTGCGCAATCGGTGTGGAGCCGACAAAGGAGACTGATGCGATATCAGGGTGGCTCAAGATGCGATCGACTGCGACTTTATCGCCATGAACGACATTGAAAACGCCATCAGGAAGACCGGCATCTTTCCAGAATTGGGCGATGAGGTTGGCAGCAGAGGGATCTTTCTCGCTTGGTTTGAGAATGACGGTATTTCCGGCAGCAATAGCGATCGGGAAGAACCACATCGGAACCATCGCTGGAAAGTTAAATGGGGAGATGATCGCGCTCACACCAAGTGGTTGACGGATGGAATAAACATCGATTCCCGTGGATGCTGATTCGCTGTATCCACCTTTGAGTAAATGTGGAATGCCACAGGCAAACTCCACCACTTCAAGGCCACGAGTCACTTCACCGAGGGCATCGGAAAGAACTTTGCCATGTTCGGATGTGATGACGCGAGCTAATTCCTCTTTTCGCGAGTTGAGGATCTCGCGGAATGCAAAGAGGACCTGCACTCTCTTTGCCAGAGTTGCTTGGCGCCAAGAACTAAAAGCAAGTTTTGCTGCAGCCACAGCTTCATCGACGACCTCTACCGTAGCAAAGTCAACGCTGCCACTCACTTCACCTGTTGCGGGATTGTAAATATCGCCTTTTCGCCCCGAAGTCCCCGCGTATGGTTTTCCGTTGATGAGATGTGTTACGTGCTTCATCAACGAGCACCGCTGTAATGCTTATCGGCAACGTCAAATACTTGATCCAAGATCTCTAATCCTTCTCGCACTTCACTGTCTGTCACAGTGCATGGTGGAACGGGGTGGAGGCGATTGAAGTTGGTCATAGGCATCAAACCACGCTTCTTACATTCAGCGATCAATTCATTCATCGCTGGGCTCGA
>CAZGMF010000048.1:2776-4249 GCA_964526795.1 uncultured Clavibacter sp.
TACTTATCGCAGAGCGCTCGAACGCCTTCGAGATAACCCTGAGGTGGAACGAGAACTCCCGCAGTACCGACAACAGTTTCGATAAGAATCGCGGCGATGGTCTTGGGACCTTCAAAGATGATCGTGTTCTCAAGATGTTCAAGTGCGCGAGCGCACTCTTCTTCCTCGCTCTTCGCCCAGAAAGCAGATCGATAGAGATAAGGACCGAAGAAGTGGACATGACCATAAGCGAATTCATTGGGCCAACGACGTGGATCTCCCGTCGCCGAAATCGCTGATGTGGTGTTGCCGTGATACGAGCGATAGAACGAGAGGACTTTGTGTCGGCCGGTGAAAAGGCGCGCCATGCGGATGGCATTCTCATTGGCATCCGCACCACCATTGGTGAAGAAAACCTTTGCGTGATCTTTCCCGGCAAGGCCAACAATTCGCTTCGCCGCTTCACCACGTGCTTCATTGGCAACTTGTGGCGCAACAGTCGTCAAGAGATCAGCCTGAGCTTTAATCGCTGCCACAACCTTCGGGTGTTGGAAGCCGATATTGGTGAAGACAAGTTGGCAGGAGAAATCTAGATACTTCTTTCCATCAAAATCCCAGAAATAAGAGCCTTTTCCCGTTGCCAGAGGCAGTGGCGAAATCTGGCCTTGGGCTGACCAGGAGTGGAAGACATAACTTCGATCCAGGTCGAAGACCTCTTTACCGCGCGCAGGATTGGGGACGAATTCCGACATGTTCTTATCTAATCACTTCAGAACATTAGATGTGAGCTAGGGAATCGAGAATCTCGAGAGCGGTGACGGAAGAAAAATGCTTCGCTGCATAACGTCCTGCGCGGGAGTGAAGTTCCACTGCGTGACAGGTCACATCGTGAGCGGAATGCGAATCGACTGGGCGCCAGGTTGCCATCATCGAACCAAGTAGACCGGCCAAGATATCGCCAGAACCAGCTGTCGCTAATTCTGGTCCGCCGAACTTATCCATGACTGTCGAATTTGCCGGCGAAGCAATGACCGTTTGATTTCCTTTCAAGACCACAATTACTCCAAGTCTTTTTGCTAAAGCCTCAGCAACTTCTTTTCGCGCAATGACATCTGAGGAGTGATGTGAAGGAATGGTCGAGTATCCGAGATATTTCAATTCACCTTCATGTGGCGTCACAATCGTTATTCCATCTCGTGGTTTCAGCGCCAGCCTGAGAGCTGCGCTATCAAGAACCACAGGAATGAGTTCTGGAATCCGCTTGATTGAAGCCCCACCTGGTCCAACAACCAGCGCGTCATAACGCTCTCGATTGAGACTGGAGAGTGGAACCACATCCGGAAATTGAGAAATTACCAGATCTGAGATTCGATCCTCATTGGAAAGGAATTTCACATAACCGGCCCCGCCCCGTCGAGCTCCGCCGACAGTAAGAATTGCCGCACCTGGGTATTGTCGAGATCCTGCAATGACGGCGACGACTCCTCGCGTGTA
>CAZGMF010000048.1:4349-6480 GCA_964526795.1 uncultured Clavibacter sp.
GTGAGATTCGCGGAATCTGCAGCACAAGTGTCGCAAAGAAGATAGAGCTGATGACAATAATCATCGCCGCAATTACGGAAATCTTTTGTGGCTGCAGAGCAACGTTCACATCGGCCAATGATCTCCGTCTTATCTGAAAATTCGATCGTCATTCGTCCATCGAAGGTGTAGAGCGAACCTTCCCAGAGTCCATCATCCTTGAAATGCTCGCCATAACGAACGATGCCACCTTTGATCTGATATACCTCTTGGAAGCCTCGATTCTTCATCAATCCAGAGAGAATCTCGCAGCGAATTCCACCTGTGCAATAGGTGACAATCGGCTTTGACTTCAAGTGATCGTATTTGCCGCTGTCGAGTTCGGCGATGAAATCTTTTGTGGTTTCAACGTTGGGCACCAGGGCGTTCTTGAACTTGCCAATCTTTGCTTCATAGGAATTTCTGCCATCAAAGAAGACGACTTCATCTCCGCGCTCGGCGACAAGTTCGTGCACTTCTTCTGGAGTGAGATGGGATCCATTGCCAACAACACCATTCTCATCGACCTTAATCTCATCAGCGGCGCCAAAAGTGACCAACTCATCACGAACTTTGACGCTGAGTCGAGGGAATTCATCTCCAGTTCCATCCGACCATTTGAAATCAATCTTCTTGAAACCTGGATACTGTTTGGTCTGCTTCACATATTTCTTCAAGGAATCCATATCGCCACCAAGAGTTCCATTGATCCCATGTTTGGAGATCAAAATTCTTCCTCTTAGGCCAAGGGAGTCACAGAGGGTGACCTGCCAGAGTTTGAGCGCTTCCGGATCTGCAACAGGTGCAAATCCGTAATAGAGAATCACTTTTTGTAGCGCCATCTCGCCATTCTAGCCAAGGCTCGCATCGCTGAATCCTGCGCCTAGGAATCTCGCGCAGGCAATCCCACTCATCACAAATTGTGTATCAGGAAGTTTTGAGCAGACCGTGAGGGGCAGGCCAGACAACTCCTTAGCCTGCGTGAATAATGAAGGCATGGCTGATGTGGCTCCAGATCGAGATCAAAGAGAAATCGCTTTTGCGCAGCATCGGAGTGCAAATCGATTCTTACTTATTATTCTTTTCGTCACCGTCGTTCTGCTAGCGGTGGCCGCTTTTCTCACTTCAAATCGAGATTCAAAATCCTATTCCGCCAATTCACCCGAAGGAGTGATTCAGCTCTATCTCAACGCAGTGATTGATGGAAAACACGATAAGGCCGCTACCTATTTCTCAAAGGATTCCACTTGTTCGGCCACCGATATTGATCGCGCCTATGTTTCGGATAACTTCCGTGTCAATCTTTCAGGTACGGAAGTAACTGCTGATCGCGCTTATGTGAAGATTGAAGTTGAATTCTCCAACGGTGGACCATTTGAAAATGGTTACAGTGAAAAACAAACTTACAGATTGGCCCAAGAAGCGGGGGTCTGGAAGATTCTAGGAATTCCCTGGCCGCTCTATGACTGTGGCGTGAAGCAATAATGATGATATTTGGCTGGGTAATCCCACTTCTGATTCTTGGATTGATCATCTTTGGCTTCCGTCGACTTCTTGTCAGTGCGCGCCAGCGCACCGGTACAGATGTCTCGATTCGCCAAGTCTTTCAATACATCATTCTCTTTGGCCTCGTCCTCATTTCTGGAACGGGAGTCAGCGGACTGCTGGGTCGCGTTCTCGATACTGGTCGAGTCGTGGCGGAGTCTCGAACAGATCTGGCAAGGAATCTAACTTTTGCCATCGTTGGACTTCCCCTCGTCTATCTCTTCATACGTTGGACGACAAGGAATTTTGCCGCAGATCCGCAGGAAAGAAACGGGATTGCTTGGCAGGGATATCTCACGCTCACTTCGATTACGACTCTCTCACTTTCACTCACTGGTATTCACGACCTACTCTCGTGGGTCATTGGCAATGATCCATATCGAGGAAGCGCCGTTGCAGGTTCATTGGTCTGGACTTTAGTTTGGTGGCTCCATTGGCGCGCATCCCAATCACTTCGCGCGAGTTCAGTTCGCTCTCAATCCCGGGGAGTGCCGCATCTTCTGCTTGGTTCTGCTGTCGGCCTCGGTTTGGTAGCGGTCGGAGTAGGTGGCCTGATTGGGAATATCGT
>CAZGMF010000048.1:6580-9577 GCA_964526795.1 uncultured Clavibacter sp.
TATGACGTTCTGGTTTGGTATTTTGGCGATGTCGGAAGCAAAAGCGCTTCAGAACACTTTCTTTCCATCTCGCATCCACTTGGTAGCGCTGCCATAGGTGTCGCGGTGTGGTGGTATCACCGTACTTTGCTTGGAACTCATAAGCGAAATGAAGTTCGCCGAATCTATGAATATATAGTTTCTGGAGTTTCTATGATTGCCGCTTCCCTCGGACTGCTGATGATCTTTGTTGCCGCTGTCGAAAGTTTCACTCCAAGTGATGTGGTGACCACATCCAATGGCGCAAACACTTTGATCGTTGCGATTACCTTGCTCCTCGTAGGAGCGCCAATTTGGTGGTTCTTCTGGGGAAGAATTCAACGACATACTTTGATTGATAGCGATGAAATTGCATCACCAACACGTCGAATTTTCATCCTGATGCTTTTTGGTGTGGCAGGAGTTGCTGCGGTCATTTCGACTATCACCTCAGTCTTCTTCCTCTTCGATGATCTACTAAATACTCAACTCGCTTGGGAAACGCTACGTAAAGCACGTTTCGCGCTAGGAATATTGGTGACCAATGGCGCCATCTCTGGCTATCACTGGAGCATTTATCGTCATGAGAAAGAGGTTGCGGTCAAGCGAGCGCATACTGGAAAATTCGTGGTCTTGGTTGGGCCTTCTGATGGTGAGGTTGCTCAGGAATTGCAACGCAAGATTGGTGGCAGAGTCCAACTCTGGTCGGCAGATGGGGCAGCAGGATCACATCTCGTTGATGGTGAAGCGTGGAATCTTGATGAGGTTGCAGACTTGATCGAGCAGACAACCAGCGATGAGGTAATGATCCTCAACGAGAAGCGAAAATTGCGCGCCATACCGATCCATCGCCCCTGAATTAGACTGCGCTTCGCCACCGGGTGTGGCGCAGCTTGGTAGCGCGCGTCGTTCGGGACGACGAGGCCGAAGGTTCAAATCCTTTCACCCGGACGTATGTTTGAAACTTTGATTCGTTCCTTGCTCGATCCGCTATTTCTCTGGGCGCTTTTGGGTATCGCACTTCTCTTCTCTGCCTATCGAATCACTCGAAGAACTGAGTCAACAAAGTTGAGGAGTGCAATCATCCTTTTTATCGGGATAACACTTCTCGGTTCCAATTCTTGGCTGGCCGCTCTGGCCGCCTCAAACCTTGAAGACTTTGGTTTGAAGAACTCTGCCTATGCAGATGCAAGCCTCCGAACGAAGATTCCCTGCCAGGAATTCAAGGGTGTCGTCGCACTGGGAGGCGTGATCTCCAATATCGATTTCGATCCAATGAAGGGCATTTCCCTACTTTCGGGAGCTGAACGGGTAACGGTCCCCGTGGAGTTATCTCGAATCTGTCCGAATTTCACACTTATCTATAGTTCCTTTGGCGCAAATCCAAAAGATGTCAATCAATCAAACCCAAAGAATGGCGAAACTAAAAATAGAGTAAGCAACGCGACGATTGTTGTTGGTGAGAGTGAGTTAGCTGCTCAAGTTTGGCGCTCGCTGGGAGTCGATGTGAAGCGGATTCGGATTGATAATTCATCGAGCAATACCTATGAGAATGCCAGGGAAGTTTCACGAATGCTTGCAGGACAACAGGGTAGGTGGTTATTGGTTACTTCCGCCGTCCACATGAAGCGGGCCGCAGCAACGTTTGAGAAGGCCGGTATTGAAGTTGAACCGATTCCCGTGGACTATATCTGGAACTCTCGACCTTCAGTTCTTTCCTTTGCACCAGAAATTGCAGCATCAAGTTGGCGCGCAGTAGCCCATGAATACATCGGCATTCTGTACTACAAGATCAAAGGCTGGATTTAAACGGCTATTTTGCCCGGAGCTTTCGCTTTGTAGGTGCGCTTCTATTTCGTTTCGAACTTTTGGCCTTTGAACCTGTCTTCTTCTTGGATTGGCTTTGAGAATCAGTGGTCGCGATGCTCGCACCAATAATCGCGTGGAGAAGTGACGAGTCCACTTTCCAATTGATGGGAACGCGCACGGTTTTCTTGTTCACTTCGTATGCTGAAAGTCTTGTGCTCACAGCCTTGAGCACCTTGGGATCAAATGGAGCAATCAAGAGATGCTTGGAAGCTACTGCCACTCCAAAGATGTATCGATCGCCGTACTTCAGCATCGGCTTATTCCACGCCATGACCAATTCCAACTTTGGGTATTTCCGCTTGATCGAAGTCAAGATCGCTTTCACTGTCTTTTTCTTAACCGGATCAAGTTCATCGAGAAACTCTTGATAGGTTGAATATCGCTGTGACGATTTCGATCCTCGGGAATACATCACAAGGGCATTGGCGTGAGCCTGGCTAAATCCGAAGTTCTCGCGAAGAAATGCGATCTGCTCGGGATATTTTTTGCCTGACACTTTCTTCATCTGTTCGAACCAATATTTCATCGGTTCGCCATAGCGCTTCTCGATGGCAGGAAAATGGCTAGCGCGTGAGTGATGGGTTGGCATGGCTCAAGACTAGTTAGAAGACCTGTTAGAAAGCTCGGAGAATAACTACTATCGGACTATGAAATTCCTCATTTCGGTTATCGACAGTCAAACGCGCTCGCCACACTCTGCCGAGGAGATCGCGGCCATCGATGCGGTCAATCAGGAGATGCTCGATCAGGGTTATCGGATCTTTGCCGGCGGACTGGAATCACCGACAAAATCGAAAGTCCTGGACTATCGAACTGGAAAAAGTGAGATTCAGTCCGGCCCTTTTATTTCTTCCGAGGATTTCTTTAGCGGATTTTGGGTCATTGATGTTCCAAGTGCCGAGATTGCTGAAGAATTTGCCATCAAAGGATCGAAAGCGTGCAATCGTCGGGTCGAATTGCGACCACTTCTCTAGATTTGAATCGAACTCATGGTGGAAAAGTGATGCACGCTAATCTGAGATCAGGTGCATCTAGCGGAAAGACAGCATGCACGAGCTTCCCCTTGATTCTCTTGGTTCTGATTCTCATCCTTACCGGCTGTGGTCAGAA
>CAZGMF010000049.1:0-9137 GCA_964526795.1 uncultured Clavibacter sp.
GTCTGGTTTAACGTCGGTACCACAGCTCCCCAACAAGTTTCTGCCTGCTTCATCCTCTCTGTCGATGACACAATGGAATCGATCCTCAACTGGTATCGCGAAGAGGGCATGATTTTCAAAGGTGGATCTGGCGCTGGTTTGAACCTCTCACGCCTGCGCTCCTCAAAAGAGCTCTTGAAATCAGGCGGAACTGCCTCAGGGCCAGTCTCCTTTATGCGCGGCGCAGATGCCTCTGCCGGCACCATCAAATCAGGCGGAGCTACTCGACGGGCCGCGAAGATGGTCGTTCTGGATATCGATCATCCCGATGTTGAAGAATTCATCGAAACCAAGGTTCGCGAAGAAGAGAAGATCCGCGCTCTCCGCGATGCAGGTTTCGATATGGACCTTGGTGGCAAAGACATCATCTCTGTCCAATACCAGAACGCAAACAACTCAGTACGCGTCAATGACGAATTCATGCGCGCCTATGAAAATGGCACAAACTTCGGTCTTCGCGCTCGCGCTACTGGCGAAGTGATGGAAGAAGTCGATGCACGTTCACTCTTCCGCAAGATGGCAGAAGCTGCATGGGCTTGCGCTGATCCTGGAATCCAATACGACACCACCATCAATGATTGGCACACCAATCCTGAGACTGGTCGCATCAACGCATCCAATCCTTGCTCTGAGTACATGTCACTGGATAACTCTTCGTGCAACCTCGCATCGTTGAACTTGATGAAGTTCCTCAAGAGTGATGGCTCCTTCGACGCAAAGAATTTCGTTAAGTCGGTGGAATTGATCATTACCGCCATGGATATCTCGATCTGCTTCGCAGATTTCCCCACCGAAGCAATCGGCGCTACAACTCGCGCCTATCGCCAACTCGGAATCGGATATGCCAACCTCGGCGCGCTTCTCATGGCTTCAGGTCTTGCTTATGACTCCGATGGTGGACGCGCACTTGCTGGCGCTATCACCTCGTTGATGACCGGAACCTCCTATCGTCGTTCAGCAGAACTGGCCGGAATCGTCGGTTCTTATGATGGCTATGCCCGCAACGCCTCTGCTCACACTCGCGTGATGAAGAAGCACCAGGCAGCATCGCTTCAAGCACGATCGGTCTCCACTCTTGATCGCGATGTTTGGACCGAAGCAAACAAGCAATGGGATTCCTGCCTAGCTATCGGCGATAAGAATGGCTGGCGCAACGCCCAGGCCTCCGTTCTCGCCCCAACCGGAACCATCGGCTTGATGATGGATTGCGACACCACCGGTATTGAGCCTGACTTCTCACTTGTGAAATTCAAGAAGTTGGTCGGCGGCGGTTCGATGCAGATAGTCAACCAGACCGTCCCATCCGCTCTTCGCAAGCTCGGCTACACCGAAGAGACGATTGAAGCGATCGTCGAATACATCACCGCACATGGACATGTCGTCGATGCCCCAGGCCTCAAGCCAGAGCATTACGACGTCTTTGATTGCGCTCTTGGCGCTCGTTCCATCGCACCAATGGGCCACGTTCGAATGATGGCTGCTTGCCAACCATTCCTCTCGGGAGCGATCTCCAAGACCGTCAATCTCCCTGAAGATGCAACAGTCGAAGAGGTCGAAGAGGTTTATTACGAAGGTTGGAAGTTGGGCTTGAAGGCGATTGCGATCTATCGCGATAACTGCAAGGTCGGCCAACCACTCTCCGATGCCAAGGCAACGAAGAAAGATGAGAGCGCAGAAGCCTCCGCTCCAGCCCCAGCAACTCGCAAACGTCTCCCCAAGTCACGCCCGTCACGTACCACCTCATTCTCTGTAGGTGGCGCCGAGGGATATATGACCGCTGGAACTTACGACGATGGCCAACTTGGCGAGATCTTCCTCAAACTTGGAAAACAAGGTTCAACTCTTGCTGGCGTGATGGATGCATTCTCGATCGCCGTCTCCATCGGTCTCCAATACGGAGTTCCTCTGGAGACCTTCGTTTCGAAATTCACCAACTCGCGTTTCGAACCCGCAGGTATGACCGATGATGCCGATATCCGCATGGCCCAATCCATGATGGATTACATCTTCCGTCGCCTCGCATTGGATTATCTGCCATATGACGAGCGCGCTGCTTATGGAATTTACTCAGCAGCCGAACGTGCACGCGCGCTTGAGACTGGCGATTATGCCCAGGCCCAAGAAGTTGTTGCAGCGGCGCCGATCATCGAAGATCACAAGCCAGAGGTAAAACCTGCAGCGCCAGCCAAATCTGTCGATATCAAGATCGAATCTGCACCAACACAAGTCGGATCCTCCACAGAACTTCTTGAGAAGATCTCTGGAATCAAATCCGATGCGCCACTCTGCGTCACATGCGGAGTGAAGATGCGTGCATCAGGGGCTTGTTATGTCTGTGAAGGTTGCGGTTCAACATCAGGTTGTAGCTAAGCCGTACTTTCTCTCCTTCACCTGCCCTAAGGTGAGCAGATGAGTACAGAGCGCCTTCGAAGCGCTCTGGATGCAGCAGTTGAGGCTATTGATGGCTCTCCACGTGAGGGCCAGATAGCAATGGCCGAAGCAGTTGCCAACGCACTGGCGGATCGCCATCACCTCCTTGTCCAAGCCGGAACCGGCACTGGAAAATCGTTGGCATACCTTGTTCCAGCATTGGTCCATGGCAAGCGGGTTCTCGTGGCGACTGCAACGTTGGCACTTCAAAGGCAACTTGTGGAACGAGATTTACCACGGGTTAAGGAAGCCCTGGAGAAAAGTTTGGGACGTCAGATCTCCTTCGCTGTCTATAAAGGCGTAGGCAACTATCTCTGTCTGCAGAAGATGAATGCCGATGATGGTGGCATTGATCGCGAAGTTCTCCTTGATATCTCATCACTAGAAAAAGATGCGCGGCGACTCCGTGAGTGGTCAGCAAAGCCTGGAATCTCAGGAGATCGCGATGATGCTCCCGATGTCGATCGTCGAGTCTGGCTGGCGAACTCCACTTCAGGAAGAGAATGTGTCGGGGCTGATGAGTGCCGATTTGGAAGTGAATGTTTTGCAGTCAACGCCAAAGCCAAAGCCCTCACCGCAGATATCGTGGTCACCAACCACACTCTTCTTGCCATCGAAATAGTTGACTCTCATCCGATCCTTCCGGAGCGCGATGCGATCGTCCTGGATGAGGCTCATGAATTTATGGATCGCACCACCCAAGCAGTAACAGAGGAGCTGACATCAGGGCGTGTATCGCGGGCTGCTGCTATGGCGCGAAAACATATGCCCGGAAAACTTGCGGAGACATTTGCCAAAGTTGCCGACGGTTTTGCAGATGCGATGGAGGAGTACGGACAGGAGTATCGGATCAGAAGTGAAGATGAACGCCGTCTCACTGAACTTCCTGATGTCCTCCATGCCCCAGTACGAAAAGTGAAAGAAGCGGCAGAAGCCCTCGTTGCTGTCATCAATGCCGATGGCGAGATTCTTGATCCGGATCTGATGGCAGAGCGAGCGCGCGTCAAAGGCGCGGTCAACGAAGTCAAAGTCACCGCAGCGAAGATGTTGAGGATGGGAGAGGGCTCAGTGCTCTGGTACGAGCCAACCTTCTCAACCCTGTATTTGGCGCCTCTGGCAGTCTCCTCGGTCTTGCGCGAAAACCTCTTCACCAAAACTCCTGTCATCGCTACGAGCGCGACTCTCACCGTAGGTAAGAGTTTTGATCCGATCGCCCGCAATCTCGGTATCTACGAAAGTTCGGCGAAAAAAACGGAAGCAGATTTCGATCACGATATCCGAGCAGATGTTGATGACGAAGACCAGCTCGAGAGTAAAGAGAAGAATTCCTGGACTATCGACCCTGCCAATGTTCAGATGCTCGATGTTGGTTCACCATTTGATTTCGCAAACCAAGGAATGCTCTATCTGCCGAGGAATATCCCGGAACCAGGACGAGAGGGGCCAAGCATCGATGCCCTGGTCGAATTGGGTGAATTGATCGATGCTGCTGGTGGCCGCACGCTTGCACTCTTTTCCTCTTGGCGCGGGGTAGAGATGGCAGATGAACATCTTCGCCGAGTCTTGGCCGAACTTCCCATACCCATCATCACTCAAAGACGTGGCGATAGCGTCGGCGCACTTGTTGAACGTTTTGCCAAAGAGCCCACCTCGATTCTTCTTGGAACGATGTCGCTCTGGCAAGGTGTTGATGTGCCAGGTTCATCATGCACTCTTGTTGCCATTGATCGAATTCCATTTCCCCGCCCTGATGATCCGGTGATGTCAGCGCGTGCATCAGAGGCAGATGCAGCTGGGCGATCAGGTTTTATGGAGGTCTCTCTTCCGCGCGCCGCACTTCTGCTTGCTCAAGGTACGGGTCGACTTATCCGTTCGATTGAAGATCGAGGCGTGGTTGCAATTCTTGATTCACGAATCGTCACAAGGCGATATGGATCTATATTGCTTAACTCAATGCCGCCACTCTGGCGCACTAGCGATGGCGCTACCGTTCGTGATTCGCTCAAGCGCCTCCACCTTCAATACTTGCAACAAGAACGCTGACACTCGGCCAACTCTTTGCAAAGCTGGGATGGAGATTCAGTTCGCCTAGTTCTTCTATGAAAAACCAGCGCAGATCAACGGTTTCATGGTTATGTTCAAAAAGCAGCGCCTCCCGAGGGGCCGTTGCAACGATGGTGTCATAGCGCCAATCTCCATGCTCATCACAATGTTCGCCATGGGATCTCACCAGAGTTATTTCAATCCCGATCTCTTCATTCGCCTCACGTAGCGCAGCTTGGAGCGGTGACTCATGCGAATCGCGAGCACCACCTGGAATTCCCCATGTGTCACCGTTATGCACCCACGGTGCTCGATGTTGGAGAAGAACCCTTCTAGAGCCCTCAGCAATGTCGACCAGAAGCAAGCCGGCCGCTCCATGCAAACCCCAATGCTTGGAGCCACAACGACATTGGACCCAGCCATCACCATCGCGCTCTGCCATCTGGTTAGTTTTACACAATTTCAGGACTTTCGATCCTTCTGCCATCGATTCACTTCTACCTTCGCGCGATGCGCTACGTAGGCAAAACCACCGCAGCGTTCATTATGTTTTCAGCTCTCACTTTTCTCTCACCTGGCGATGTGGCGGCGGAGGAGTGCGAAGGAGATACCTGTATCGATGTCGCCACGGATAGAAATCACGAAGTCGTCATCACCGTGAGAAAAGGTTCCTGGGGTGCGAGCACTTCAGAAACGTCTGTGAAGAAGCAACCCACTTCAGCCGCCTCTTCTCCATTACGAGTAAGGGCTCCTGCGAAAAAGAAGGTATGGATACCTTGGCTGCCCGTGGCATCCTCACCCCAACCATCCCGTTTGCCACGACCTCGACCTACTACATCGCGACAAGCTCGACCCAAGACTTCGGAAAGGGTTGAGACGATTTCTGCCAGTGAGGTGATGGATCAAGTTCGTAGCCTGCTACCTGGAGGAGTGATCATCCACCAGCCACTCTCGCAACTGCTTGTTCGCGAGCCGGTGTACTTTCGCACTTCGGTGCCGCAGCGGTTCAAGGCGATGGTGGTCGTGCTTGATATACCGATTGAGATTGATCTGCGAGCAAGTTATCTCTGGAGTTTTGGTGATGGATCCACGCTTACTACCAGTGACCCAGGTGGAAGTTATCCGCTTTCTACAGTTCGCCACAGTTATTCACGTGCCGATACCTATGAAGCGCTGCTTCGAGTGCAATGGAATGGGACATGGCGAAGTGGGGCGCTGAGCGCACCGATTCGTGGCGAAATCACGCAAGTCTTCACGAAGAAGATCGAGATCCAGGGCGCTAGGACACGTATCACGCAGTGAGATGACCCGAGAACAAAACTTGCATACATTTCTTGCAAAGCAAGGAAGTCGAATCTGCTAGTCCATCGAAACTGAATCACAAGTATCGCCTTATCAACAGATTTGCCTGCCCCAGAAATGGCATCTATCGGCCCCACTCATGCTACGCCGATGACAACTCTGACCTCACCTATAGATCTGCTCTCTGCTGTTCCTTTTATGATCGGTTTCACACCTGAAGATTCCCTCGTAGTCATGGGGCTACGAAGCGAGTCTGTCGAAGTCGCGATGCGCATTGATTTCCCCGACACCATAGATCCGGATCAGATCTCGGTCATCGTCAACCATTTGCGCACCAACCAGATTGAAGAAGCGCTCCTTGTCTCCTACATCCCAGATGCGGTCACCGATGCCGATGTGGTGATCAAGGCGCTCTCCGATGCCCTCGAAAGTGGCGGATTTCCCCTTCGCGAATCATTGATTGTTGTTGCAGGTCGTTGGCGATCACTGGTGTGCGGCGATAGTGATTGTTGTCCCATGGAAGGCCAGCCGCTGCCGTCGCTGGATTCCTCTCGCATCGCCGCAGAGCAGATCGCCCTAGGTCATCCACTTCCATACCTCGATGAGCGTTCGATGGTCGAATCGCTCGAACCATTCCCTGCTGACCCTGAAATCGATTCTTGGATTGCGTCTATCCCAGAGCTTGATTATGAAACAGAACATCAATCAGGACAGCGCGAAGGAGCAGAAGCCCTCGTCGATTTTGTCGGCGATTTTTCAACCGATGGAATTTGTCGAGACAAGAGGTTGATCGCACTGCTTTTGGTGCGGTTGCGAGATCTCCAAGTTCGCGATTTCGCTTTGGGAAGTGTCAATGAGGAGCGGTTTCAGAATTACTTTGACTCCTATCGTTGGTTATTGCGTAGCGCACCTAAAGGATATGTGGCACCTATCGCATCGATTTTTGCTGCAATCTGTTATGAGCGCGGTGATGGAGCGATGGCACAGCGAGTCCTCAATCGCGCTCTTGACGATGATCGCGAATATCCCTTAGCAACGTTGTTACGTGAGGTTTTTACTCGAGGTAAGAGGCCGGAGATCTTTCGCGAGATGCGCCAGGAATTACATCCCAAAGTCTGTGAGGCAATATTCGGGAGTACAATTCAGGCGTGAACATCGGTGTTCCCAAGGAAATCAAGAACAACGAATTTCGCGTCGCTATTACCCCTGCTGGAGTACGAGAGTTCACCTCCCGCGGTCATACCGTTTTCATTGAGACCGGAGCGGGAGTTGGTTCGGCCATCGCCGATGAGGATTACACCGCTGTTGGTGCCACAATCCTGAGCGATGCTGATCAGGTTTGGACAAAATCAGAACTCATCTTGAAAGTTAAAGAGCCGATCGCCGCGGAGTATTCGCGAATGCGATCAGGCCAGGTCCTCTTCACATATCTTCATTTGGCAGCCTCGCGCGAATGTACTGACGCTCTTATCAAAAGTGGAATCACAGCTATTGCCTATGAAACGGTAGAAGTCAACGGTGCGCTTCCATTGCTCGCTCCCATGAGTGAGGTCGCCGGACGTATGGCGCCCCAAGTTGGCGCTGCCGCACTTCAGCGCAGCGCGGGTGGTCGCGGCGTTCTTCTTGGTGGAGTTCCTGGCGTGAAGCCGGGCAAAGTCTTGATCTTGGGTGGGGGAATTGCAGGCCTTGCGGCTGCGACGATCGCACATGGAATGCGCGCCGATGTCACGGTGGTCGACATCAACCAGAATCGGCTCAGTCAGATCGATCAGATCTTCTCGGGAACTGTCACAACGCTGGTCTCCAACATCCATGAGATTGAGGAACAAGCGCTTCAATCCGATCTGATCATTGGCGCCGTTCTCGTCCATGGAGCAAAGGCGCCAAGGTTGATCACCAATGAGACGGTGAAGAAGATGAAACCAGGATCGGTTCTCGTCGATATCGCGATCGATCAGGGTGGCTGCTTCGAGGATTCCCGTCCGACCACCCATGCCGATCCCACTTTCCCGATTCACAACTCGATCTTCTACTGCGTTGCCAATATGCCCGGAGCTGTTCCCTTCACATCTACCTACGCCCTCTCCAATGCCACGTTGCGATATGCCTTGGCACTTGCCGACCTTGGTTGGAAGGAAGCGCTGCGACGAGATTCCGGACTTGCATTGGGGCTCAACGTTCACGAGGGTGCCATCTATTACCCCGCAGTCGCACAAGCACATGGTTTGACCTCAAAGAAGTGGACTTTCTAACCTCGGATTTTGTAAAGTTCGCCGCAGGTCACGAGTTCCAGCATTAAGCCCCGGCTAACTGGACGGCAACCCTCCACCGCGGTGGGGTGCTCCGGGTGAAGACCAGGTCGAGAAATTCGACAAGCGCGGGTCTGCCAACGAATGTCAGGTCCGGCTTCAACGGACTATGAAAGGCAGAACATGTCACAAGGAAAACTCTCCAGATTACGCGCGTTCATCCCGCTCGTTCTTATTGCACTCATCCTTACAGGTTGCTCATCATCAACGGATGACGCGGCATCAACTGGCACGTCATCGTGTGCAGCAGCAGATCTTCAGACTCTGGAGCCTGGAACTCTGACGATCGCAACAGGTGAGCCCGCGTATTACCCATGGGTGATTGATGACAAACCAGAATCAGCCCAAGGATTCGAAGCGGCTGTGGCATATGCCGTCGCCTCCGAACTTGGTTTCGATAACGCAGCAGTGAAGTGGGTTCGCACTACATTCGATGCCGCTATCGCACCAGGACCGAAGACATTCGACTTCAACTTGCAGCAATACTCCATCACCGATGAGAGAGCGCAAGTCGTTGATTTCTCTTCTCCTTATTACAAATCCAACCAAGCCATCGTCTCCTTCAAGGGCAGCAAACTCGAAGGCATAACGACCTTGCAGGGAATCAAAGATTCCAAGGCAAAACTTGGCGCAGCAGTATCAACGACATCCCTTGATGTCATCGAATCGCAACTCGGACTCAAAGCATCGGTATTCAACGACAATGCAGCAGCAGTCACTGCTTTGAAGAACAAGCAGATCGATGGCCTCGTCGTCGATCTCCCAACCGCCTTCTATCTCTCGGCAGTTGAGATTCCGAAAGGAATCATCGTCGGCCAGATCGCAGGTAGCGATGCTGGTGATCAAGGCTTCGGACTCCTTCTTGCGAAGAACAGCCCTCTGACATCATGCGTGACCAAGGCTGTCGACACTATTCGTGAGAATGGAACGCTCCAAAGCATCATCGACAAGTGGCTAGCTGATTCAGCTGGCGCACCGGTTCTCAAGTAAGACAGGGGAGTACTCCATTAGTCA
>CAZGMF010000050.1:0-8830 GCA_964526795.1 uncultured Clavibacter sp.
TCGCTTTATAGCCGGCTTCAAGCATTGAAGGATTTGCTGTGTTCTGCAACGTTGCGCCGATCATCCGAGCCATCGTGCCGATTTCATCGAGAAGGGGTTGGAGATTGTTGGGGTCATAAGGCTTTCCAGACAATTCGGCGATCCGCTTGAAGAAGATCTCGTTGGTCTTAGTTAATCGTTGCGGCCAACGATGATTACCGATCTTGGCGACCGCGTCCGCCAGTTTGGTGACGGCATTATTTGGATTGATGACTGAACCATGGCTAGCGATGCCAGAAGCCGTCAATTTCATCCATTCGATCCCCTTTTGCGAGGTTTCAATCAAGTAGGTGCGTTTCCCATTCTTTAAAGTGACGCTAAATCCACCTACTTCAGAGATCGTCTCGGAACATCCTTCGAATACCTCTGGATGATTCTCTGCCATCCATCGGGAACCAAAAATGCCGCCGGCCTCTTCGTCAGCGAAGAAGACGATGACCATCGTTCGCTCTGGCTTGTAGTTATGACGAGCCCACAATCGAAAGACAGCGAGCATCATCGCGACCATATTCTTCATATCCACCGCGCCACGACCCCAGACGCAACCATCTTTGATAACGCCAGCGAACGGATCGACTGACCAATCGGCAGCGTTGGCAGGAACGACATCAATATGTCCATTGACGACAAGACCAGCGCGCGAAGAATCTCGTCCCACTATCCGCGCAACGACAGAGGTACGTAGTGGGGCACTTTCATAGAAAGTTGACGTGATTCCAACCTCAGCTAATTTCGCTGCGACATATTCAGCAGCAGCCTTCTCATCTCCCTTACCTTCACCAAAATTAACGCTGGGAATCCGAATCAATTCTTGGCATAACGTCACTACATCTGCTTCAAGTTCTGCGCGCTGGGCAGCGGTAAGTTCCATGGGCTACAGTATGCCCGCTCTTGTCCGGGTGGCGGAATTGGCAGACGCGCTAGCTTGAGGTGCTAGTTCTCGCAAGGGATTAGGGGTTCAAGTCCCCTCTCGGACACGCACTCTTCGATTCAAACTCCTCTGATTCATCACTCTTCATTTCTCAATAGGCTACCGACATGGCGCACTCACTTGATCGGGCACTCTCGTTGATCGCAGATGTTCCCGACTATCCAAAACCTGGAGTGCTCTTCAAAGACATCACGCCGCTCCTTGCAGATGGAGAAGGTTTCGCCATCGTCATCTCGGAGCTTGCCGATTCAATTAAAAAATTACATCGCAACATCAATGCGATCGTCGGTATCGAGAGCCGGGGTTTCATCCTCGGAGGAGCGCTCGCCAATGCGCTCGGGGTTGGATTTGTCACGGTTCGTAAACCGGGAAAGCTTCCGCGCGATGTTCACCGCAAGGATTACGCTCTCGAATATGGTTTTGATGCTTTGGAACTTCATAAGGATTTGATTGGTGATACCGATAACGTTGTGATTGTCGATGATGTGCTTGCTACGGGAGGAACGGCGCTTGCCTGCCAGGAGCTTGTGGGATTGACTAGAGCAAAGGTTGCTGCCCACGTCTTCCTGCTTGAGATTGGTTTCCTCGCCGGGCGTGAACTCATCGCAAAATCACATCCAGAAGTGTCGATCATTTCACTACTGAGGACCTGATGTCTGAGCTCATCTACTACTGCGGAACGATGGATAGCGGCAAATCCACCTTGGCTCTACAAACCGCCCACAATCACACATCGCGAGGGCGGGCTGGTCTACTTTTTACCAACCGCGATCGTGCCGGTAGCGGCAAGATCTCCTCTCGCCTCGGACTGACCTCAGAGGCAATTGAAGTTCACGATGCGATGGATCTTCATCGCTTCGTGGTTGAAGCCCTATCGAGTGGACGGCGCATCGATTTTGTTATCTGCGATGAAGCACAGTTCTACGCACCCGAACAGATCGAACAGCTCGCTCGCATTGTCGATGGCCTCGGCATTGATGTGTATGCGTTTGGAATCCTCACCGATTTCCGAACCAAACTCTTCCCTGGTTCGGCCCGCCTTGTCGAACTAGCCGATCGTGTGCAGACCCTCCAAGTTGAGGCTCTCTGTTGGTGCGGAGAGCGCGCGACCCATAACGCCCGCACCATCTCTGGCGAGATGGTGACTGAAGGCGAACAAGTTGTTGTCGGAGATACCAATGCTGCGGAGATCATCGCCTACGAGGTCCTCTGTCGGCGGCATCACATGCGCAAAGTCACTGCAAAATCTTCCGGGTCGGGTCATCAATCAAGCGAACCACTTCCCTTCAACTAATCTTCGGCCATGTTAACTCGCGGATATGCAGCAACTGCATCTGGCAAGCCCCTTGAACCTTTTACATTTGAGCGACGAGAGCTGCGCGACAATGATGTTGCATTCGACATCAACTACGCCGGCATCTGCCACTCCGACATCCACCAAGTACGTGAAGAGTGGGGTCCAGCGCTCTTCCCGATGGTTCCTGGACACGAGATTGTCGGAATCGTCACCGCTATTGGTTCTGGAGTCTCACGATTTGCCGTAGGTGATCGAGTCGGCGTTGGCGTTTTTATCGATTCTTGTCGAAGCTGTGCCAACTGCGTCAAGGGACTTCAACAATATTGCTATGGCGGAATGACTGGCACCTATAACGGTTACGAACGAGATAAAAAGACGATCGCCTTCGGTGGATATTCCAATAAGTTTGTGATCGATGCGGACTATGCAATCCGAATTCCTGCCAATTTAGATCTAGCTGGCGTAGCTCCACTTCTCTGTGCTGGCATCACTCTCTACTCCCCCATCAGGCACTGGAATGTGGGCCCCGGATCACGCGTTGCCGTCATGGGTCTAGGTGGACTTGGACACATGGGTGTGAAATTCGCTGTTGCGCTAGGTGCTGATGTCACAGTTCTTTCACATTCCCCATCGAAAGAAAATGACGCTAAAGCGATGGGCGCATCAACTTTTGTATCGACCAAGAGTGATGATTGGAATATCCCTTGCAAGAAGAAATATGACTTGATTTTGAACACGATTTCCGCTGATCTCAATCTCGAACCTTATCTCCAGCTCCTTGATACACACGGAACACTGGTTGTGATCGGCCTTCCCGGCAAGCCCTACGCGATCAATGCCGGAACTCTGCTGGATGGTCGACGTTCAGTGGCCGGTTCGATGATCGGCGGAATCCCAGAAACTCAGGAAATGATGGATTTCTGCGGAGAGAAAGGGATAGTCAGCGATGTTGAGGTAATCAAGGCGGATTACATCAATAAGGCTTACGAACGAACAGTTGCAAGCGATGTCAAATATCGCTTTGTGATCGACGCTTCTACCTTCTAAATCCTTGCTGGTTGATTAAAGCAGCGAATTTGCCAAGATTGCAAAGAGCGGAGCGAGAGCTAACGCTGGCAGAAGATTTCCAATCTCAATTCTCTTGATATTGAGTAACTTGAAAGCGATTCCCAGCAGAAGTACGCCGCCTGTTGATGTCATTGCCGCCACTTGGTAATCAGAGAGAACTGATCCCAGCCCAAACCCGATTGCTGTCCAGGCGAATTGATAGATACCGACCGGGAGGGCTGAGAGAGCGACTCCCCAACCTAACGCTGCAGCGAAGGCAATCGCGGCGAAGAAGTCCAAGATACTTTTCAGGAGAAGTTGATCAATACCCGTACTCATGCCATCAGAGATACTGCCGAGAATGGCCAACGGACCAATGACAAAGATGAGTGAAGCCGTGACAAACCCTTCAACAAAAGGTGAATTGCCCGCGGCATCGAAGCGGCTTCTCAAGCGATTACCAAGAATTTCGAGTTTCTCTTCGATGCCCAAAAGCGAACCGATTAATCCTCCGAGGAGTAATGATGCCAACACGATCAAAATCGGCGCGCCTTGAGGAACATTCTCGGAGAGGTTCTTGCTCCACAATTCCTTGAGAGCGCTTGCTGCACCGAGAATGGTCACCGCTCCCAGGACATCGGTCATGAGAGTGCGCGTCTTTTCCCTCAATCGGTGGCCGGCGAATATTCCTATCGCCGAGCCGAGGATGATTGCGGCGATATTGATGACCGTTCCCACTCCGACAAACATCGGAGCAGTCTAGGCTGTAGCAGTGACGGATCGATTTGCTCGTTTCATCGAAGCGATCAAGCCTCATCCCACCATTCCGATAACTCCATGGCGGGCCAAATCTCGGTGGGATATTTCCTTGGTTCGCACCATCATTCTTCTTGCCGGTCTTTTCGTCTTCGGACTCGGTGATTCGTTATTGATCGTCTCCCATCTGGGGAATGCTCCCTGGTCGGTATTGGCCCAGGGCATTGCGGGAAAATTCGATCTCTCAGTCGGAGTTTCAACACTGCTGATTAGCACATTGGTTCTTGCGTTGTGGTTACCACTTCGGGAACGTCCAGGATTTGGCACTCTTGCAAACATCGTCACCATCGCTTTCGCGATCGATGTTGGAATTGCACTCTTTCCCGAACAAAAAAATTTCGCGGCCCGCTTTATGTATGTTCTCGTAGGCATCGCACTAGTCGGTATCGGCTCAGCTCTTTACATCACTTGCGGTCTTGGTCCAGGACCACGCGATGGATTGATGACCGCCATCCATCACCGAACCGGAGTGCCGGTCGGACGTGTGCGAGGAGCGATCGAAATCGTGGTCCTTTTGCTGGGTTGGGCTCTTGGCGGACGCCTAGGCGTAGGTACGGCGCTCTTTGCCCTCCTGATTGGGTATTCAGTTGCGCTCTCTTTTGGTGTCGTTTCACGGATTACTCGCAGGTAACACATAGGTTTGGGCCTTCCCCCAGTTTGCGGACTGACTTCGCACGGTGTCGCAACCACCACCGTTAAAAAATTAGCGATCTCTCACATTTCTATGTGGGGTGAAAGGCAGAGCATGCTTAATTCGTACTTCAAAATCTCTGAACGTGGATCAACTGTTGGTCAGGAGATCCGCGGCGGAGTCGTCACCTTCTTCACGATGGCATACATCGTCGCGCTCAACCCGTTGATTATCGGTTTGGCTAAAGATGGCGATGGCAAGTTCCTCGGTGGCGGAGATGCACCGAATCTAGCCCTCGTCGCTGCAGCGACAGCACTTGTTGCTGGCGTCCTCAGCATTTTGATGGGCGTCGTCGCAAACTTTCCGCTCGCACTTGCGACCGGACTAGGACTCAACACATTCGTTGCGGTAGCCATCGCTTCGAAGATGACCTGGGCTGATGCAATGGGTCTTGTTGTCCTCGAAGGTCTGATCATCACCGTACTCGTTCTGACTGGATTCCGAACGGCGGTCTTTCGTGCTGTTCCGACCCAGCTCAAGATTGCAATCTCCGTTGGTATCGGTCTGTTCATCGCACTCATTGGCCTGGTTGATTCTGGCTTCGTCCGCAGAACCTCAGCCGGTCCAGTTCCGGTCACACTCGGTAACGGCGGCGAACTTGTTGGATGGCCGATCATCGTCTTCGCCTTCGGTCTCTTCTTGACCGTCGGTTTGATGGTTCGAAAGGTTAAGGCTGCACTTCTGATTGGAATCGTGATCTCGACAGTCCTTGCTGTCATCATCGAAACCTCACTGAAGATCGGTCCAAACTTCGATGGAACCAATGTCAATCCGAAGGGATGGGGCCTGAATGTTCCTAAGATCCCAACAGATGTCGTTGCCACACCTGATTTCGGTCTTCTCGGTAATTTCAATCTCTTTGGTGCATGGGATCGAATTCCTTTCATCACTGCTCTGCTCCTTGTCTTCACCCTTCTGCTCGCTGACTTCTTCGACACCATGGGCACGATGACTGCCATCGGACAAGAAGCTGGCTTGAACGACAAAGATGGAACTCCTCCGAATGCAGATCGCATCCTGCTCGTCGACTCGATCGCAGCTGCCGCCGGTGGTGCAGCTTCGGTTTCATCAAACACCTCCTATATCGAATCCGCTTCCGGAGTCGGTGAAGGTGCTCGAACAGGACTTGCATCTGTTGTCACAGGAATTCTCTTCTTGCTGACCACCTTCCTCTCGCCACTTGTTGCAGTTATTCCTTACGAAGCCGCAACACCTGCTCTGATCGTTGTCGGTTTCTTAATGATGACTCAGATCAAGTCAATTGATTGGGAAGATTATGGAATTGCAATCCCGGCATTCTTGACGATCATCTTGATGCCATTTACTTACAGCATCTCGGTAGGTATCGGCGCAGGTTTTGTCTCCTATGTTGTGATTCGTGCTTTCCAAGGTCGGATCAAGGAAGTTCATCCACTTCTTCTTCTGGTGGCTGGACTCTTCATGGTCTACTTCCTCAATTCACCCATCAACGAGTGGATTGGTTGATCACCGCAACAAAGTCACCGTAATAAAGAGAGAACATCTCTAACGAACTAGGTAGGAAGCGGCCCGAGAGAAAAATTTTCGGGCCGCTTTCATTTCTCGCTTCAGAATTACCAGATGATGGGAGTTTGACCGGCTTGTTCCAAGATTGAGTTCACGCGAGAAAAGGGTTTTGAACCCAGAAATCCTCGGTGAGCAGAGAGTGGGCTCGGGTGAACACCTTCGATACATCGATCGGCTGAAAAGTGCCGTGCCAAATCACGCGCTGAGTTGCCCCAGAGGATGGCGATGGCATCACGCTTTGCGCATTCAGCCACGATTGCTTCGGTGATCGCAGCCCAACCTAGTGTGGCGTGAGAGGCGCTTTGGCCAGCTGTCACAGTCAATGTTCGATTGAGGAGCATCACTCCCTGCGCGCTCCAACGAGTTAATTCACCATCTGCCGTCGTGGTTGAACCGATGTCAGTGATGATCTCTTTCTGAATATTCATTAACGATCCAGGCAGTCCAGATTTTCTTGGCATAACAGAGAATGCCAATCCGCAGGCATCGTTGATATTCGGATAGGGATCTTGCCCGACGATGATGACTTTGACTTCATCTGGTCCTACTTCGAGTGCGCGAAAGACCCATCGCTTATCAGGAAGAATCCGCTCTCCCTGATCCGCCCGTCTTTGCAACTCAGCACCAATCGAATCAATCGAACCTTTCAGCGGCTCCAGGACGTTCTGCCAAGGGCTGGGAATGAGAGCGGAGAGCATCTAGGAGAGAGTCGTGGCAAAAAAACGACCATTGATTTGTTGTAAATCGACATTCACACCAAAAACCTCCGCAATAGATTCGGCGGTAAGAACTTGGCTGATGGGGCCCGAATGGATTGCCTTCCCGGATTTCAATAACAGAGCGTGAGTTGTGCCAACCGGGATCTCTTCCAAATGGTGCGTCACAATCACCGTCGCAGGAGCAAAACTCTCATTCGTGTAATGGGTTATTCGATTGAGAATATCTTCTCTCCCGCCGAGATCAAGACCGGCCGCTGGCTCATCAAGAAGGAGAACTTCAGGATCGGCCATCAAGGCCCGTGAGATTTGAACTCTCTTGCGTTCACCTTCGCTCAGGGTTCCAAAGCGCTCTTCTCCTAATTCGCGAACCCCGAAAATAGTTAGCAGTGCCTTGGCGCGGGATTCATCCCAAAGGTCGTAATCCTCATTCCATCGACCTGCGATGGCATAGGCAGCGGTAAGAACAATGTCGATCACTTTCTCATCCGGAGGAAGCAGATCGAGCATGGCACTGGAGGTAAAGCCGATCCGCGTCCGAAGATCAAAAACATCTACTCTTCCCATCGCCTCGCCCAAGATAGTTACCGATCCCCGGGATGGATGAATCAGTGCGGCGAGAAGTTGAAGCATCGTCGTTTTCCCGGCTCCGTTCGGCCCAAGAATGACCCAGCGCTCTCCGTTTTGAAGCTGCCAAGAAATGGGTCCCAAGATTGTTCGCCCTGAACGATGAACCTCGACATTTTCTAGGGTTAACAGAGCATCGTTCACGTGAGGAAAGATACCTCAGAGAAGTTGGAACTCCGGTGAAAGCAGGAAGTTCTGCATTGGCTCGGTAAACTCCAAAGGTGAGCCAGATTCTTCCTCCCCATCTCAAAGGGCGCGCAATACTTCTTGTGAGCGGCCAATCTTCGATATCGGTTATTGCCGAATTTGAAAAAGCCCTTGGAGAGTACGTTGTCTCAATCAATGACCGGCAAGAAATCCTCATGTGCGGTCGAGTTATCGCGGCTATTGATTTCGCTTGTGATCCGGCGCATCTACCAGCAATTGATGCCGATCTGCTCGCCCTAGCCCGTTCTAAGGGGCTTGATCTCGCAATCGAGCAAGTGTGAAATTCAAGCTCGCTCTCTTTGATGTCGATTCCACTCTGACCGAGACGGAAGGAATTGATCTTCTCGCTTCCCATTCTCCCCACTTGATGAAAGTTGCGGAGATAACTGAGCGAGCAATGCGCGGAGAATTGGATTTCGATGCCGCAATTCGCGAGAGGGTTTCGCTGCTTGCTGGACTACCGGAAGAAATCATCAATCAAGCCATCGTCGAAACAAGAATCTCACGCGGAGCACAAGCGGCGATTGAAGGTCTCAAAGAGCGCGGACTGAAGATTGGAGTGGTGTCAGGTGGCTTTCGAGAGATTATTGACCAGATATTTGCTGGCTGGCCCTTCGATCTGATCATGGCCCATCGAATAGAGATTGAAAATGGGAGATTGACGGGCAAACTCGCAGGAGAGATCATCAATCGAGAACGGAAAGCCACCATCCTTCGCGAATTTGCCAGAGCTTCTGGCGTTGAACTTCATCAGTGTGTTGCGGTAGGCGATGGTTCCAATGACATAGCGATGATCCAATTAGCAGGGCTGGGCGTTTCCTATCGAGGCAAGCCTGTCCTAAATCAGGTCGCCGATAAACAGATCAGCGACTTTGACGAGCTGATTCCTCTTCTGGAATCCCTCTAGATAAACG
>CAZGMF010000051.1:0-8546 GCA_964526795.1 uncultured Clavibacter sp.
AATGGGCTATTGGTAAAAACCGCTGTCGTCTTTCCACTTCTAATCTGGCGGAGCCGCGCAGCAATCCGTGCTTCCGTATGAGCATCGACAGCGCTGGTCGGATCATCGAGGATTGTGACTGCAGCATCAACAAAGAGGGTTCGGGCCAGAGCCAATCGCTGCCGTTGTCCACCAGAGAGAGTCCGGCCACGCTCCACGATTTCAGCATCTAGTCCTTCACCTTCAAGTGAATCCAAGATGTCTTCGGCAGAGGCTGCTGTGATTGCCTCATCAATCGTCAATCGCTGGGAAGAGGGGACGGCAAAGAAACTCTTGATTGTTCCAGAGAGGATCGAAGGTTCCTTCTCTTGAGCATAAATCGCGCGACGAATCTCGACCTCACTCATATCTGCAAAAGGCCTGCCATCGACTGTGACATGGCGATTCTCAACATAGCCACCGAGGCGGTCGACAATTTCATCGGCGGTCAGCGAGTCATCAGAGACAACTCCCACAAATTCTCCATTATGTAAATTGATTGATGAAATCTCATCTTTGATGATCTGAAAATGTTCGGGGAATGTCGAACTCTTAAATTCCTCCAACGAATTAACGGTCAAGAGCCTGATGACTCGCCTGGCCGCGACTGTTCCCGAAGTCAATCGTTGAGCCGATTCAGTGAG
Organism: uncultured Clavibacter sp.; assembly: GCA_964526795.1. GTDB lineage: Bacteria > Actinomycetota > Actinomycetes > Nanopelagicales > Nanopelagicaceae > MAG-120802. The sequence goes on from CAZGMF010000051.1 coordinate 663, forward strand.
TATCTGAAGCGGAATCATCAGGAATGAGCTGTATCCGTAGAAGGCCAGCAGTTCGCCAACGTTGAGCTCACCTTCCGAAACAAGATTTCCGCCCGCCCAAATCACACCGACGATCAATGTTCCAGGTAGCAAGATTTGCAATCCATCAAGGAGTGCGCGCATCTTCGCCGTCCGAACCGCCGCGGCTCGAACCTTCTGAGATGATGCTTTGAAACGAGTCAAGAAGGCGATCTCGCCACCAATGCCGCGAAGGATGCGAAGCCCGGCCACAGTATCTGCTGCAAGAGATGATGACTCTGAAAGACGTTCTCGTTGAGAAGATTCGCGGCGCTGAAGTGGCTTGATAATCGGCCCGATGATCAAGCTCAGCGCAGGAACACCGATAACAACCATCAAGCCAAGAGTCGGAGATGAAGAAATCAGAATTCCGGAGACAAAGAGGAAAGAGATGATGCCACCCGATAAGCGGGGGATAAGATCGTAAATTCTCGCAACTCGCTCCACATCATTGGAGTTGATGGCAGAGACTTCACCGGTTGAGACCAGACGAGGAAGATCGGCGCCCAAGTCCGTCGCTTTGCGAACAATAAGCTGTTGTAGACGGGTGGCTGCAGAGATCCAACTACCAACTGCTCTGCGATGTCGCATGATTCCAGCGCCTGCTTGAATCAAACCGATGGCAAGTGCAACAAGCACCCATCGATAAAGGGAATCATTCTTTCCTTCTGCGATGGACTGAATTCCATGTCCAAGAACTCCCGGCATGATGGCAACGCAGAGAAGGTTGATGATTCCAAAGAATGTTCCCGTCGCAATAATGCGTCGTTGCCTCCATCCCACCCAGAGCAAGAATTGCCGCGTTGAGCGAAGGTCTGGACTACCTGGATCAATGACAGGAAGATGATCAAAAGGTGTGCGAGGCATGGGAAAAGAACTTTACCGCTAGATTTGCTTTGTGCCTGCGCGATCAAAGAGTTCATTAATTCGGATTTCACTGTGGACGGTATATCTGATCTGGGGCTCCACGTATTTCGCAATCGCTTTCGTCATCGAATCGATGCCACCACTTCTTTCCATGGGAGTACGTTTCTTCATCGCTGGAGTGTTATTGAGCGCTCTGATCATCGCGCGTGGCGGTAGAAAGGAATTTCAGATTCCCTTCCCACAGATTCGCACCTCGGCAGTAATGGGCTTTGTCCTCTTGGGATTTGGTCTGGGAAATGTGGCCATAAGTGAGAAACATGTCCCGTCCGGAGTTGTGGCCTTGATTATTGCTGCTCTACCGCTATGGATCGCAATATTTCGCACCATCGCGAAAGATGCGCCCTCGCTGCAAGGATGGATTGGCGTTCTGATCGGATTTGCCGGAGTTGCACTTCTAATGAAACCCGGAAGCATTACCTCGGTCAGCGGGGAGGATTCTGGAACCGTTGTCTTCTACATGTTCATGGTCCTGCTTGGAAATATCGGATGGTCGCTTGGCACCTTCCTCGCTCCGCGGTTCCCGCTTCCTAAAAACGCCCTCGTTTTCACAGCGATTGAAATGATCGCTGGAGGGATTTCTTTGACGATCGCAGGACTTATCCGTGGTGAGAGTTTTGCAGATCTGTTGGATGGAACGAGCGTTTCCTGGTTCTGGTTCTGGTATCTAGTCATTTTCGGTTCAATCATTGCTTATACGGCTTATCAATATCTTGTAGCGAATGCTCCCGTTGCTCTGACTGCGACGTACGCCTACGTCAATCCCGTTACGGCAGTGACTCTTGGGGCGCTCTTTCGTGACGAAGTCATAACTCGGAATTACGCCATCGGCGGTTTGATCATCGTTTTTGGCGTGATTTTGGTGGTGATGGGGGAGAGGCGATCAGAGCGATCGAAGCGTGAAAGTGAAATCACGTCGATCATAGATAAGAATTGAGTGATTCGGCATCAATTCCCACCCATCTTGTCTCCAGCCCGATGAAGCTACTGCTATTCCATCGCGATCAATCCGATAACGAAGTTCGTAGTAGAACTCATCGGCCCATTCCGGTTTGTTCTTCGGGTCGTGTTCAGAGATGACGATCAGATAGTCAGAATTCATAATCATGGTATTGATGCTGCTGTATGCGAATGAATTTCGAATCGTGGCGATGGTCACCTCAACTCCGGCAAGAAATCCATTCTTCTTAATGTTCGTCAGCAGGAAGAGAAAGTAAAGCTCGCTATCGGTGGTGCCTCTTCTTAACTGAAGAAACTCCGGTGCCACAAGTGGTGCCAGCGAGTCATAGGGGGTGATGGCGCCGTTATGGATCAGGGAAAGATCGTCGTGGACGAAAGGATGAGCATTGTTCTCTGTCACTCCAAGTCCGGGCGAGGCCCAACGGAAATGCAGTAGTGCACCGGTGCTGGGGTGCGAATCGAGAGCAGTGGAAAAGTCTTCATCAAGAGCAGCGGTGATTGGCTTTTTCTCAACTTCGAATTTCGCATCAGCGCTGTAAGCAAGCCCCCAGCTGTCCTTATGGACTTTGGAGAGTTCGAGAAAACCTGGGAATTCAGAACCAACAAATTCTGGAACCGTGGTGGTCTTTCGTGAGGCATAAGCCATGAGCCGGCACATATGGCGATGGTAGCGACTACTCTGGCGTAATGCTCCTGTCTTCTCTCGTGCTCATCATCGTTGCAGTCTTCATAGTGGAACAAGTTCTTGACTATCTCAACCAATCTCGATCAAGCGCTCCGCTGCCGACCAATGTTGCTGATCTTTACGATCAGAACGAGCGAGCGCGTTCTGTCGCGTATAGCGAAGAGAAATATCGAATCGGTGTTATTTCAGGGACGATCTCAACGGCGATATTGATTCTGGCGTTGACGCAGGGCTGGCTTGCATCGATCGATTCTTGGGCGCGCGGGTTGAGTTCTCATTCGATTCTCATATCTTTGATCTTCATCGCGACTCTTTCATTGCTTTCGTCTCTTATCGATCTTCCCTTCGGCCTGTATTCAATTTTCTCGATAGAGGCTCGTTATGGGTTCAACAAGATCACGCCACGAACATTCATCACTGATGCATTGAAAGGAACCCTGGTATCGGTCGTCATCGGTGGTCCCATCTTGACCCTTGTCATCTGGCTTTACCAATCCTTTGAAGATCGTTTCTGGCTTTATGGTTGGCTCGTCGTCGCCATCTTCTCCCTGGTGATGTTCATGTTTGGAACTCGGGTGATATTGCCACTTTTCAACAAGTTGACGCCGTTACCTGAGGGAGAACTCAAGGAAGCCATCAATAAGTATTGTCAGAGCCAGGGATATTCACTGACCAGACTCTTTGTCATGGATGGATCAAAGCGCTCAACCAAGGCAAATGCCTTCTTTAGCGGACTTGGCAAGAGCAAGACCATCGTCCTGTTTGACACTTTGATTGATAAATTAACAACCAGAGAGATTGTCGCAGTGTTAGCACACGAGATCGGTCACTATAAACGTAAGCACACTCTTGCAATGTTCATCACTTCAAACCTGCAGAGCCTGACAATTTTCGCACTCTTCGGTTGGCTTTTGGGATATGACCAGCTCTCCACGGCACTTGGCGCTGAGGTATCAAGCTTCCATCTTTCGGCTATCACCTTCTTCATCTTGCTCGGCCCGCTTCAAGTTCTTCTTGGGCTTGCCAATAATTCACTTTCACGTCGAAACGAATATGACGCAGACCAATTTGCATCAGTGACCTTTGAGTCAAAACCTTTAGCAGCCGGACTGCGCAAGATCTCAAAGGATTCGCTAGCAAATCTCACGCCCCACCCCTGGTACGTCGCATTCAATTACACGCACCCGCCTTTATCTGCGCGATTGGAAGCGTTGAAGTAAGCCAAAAGTCAAAGCAAAAGGAATACTGAGCGGCCACGAATGAAGAAGGGCCCGCGCCTTCACGCGAGCCCTTCTTATTACGTTCGTTCGAATTAGATATCGAAATAGAGTTCGAACTCTGCTGGATGCGGACGGAGACGAACATAGTCAATCTCAGAATTTCGCTTCCAATCGATCCAGGTGCTGATCAGATCCTCTGTGAAGACGCCACCTCGGGTAAGGAATGCGTGATCCTTCTCAAGGCTATTGATAACAGCATCAAGTGATCCTGGAACTTGTGGGATTGATTTCTTCTCATCGCCGTGCAATTCGTAGAGATCCTTATCGACTGGCGCTGGTGGCTCGATCTTGTTGGTTATTCCATCAAGGCCGGCCATCAAGATTGCAGAGAATGCCAAATATGGATTCGATGAAGGATCAGGGCAACGGAATTCAATACGTTTTGCCTTCGGACTCGAACCAGTGATTGGAATTCGGATGCAAGCGCTTCGGTTGCGAGCTGAATAGACCAAGTTCACCGGCGCTTCGTAACCTGGAACAAGTCGCTTGTATGAATTCACTGTCGGATTGGTGAATGCGAGCAACGATGGTGCGTGCTTGAGCAGACCACCGATATACCAACGCGCGGTGTCGGAGAGGTTTGCATATCCATCGCCCCAGAACAAAGGCTTGCCATCTTTCCAAAGCGATTGGTGGACGTGCATTCCTGAACCGTTATCGCCAAAGAGCGGCTTTGGCATGAACGTGACGGTCTTGCCCGCTTCCCACGCCGTATTGCGAATGACGTACTTAAACTTCATCAGGTCATCGCCGGCATGAAGAATGTCATTGAAGCGATAGTTGATTTCCATCTGGCCCGCAGTTCCGACCTCGTGATGCGCACGCTCGACAGAGAGGCCGACATTCTCCAAATTGATAACCATGCGATCGCGAAGATCTGCAAATTGATCGGTTGGTGATACGGGGAAATATCCACCTTTAATCCTGGTGCGATAGCCGCGGTTGGGTGTGCCATCGGGATCGTTGGCGATTCCGGTATTCCAAGCACCTTCATAAGAGTCGACTTCGTAATAGCCAGTATTCATTCCGGTCTGATATCGGACGCGATCAAAGACGTAGAACTCTGCCTCCGGTGCGAAGTAAGCGGTATCAGCGATTCCGGTCGAGCGCATGTACTCGACTGCCTTATTGACAACTTGGCGCGGATCGCGAGAGTAAGCGGAGTTGTCATCAGGATTGACGACTGAGAAGTGGATGACCAGCGTCTTCTCTTTGCGGAAAGGATCGATATACGCCGTCTCCGGAGCTGGTAACAATTTCATATCTGATTCATGAATGGATTGGAATCCGCGAATCGATGATCCGTCGAACATCAAACCTTCAGTGAAGACGGCATCCGAGAAGGATCCGGCTGGCACATTGAAGTGATGCTGAATTCCGGGGAGATCGATGAATCGAACATCGATAAGTGCGACATTCTCTTTCTTGATGAAGTTGATGACTTCACTTGCATTCTTGAACATGGTTCTCCTGGAGATCGAAAAGTATCGAGTTCAGTTCTGGACCCGACCTGATGGACTCGCCACTGAGCCCCCTCACGATGGGGAAAACCTAGGGCGATGGGGTGAAAAAGTCATAACCTCACTGTTACGGCCATGTTTCGCTTCGGCCGATCCCGCTCAATGGGTTGGTACTGGGTTGGGAATGGGTTAGGAATGAGTTTGGAATAGGTTTGGCAGATGTCAGTTGTGTACTCGCGCGCCGGCCTCGGTCGACGTTTCCTCGCCATCACTGTGGATTGGGCCATTGCCAGCCTCTCTGCCGCTCTTGTCATCCCACTTCAATCCAGTGAATTGGGGCCAACGCTCTTTCGGCTCGGAGTATTTGTCGTGGAGGTTTCCATTCTCACTGCGCTAACCGGATCCTCGGCTGGCCAGCGGTTATTCAAACTTAGGGTCGTGAGTTATCCCGACCAGGGCTACCTCTCGCCGGCCGCTGTACTTCTGCGTACTTTCTTAATCGCATTAGTCGTTCCAGCTGTCGTCTATGACATCGAAGGACGCGGTTTACATGAGCGGATCACAAGAAGTTCGGTTGTAAAAATCACGGAAGAAAAATCTGTTTAACAAACCAAGACAAGCCGAACTTTAAAAAGAGATTTCTAGCGAGGTTTGGGCATCCGTAGATTCTTGGGCATCGGACCTTTAGGAATGGGAATGTTCATTCCACCAACCGACTTGAGGCGCGCACGCAACTCACGAACCTGGACATTGGATAACTTCTTTGGAAATTTCTGCATGACTTTCTGAAGTTTGCGAACAGAGACTTTATCGGCTGACATTCCAACGATTAATTCATGAACCGGAACGCCCGGTGCAAATCGCTCCATCTTTCGTCGCTCATCGTTGAGCAGCGCGCGAAGAGCATGACCGCCTTCACCTACGAGAACAACGCCTGGTTTTCCGACGGCTCGGTGGACCATATCTTGATTCTTGTTGACCGATGTTGCCGGAGTGACCGTCCAACCTTTGCGAATCGCCATGAGAACACTTGCTGCCGCACCAGGTTGACCTTCGATAGATGCATAAGCCGCGTTACTGGCAAGACGAGTGAAGAAGAAGAAAGCAGCGAGAAATGCGATGGGGAAAGTGACAAAGGCGGCGTAAACCGGATGATTGAAATACGCACCGATAGAGATTCCAAGGAGCCAGACTGGCGCAAAGACTCCAAGGCATCGCAAGATGACATTGGAATACTGCTGCGTTGCCATCCCGTAGGCATCGCGAATCGTCTTGAAACGCTTCTCTCGCGGGGCTTTCTCAGTCTTCTTCTTTCTTCCGAACACTTAGATTTCCTTTCGCTGTAATCGCTCTAACTCGACCATCTCTGGAGTGGGAGCTGTACCGCCGAGCCTGGCCGGTGCCCAACGTTGACCGATCGGAGCGTCAGGATAATCTCTCTGAGCAATCGAGAGTAATTCACTCATCGAAGTGCGAAGATCAAGCATCGCCTTATCGATCGGGTCTTCTTTGGAGATTTCTAGCGGCTCACCGATAGAGATTGTGATCGGCGTCCGTGCGGGCTTGAAATTGCGCGGCAATCCCTTGGTCCAAATGCGTTGGCTTCCCCAGATAATGGTGGGAAGAATCGGTGCGCCAGATTCTTGAGCCAAACGAGCAACACCACTTTTCATCTCTTTTAATTCGAAACTTCGAGAGATCGTCGCTTCGGGGAAAACCCCGACGATCTCTCCGGAATGCAAGGCCTTGAGCGCTGCGGAAAATGAAGGTGAACCATTGGATCGATCGACACTGATGTGTTTCATTCCCCGCATCAGGGGACCCGCGACTGGATGATCGAAGATCTCCCGTTTTGCCATGAATCGCACCAATCTCTGAGAAGGAAGTGCGGCAGTACCTGCAATCGCAAAATCGAGGTAGCCGATGTGATTGATTGCCATGATCGCTGCTCCGCTGCGCGGGATATTTGCTTCACCTTGGATCGTGAATTGCAATCCGAGATATCGCCAGAGACCTTTGACGATGGTGATGACCGGGGGATAGACAAGATCAGCCATGCGATGCTCCGCTTCGCGCTTCAACCGCCTCTTTGTATAAACGACCGGCGCGATAACTTGATCGAACAAGCGGACCGCTCATAACTCCGAGGAAACCAACCTCCCGCGCCTCTGAAGCGAGTTCAACGAATTCCTCGGGCTTGACCCAACGCTCGACGGGATGATGTTTCGGGGTGGGCCGGAGATATTGGGTGATAGTGATCAGATCGCAACCAGCATCACGAAGATCCTTCAAGGCTCTGGAGATCTCTTCGCGAGTTTCGCCGAGGCCGAGGATGAGATTCGATTTGGTAATCAACCCGAAATCGCGGGCAGAGGTAATGACCGAAAGGGAGCGTTCATATCGGAACGCCGGTCTTATCTTCTTGAAGATTCGGGGAACTGTTTCAAGATTGTGGGCGAAGACTTCAGGACGGGAAGAGAAGACTTCCTCGAGCAAAGCCGGTTGGGCTGAGAAATCT
>CAZGMF010000052.1:0-7761 GCA_964526795.1 uncultured Clavibacter sp.
GATGTCCGAAATGAACACCGCTGTCGAGGAGTTCTCGCATTGTTACAACCGCCATCGCGGCACGCTCCTTAGTGCGAACTTTTCGTTCGCATCGGTTGGTGAACTGACGATCTGCCAGTTCTCTAGCGTCTGAGCACCGACCGATTCGGTTGAATCGGACCGACATGGTTTCTTCATTGATCTCGCGAGCAGCGAGAGTGAAGCAGACGCGTGAAGTCACAGAGGTTTATTTCTGTGCGGGGCAGACCTTACCCGAGGGCATTTCGACCCTACAAATTGAGTAGATTCCTTCTATGTCCGCTCGACAATCATCGCGAAATCTCGCCCTCGAGCTGGTTCGGGTCACTGAAACTGCTGCAATCGCAGCCTCTCGTTGGGTCGGTCGCGGCGCTAAGAATGAGGCCGATCAATCCGCCGTTGATGGAATGCGCAAGATGATCAACACCGTCGCAATGCAAGGCGTGATTGTGATCGGCGAAGGCGAGAAAGATCAAGCGCCGATGCTCTTCAATGGCGAGCAGGTCGGTGATGGAAGTGGTCCATCGGTTGATGTCGCGGTAGATCCGATCGATGGAACAACGTTGACTGCCAAAGGAATGGCCAATGCAATAAGCGTCATCGCTCTGGCCGAACGTGGAACGATGTTCGATCCCACCACCGTGTTCTATATGCGAAAACTTGTGGTCGGCCCTGAGGCTGCTGATGTCATCGATATCACTGCACCAACAAAGGAAAACCTCAAGCGGATTGCCAAAGCTAAACGCCGCCAGATCGAATCTCTAACCGTGGTGATCCTGGATCGACCTCGCCATGATGAATTGGTCAAAGAGATTCGTGAGGCAGGTGCCCGAATTAAATTCATAACCGACGGTGATGTCGCTGGCGCAGTCGAAGCGGCTCGAGATAACACAGGTATTGATGCTTTGATGGGAATCGGTGGAACGCCAGAGGGCATCATCGCTGCGTGTGCAATGAAATGTCTCGGCGGTTCTATCCAAGGAATCCTCCATCCCCGCGATGAGAAAGAGCGCGAACAAGCGATCGCAAATGGAATGGATCTGACCAAAGTCTTGACCACTAACGATTTAGTCTCTGGCGACGATGTCTTCTTCGCTGCCACAGGCATCACAGATGGCGAACTCCTACGCGGTATTCGCTACGGCGAGCGTTACATCTCTTCTAACTCGCTAGTGATGCGCTCACGCTCTAAGACGATACGTGTGATCGAAAGCGAGCATCCGCTCAATTGATCACCGGGCTTACGCCCGAGGATGTGCCTGTTCGTAGGCTTTCTTGATTCGCTCTTGGGAAACATGGGTGTAGATCTGGGTCGTTGCAAGCGAGGCATGGCCCAGGAGTTCTTGCACCGTCCTTAAATCTGCACCGCCCTCTAAAAGATGTGTCGCGGCGCTATGTCTGAGTCCATGCGGGCCAAGTTTCTGATTTGTGCCAAGTGCGCTCATCGATTGGTAGACGATAGTTCGGACCACTCGCTGATCTATTCGCTTTCCTCTTGATCCAAGAAAGAGTGCAGCGCCAGAAACATCGGAAAATAGTTGTGAGCGCCCCACTGTTATCCAGCGGTCGAGTGCTCGAAGTGCTGGTCCGCCGATAGGAACAACTCGTTCCTTGTTTCCTTTACCAATAACACGAATCGTCATCCGCTCGCGATCAACATCGCCGAGGTCAAGTCCGGTTAGTTCTGAGACGCGAATACCGCTGCCATAAAGAACTTCGACGATCGCAAGATCGCGAATCGCCTCTGCACTTCCTTCCTCTGCCGCTCGCACTTCGAGCGCTTCCAGAGCCAGGCGAGCACTTTCGATATCGAGAACTTCAGGAAGGTGTCGCTGTGGTTTTGGTGCGACAAGATCACCTCCGATATCACTCGGAATCCACCCGTTTTTCGCGGCCCAGTATGTGAATGCGCGGATGGATACCACTCTTCGCGTGATCGACGAGCGCGCCGCTCCTTTTGTCTGCAAATTAGCGAGCCACGAACGGATATGTCCGATGGTCAACGCCGAGAATTCTGTGATTCCAAGTTGATTGAGATGTTGAACCAGCGATTCTAGATCTGCCAGATAGGCACGAATTGAATTCTCTGAAAGATTGCGCTCAGCAGTCAGATGTTCGCTATAGGAATGTGCGAGCTTTTCATCGAGCGCCATCGCTACAAGATAACTTAGAGCGGCGGATTATTCGGGTAACTGCCCCTGTCTTAACAATCCATAGGTCACGGCATCCTCGAGAGCCATGGCAGATGCCGCGATCACATTCTCATGAACCCCGACTGTGCTCCATTCGCCATTTCCATCACTGGTTTCAACGAGAACTCGAGTGACGGCGCCAGTTCCCAAACGTCCCTCCAAGATTCGAACTTTGTAATCAGTCAATTCAAGTCGGCTCAACTCCGGATAGATTCGCTCCAGCCCTTTCCGTAGCGCATTATCGATGGCATTGACCGGACCATTTCCAGAACCCGCGGCTTCGATCAGTTCGCCACGAGATTTGATGGCAACAGTTGCTCTTGATGTAACCGAACCATCAGCGTTCTGATCGACGGTGGTCTCCCAACTCTCTAACTCGAAGAACTTCGGGCGCTTTCCATCCAACTCCTCGCGGAGCAGAAGTTCGAAGGAAGCATCGGCTGCTTCAAAGGTGTAGCCACGTGCTTCCATGCTCTTCACGCGTTCGACGATTCTGGTGACGACTTCCCTATCTTTACCTAGGTCGATTCCAAGTTCCTGGGATTTCAATTCGATTGAGGCACGACCTGCCATATCGGAAACCAGCATTCTCATATCGTTGCCGACACTTTCGGGATCTTCATGTTGATAGAGCGCAGGATCGACTTTGATGGCAGATGCATGAAGTCCTGCTTTATGGGCGAAAGCAGAGACGCCGACGTATGGTTGGCGCGCACTCGGCGCCACATTGGTGACTTCAGCAACGGCGTGTGAGATTCTAAAGGCCTCTTCCAATTTTCCTTCGGGGAGAACTTGTCGGTTCTTCTTCAATTGAAGATTCGCGATGATGGAAACCAAATCCGCATTTCCGGTTCGTTCGCCATAACCGTTAAGCGTGCCTTGAACATGTGTTGCTCCGGCAGCGACTGCAGCTAACGAGTTAGCAATCGCACAGCCCGTGTCGTTGTGACAATGAATGCCAAGACGCGCTGAACTCTGAGAAAGAACATCGTTGACCACATCAGCGAGTTCATCGGGGAGCATTCCGCCATTGGTATCGCAGAGCGCAACAACATCTGCCCCAGCCTGCGCAGCAGTTCGGACTACTTCGAGTGCATAGGCAGGATTCGATCGATACCCGTCGAAGAAATGTTCCGCATCAAGAAAGACGCGTCGTCCTTCGGATCGCAAGAATTGAATTGAATCTTTGATCATGGCCAAGTTCTCATCGAGTGAGGTCTTCAAAGCCAGATCGACATGGCGATCGTGAGATTTTGCAACCAGAGTGATGACAGGAGCCTTGGAATCAACGAGTGCTCGAAGCAACGCATCATCTGCCGCCTTCACGCCTGCGCGGCGGGTGGCACCGAAAGCGACAAAAGTGGCGTTCTTCAATTTCAATTCGCTCTGAGCTAAGCGAAAGAATTCAGTGTCTTTCGGGTTTGCTCCAGGCCAACCACCTTCGATAAAACCAACTCCGAGATCATCAAGATGTCGAGCGATCGTGAGTTTGTCGTGAACGGAGAGATTGAGACCTTCTTGTTGAGCGCCATCTCGAAGCGTGGTGTCATAGACATGAAAAGCATCTGAGATGGTCATTACAGAACTTTCTTCATCCAGCCATGCTTATCGGCGATAGTTCCGTGCTGAATTCCCAGTAGATGATTTCGAATCTCCATCGTGATCGCTCCTGGATTGCCATCACCGGTTACCCATGTCCCGTGCACGCTCTTTGCACTTCCTACTGGAGCGATGACAGCAGCAGTTCCGCAGGCAAAGATTTCAGAGATCTCCCCAGATGCGACACCATCGCGCCATTGGTCAATCGTGATCATTCCTTCTTCCACTCTGTAGCCCAGATCGCCGGCAACAGAGAGGATGGAGTCACGAGTGATGCCAGGCAGAAGTGTTCCAGTCAATTTCGGTGTGAAGATGGTTGCGTCTTTACCTTTACCTCTGACGAAATAAAGATTCATGCCGCCCATCTCTTCGATGTAACGACGTTCCTTTGCATCAAGCCAGACGACTTGATCGCACCCTTGTTGTGCCGCTTGTTGTTGCGCCAGAAGTGATGCCGCGTAATTTCCGCCGCATTTGGCTTCGCCAGTACCACCGAGTGCGGCGCGGACATATTCAGTCGAGATCCAAACGGTGACTGCTTTTGCCGCATTGAAATAAGCAGCGGCAGGTGTCGCGATGATTGCAAACATCGCCTTATTGCTTGGGCGCACTCCCAGCCCCACTTCAGTGGCAATCATGAAGGGGCGGATGTAGAGAGATTCACCAACTTTCTTTGGAACCCATCGGTGATCTGCGCGAACCAGCGCTTCGACACAGGAAACAAAATCATCGACGGGCAATTCAGGGAGGGTTATTCGTGCTGCGCTTCTAGCAAAGCGAAGACCATTCGCATCCGGCCTGAATAGAGCGATCGAACCATCGGGTTGGGAGTAGGCCTTCATTCCTTCAAAAATCTCTTGGCCATAGTGGAAGACCATCGCGGCCGGATCAAGTGAGATATTTCCATAAGCCTTGACCTGAGCATCGCCCCAGCCGCTGCTTTGATTCCATTCAGCAACAACCATGTGGTCGGTGAAGTATTTTCCGAATCCAGGTTCGGCGACATATCCCTCACGTAGCGAATCTGCCACCGGATGATTGGAAAGCTGGAGATTGATCTTCATTTCACAGCCTGCGCTAACGCGTCGCCAATCTCCGAAGTGCTGCGTTTCTTCTCGCCACGTGAGAGTAAATCTGCTTCAACTGCGCGCTCGACATCGAGTGCAGCTCCATCGTGGCCAAGATGTCTAAGCAACATGGCAACTGACATCACTGTGGCGGTCGGGTCTGCAATTCCTTTTCCTGCGATATCTGGTGCTGAACCATGGACCGGTTCGAACATTGATGGGAATCTCTTCTCTGGATTGATGTTTCCCGAAGCGGCAAGGCCGATTCCGCCACATATCGCTGCTGCAATATCGGTCAAGATATCTCCGAATAGGTTGTCGGTAACGACCACGTCAAAACGTTCAGGATTGGTGACAAAGAACATCGATGCTGCATCGACGTGGAGATAATCAGTAGTGATATCAGGAAATTCCTTGGCTACCTCGTTGAAGGTACGAGTCCACAATCCACCAGCGCGAACGAGAACATTGTTCTTGTGCACCAGGGTCAACTTCTTCCGCGGTCGCTGCTGCGCACGTGCAAATGCATCGCGTATGACACGTTCTGCACCACGACGTGTGTTGAGCGATTCTTCTGTAGCGATTTCAGCCGAAGTTCCTTCGGCTAATACTCCTCCAGCCCCTACATACGGACCTTCTGTTCCTTCGCGAACGACAACGAAGTCGATCGGCTTTTCGGTGCGAAGTGGTCCAGTTGTGCCGGGATAAAGACGAGCGGGGCGAAGATTGATGTAATGATCGAAGGCAAATCTCAGCTTCAGCAGAAGTCCTCGCTCAAGAACACCGCTGGGAACTGAGGGATCGCCCACGGCTCCGAGCAAGATGACATCAAAGCCTTTCAACTCTTCGAGAATTGAATCGGGAAGAGTCTGTCCTGTCTTGTGCCAATACTTCGCGCCAAGATCAAATTCCTTCTTCGTGAAAGTTAATTTATGTTTGGCTGACACAGCGTCAAGCACTTTTAAGCCCTCCGCGACAACTTCGGGACCAATCCCGTCGCCACCAATGACTGCAAGTTTGTATGAACTCATGAGTGGAGCGAGACCGTTCGTACAAGTTCAGCCCCTGTTTCCTTTGCGACTGCATCAACAGTCTCTTTTGGAATCGTCGAATCGACAGTGATGGCCATCAGCGCCTTGCCACCAGCAGCATCGCGAGCGACTTGCATGCTTGCGATATTGATGCCGGATTTTCCAAGTGCATTACCAACATTGCCGACAACGCCGGGACGATCGTTGTAACTTAAGAAAAGTAGGTGATCTGTTGGAGGAAGATCAAGGTCAAATTTATCTATAGCGATGATCTTCTCTGTCTTCTTGATTCCCATCAACGTTCCATCAACGCGAATATGGGTTCCGTTGCTGAAGGCAGCCTTCAGTTCAATCATGCTTCGATATTCAGGGCTATCTGATTCGGTAGTGACAGAGGAGGTAAGCCCTCTCTCTTGCGCCAAACCTGGTGCATTCACATACGTAATATCTTCGGCGCCTGTTGCAAGCAGCGCGCCTTTGAGCGCAGAAGTTGCAAGAATCGAGCAGTCATAAACCGAAACCTCACCGCGTACAACCACATCGAGGGAGACCGGTAATTCATCGGCAAGCCCGGTAGCGACTTGAGCTAGTTTCTCGACAAGTGGCAGAGATGGGCGAATCTCTTCATGGATCTCGCCACCTTTGACATTGACCGCATCCGGAACAAGTTCTCCGGAGAGCGCTTTGCGCACGGAGATAGCGACAGCGATTCCGGCCCGTTCTTGGGCTTCATCTGTCGACGCGCCAAGATGTGGCGTTGCCACAACTTGATCCAATGTGAAAAGCGGTGAATCAGTGCAAGGCTCAGTTGCAAAGACATCTAGACCTGCTCCTGCGACGCGTCCTTCTTTGATCGCGTCATAAAGTGCGCTCTCATCGAGAACGCCGCCTCGCGCAGCATTGATGATGCGGACAGTCGGCTTAACTTTCTTCAGCGCTTCTGCGTTGATCAGATTTGCGGTCTCTTTGGTCTTTGGAAGATGAATAGTGATGAAATCAGATTCAGCGAGGAGTTCATCGAGTGATACCAAGTCAACGCCAAGTTGGGCGGCACGAGCTGGCTGGAGATATGGATCGTAGGCAAGAACTGACATTCCGAATGCCTGCATTCGCTGGGCCACCAGCTGGCCGATTCGACCAAAGCCAACGATTCCCAATTTCTTCTCAAAGAGTTCTGCGCCGGTGTATTTCGAGCGCGCCCACTTTCCACCACGAAGAGCAGCATGCGCTGGCGAAAGATGGCGCGCGCTTGCCAGGAGAAGTGCGATAGCAAGCTCTGCTGCACTGACGATATTTGATGTTGGCGCGTTAACAACCATGACGCCCGCCGCTGTTGCAGCAGGAATGTCAACGTTATCGAGGCCAACTCCAGCGCGTGCAATGACTTTCAATCCCTTTGCTGCACCAATCGCTTCTGCATCCATCTTGGTCGCAGAGCGAATCAAGACCGCATCAACGCCTTTGCCTAGTTCCGGTAGAAGTACTGACCGATCGGCGCCATCACAATGGCGAATCTCAAAATCAGGACCCAGAGCATCGACGGTTGCTGGGCTTAACTCCTCTGCGATGAGAACGACTGGTTTACTCACGCGCCGCCGACCCTTCTTTGTAATCATCCTTGTTTGATGCCTTAACCCAGGACATCATCGAACGAAGTTCACGTCCGACTTTCTCGATTGGATGTTGTTCGCCTTTTGCACGAAGCGATTTGAACTCCGGCGCACCTGCATCTTGATCATCAATGAATCTCTTCGCAAAGGCTCCGCTCTGGACATCTGCCAGCACAGCCTTCATATTCTCTTTGACTCGTGGATCAATCACGCGCGGGCCACTGATGTAATCCCCATATTCAGC
>CAZGMF010000053.1:0-7749 GCA_964526795.1 uncultured Clavibacter sp.
AAGTGGAATTTGCGGTAAATGAGGTTCAGAATGGAAAAGTTATTCAAACATCGAAGAAGTTCAGCATGAAAGCAGGATTAGTGGTTTCTGCAATTGGATATGAACCTGAATCTATTCCCGGCATAACTTTGGAATCTGGCAAGATTGCTAACAACAATGGATGGATAGAAAATACGAATCTATACGTTGTGGGATGGGCTAAACGCGGTCCTTCAGGAGTTATTGGTACAAACAAGAGTGATGCAGCGGAAGTGATGAAGAAGCTAGTGGAAGGACTCGTCATACCTAAGAAGAATGATGGAATCGAGAAAATCATTCGCGAAAAAGGAGTAATTCATATTTCACAAGCGCATTGGGAATTGATTAATAATGCTGAAGTAGCTAAAGGCGAATCACTTGGAAAGCCGCGAGCAAAATTTACCGACCGCAAGGAGATGCTAGGCTTCGCGGGCTAATTAGAAAGCGCCCGTAGCTCAACGGATAGAGCATCTGACTACGGATCAGAAGGTTAGGGGTTCGAATCCCTTCGGGCGCGCAACTAAGGTCTATTCCAGAATCTAATCAATTCGTTTACTAGCAAATCTGGATTGTCTTCGTTCGGGCAGTGGCCACTATTAGGTAGCACGGTGAGTTTGGCGCCGAGTTCATGAGCCATGGCGTCCTGTTCTTTAAGCGGCCAAGCATCATCATTTTCGCCATAGAGGACGTGAGATCTCATGCCAAGTTTTGAAATCTGAGTGATGAGTGAAGGCTGCCGGCGAAGGTGGTCTCTATAGATCATTGTTGAATTTGCATCACTAGAGAGCCAACGCTTCTTCAATAGGGAAAACCTTGGGTTATCGATTCGCTCCGGTGCTAACACTCTCTCCCAGATTTCCTCTTTAGTGTCATTGTTGAGATTTATAAATTGGGGCTCCGCAAGCCAATCTGATCGTCCGGCTGGTCCTGAACACATAAGCGTTAAAGATGACCAATGATCTGGCGAGAGGATTACCGCCTGCTGGGCAATCAAGCCGCCAAAAGAGTGTCCCAGAAGATGGGGTTTTCTAAGTTGAAAATAATCTGAAATTTCTATGACATCTCTGCCAAGGGAAGGCATGGAATATCCGTCGGCCTTTCTCGAATGTGACGACTCATGTTGTCCACGATTATCGAAAGTTAGGGCCCGAAAACCTGCCGCGGCGATCAAAGGACCAATATCAGCGAAATCTTCTTTACTTCCAGTAAATCCGTGAACCAGCACGACATCTGCTTTTGGATTTTTAGGTTCATAGATTTGCACCGCGAGAGGCTCACCCTGAATGTCAACGTATTGAGTCATTGGCGAGAATGTAACATCAGCCAGAGCACTACTATTTGCTTAGTAATTGCGCCCGTAGCTCAACGGATAGAGCATCTGACTTCGGATCAGAGGGTTGGGGGTTCGAGTCCCTCCGGGCGCGCCAATATTTGGAGTAGATAGAGAAAAGTTGGAGATATGTCGAGCGTATTAGTGACGGGATTTGAGCCGTTTCATAAAGCGAGCGCTAATCCATCTCAAGCAATAGTAGAAGAGTTGAGGAATGCGGGAATTGCAGGGCTGCACTTCCAAATATTGCCCGTTATATTCGGCGAATCGTCGAGGAAACTTATTTCCACGATAGAAGAACTCCGACCAAATATTGTGATTTCTCTGGGTCAAGCAGAAGGAAGAAAAGAGATAACACCTGAGAGAGTGGCGATAAATCTTGAGGATGCCAGAATCGAAGATAACGCGGGCCATCAGCCCAAGAATGTCCCAATAAATGCGGAAGGCCCCGCACAATATGAATCTACGCTTCCTATCGACGAGATCGTCTCAGAGCTACAAAGCCTGGGAATTCCAGCCACGCCGTCAGAATCGGCGGGCACTTTTGTTTGTAATCATCTCTTCTATAAACTTCAGCAATTCACCTGCACACGAGAAATCAAGAGTGGACTTATTCATGTTCCACTTATGGAAAGTCAGACACCTGAGTTTCAGGGTCTGCCAACTATGAAACTAGAGACGATGGTCAGGGCTATATCAATTGCCATAGAGGTCTCGCGTTCATGAGGATCTATGCTCATCGTGGATTTAGCGGGAAGTACCCGGAAGGTTCCAGGGCCGCTTACATCAAGGCGGCAGAAATTGGCGTTGATGGAGTTGAGTGTGACATTCGGCTAACAAAAGATGGTGTCCCTATTTGTTTTCACGACGCAAAGACGAAGCGCATCACCGGTAAATCCGGCAGAGTTTCGAGGCTCTCTCTTGCGCAGATGCGAGAGCGTTATGACTTAGTTACCTTTGAGGAACTCCTCAAGATTGCGATCGAGAAGAAATTCGATCTTCTGGTTGAAACCAAACACCCTGTGCGGGTAGGAAGGAAAGTGGAACAAAAGGTCGTTGATCTGGTAAATCTCTATCGGAACGCGATTGAGGCGGCGGGAATCAAGGTTGTGATCCTCTCATTCTCCTACTTTGCAGTGCGCTTTTTGCGGCAGCGCTACGACCATGTTGGGTATGTGGTCAAGAAACCCTGGCGGATTCGTTATAGCCCAGTACGTTTATTGGCGCTGGGTATTTTCCTTTTCAGAGAGGATTCATCACTTGCGGCAAAGTTGAAGGATCACGATTTTTTCATCTGGACTGCGAATACCGCTAAAGAGATTGCCTTTGCGAGAGATTGCGGAGCTACGGCGGTAATTACGAATTTTCCGGATATTGCAAAATCAGTACTTGCAAATTAAACCTTCGACTGAGAGAGCGCGTAGAGCACCTCAGCGGTTGGTTCCTCGTTATCAGATCCCGTGGGATTGTCGCTGACTTTCACAATGACGGTTCGTGAGGCGGGATCAATGAAGATGAATTGTCCGTGCAATCCAAGTGCCATCGAGATACCAGGGAATGGATGCCAAACTTGAGCGGAGTATCCCCAACCATGATCAAGAGTCACAACCGGTGTTGTCATTCGATTTAACCAATCTTTGGAGATGATGCGGTTGGCGCCGCTATATCCACCATTGAGGATGGTCATACCAATTCGCGCATAGTCGCGCGCGGCAGCATTGAAGCAACAGAATGTCTTCTCAGTCCCCCCGACGCGATCAACATTCCATGTTGCGGGGAATTCTGCGCCAACTTTCTTCCAGACATTCTCGCTGAAATAGTCGGCAACTCTCATGCCAGTGACTTTCTTGATGATCATCCCGAGCATCTGAGTATCGACGCTTCGATATTCGGCAGATGTGCCCGGGTCGAAGGCCATCTTTCGGTTGTTCTTAATAAACCAATTCATATCTGTGGTGGCATACATCTGGGCGATGGCAACGCCCCAACCTTGAGGGCCTGTTGGATAGTTATCAGAAACACCGACTCCGCCCTGCATATCCAAAAGTGATTTCACAGTTACCCGATCAAATGAACTGCCATTCTTATATTCGGGGAAGTAGTCAACGAAATAGTCCTGTTCTTTGATCTTTCCTTGGGCAACGAGTTGTCCAACCATGATTGAGGTCATCGTCTTTGCCACCGAATAAGAGGGGAATTCAGTACTTGCCGAGAACCCTTCTTTGTACCATTCATAGGTCAAGACGCCATTTCTGATAACCAGAAACGCGTTGGTCTTGGTCTGCTCGAGGAATTCGCCGAATGAAACTGGTGCTTTGCGGTACTGAACCGTCTTTGGCATCTCTTCTTTACCTTTTGGAATTGCGACCGGAGAAGTTGCCGGTGCGATGGTGTGCCAAGGCATCAGCGTTGGGGTTTTCGACGCTGGTGCGAGTCCTAGTTTGATTGCGGCAATTGGTTCTGGATATCGAATTGCTTTAGTAAAACCGAAGAGAGCGAGATAAAGAACAATCAGAGTGATGATGGAATTTCTTACAAATTTGAACAGCCTCACCATCAGAAGCGACCTCCCGTTGCCGAATCAGAACTGAGTCTCTGGGAGAGATAGATGGGAATAAGCGAGAAGAGGATCAATGTTGCGGCGACAACATTGACGATAGGGGCTTGATTCGGCCGGAATAGGTTGTTGTAGATCCAAATTGGCAAAGTTTGGATGCCAGGACCTGCGGTAAATGTCGTCACCACAATCTCATCGAAAGATAGACCGAAAGCAAGAATCGCTCCGGCGAAGAGTGCTGAAGCTAGGTTGGGAAGTGTGACAAGGCGAAATGTCGTGAATCCGTTCGCACCCAAATCCATCGAAGCTTCCTGCAGTGAACCACCCATTCGGCGCAAACGCGCGAGGACATTGTTGTAGACCACGACGATGCAAAATGTTGTGTGGCCAATGATGATGGTCATCAAACCTGTCGAGATTCCCAGATCCTGGGTAAAAGCATTATTTAGCGCGATACCAGTGACTATTCCCGGTAGGGAGATCGGTAAGACGACAAGAAGAGAGAGGGTTTCTCGGCCGAAAAAGCGGTAGCGCGCAACGGCGAAGGCAATACATGTCCCAAGCAGAAGAGCGATCCCTGCTGCCATCACGCCTGCTGTAAAACTCCAGCGCAACGCCTCTCGCACACCTGTATTTTCAATAGCTTTCGACCACCATAGTGTTGTGAAATCCTGTGGCGGCCAAGAGAAGGTCCGCGAGACATTGAATGAGTTGATCACAACCACGGTAAGCGGCAAATAGATAAAGGTAAGACACACACCTACGAGCGACATAAGTAAGTAACGAGTGCTGCGCGAAATAGTCATACGTTATTCAGCGCTCCAGTTCTGCGAACACTCCACAGATAAATCATCATGATGACGATGGGAACAGAGGACATCGTCGCTGCAAAAGGAAGATTGAGCGAATAGTTTTGATACACGACATTTCCCAGCATCTGCAATTTACCGCCGATAATTTGGGCGGTGATGTAATCACCAAGACTGAGCGAAAAAGTAAACATCGAACCAGCAACGATGCTTGGGAAGACCATCGGAAGGACGACTCGTCGAAATGTATAAAGATTATGTGCACCAAGATCTCCTGATGCATCCAGGAGGGAATTAGGCAACCTCTCGAAACCGGCATAGATCGGAAGGATCATGTAAGGAAGCCAGAGATATGACAGACCAATCACAATGCCGGCAAAACCAAAACCCGGTGAGTGAATGCCAATCGGGCCAAGTAACCAATCAATCACGCCACTGTTGGGTTCGAGCATGGTGCGCCAGGAGTAGATCTTCACTAGGTATGACGCCCATAGCGGAGTCAGCACAAGCGCAACCAATATCTTCTGAGTTCGCGGCTGAGCAATCTTGGCCATAAAAAAAGCCATTGGTAGGGCAAGAACAGTGCAGATAAGGGTCACGAGGATGGCAATTCCGAGCGTCCGAACAACGACATTTCGATATGAAGGATTAGTGAAAAGTTCCTTGAAGTTCTCAAGATTAAAACGGCGAATTACATCGCCCGTGAATGTGTCGATAGTGAAAAATGCTGTTACTAAGAGGGAAGCAAGAGAGCCAAGATAGGCAATAACTAACCAGAAAACCGGTGCGGTAAGAAGTGCTGCCAACCGTACCCGTGGCCTCTTATGGAGCCACGTTGCGACAGATGACGACATCTCCTTACCGCTCTCGGTTCACTGATGTCTTAGGAGTTTCGCAGACTCGACCAGGCAGTTGCCCACTCTGAGTAAGGAACGCACTTAACATCGGTACGACCATCGAGACACTTCTCGGTAGCCGTATTCCAGTAATAAACATCCTGCCAATAAGCATCATCACTGGCGTGGAATGTCGCGCAGTGATTCTTATCTGCCGTTAGATCGCAGGACTTGGCATTGGAAGGAGCCTCACCAAACCACTCCGCAACTCCGGCATTGGCAACAGGCGAGACGATGTGATTCATCCACATGTATGCACAATTTGGATTCTTGGACTGGCTAGAGATCATCCAGGTATCTGACCATCCTGTTGAACCTTCGGATGGTTTGATTCCCTCGACTTTGGTGCCTTCACCTTTTGCTAAGTTGATATTGACCTGCCATGTCGTACCCATCACTGTCGTTCCAGCTTTGAGCGATGCGACATGTTTGAGGTAATCGCCCCAATATTCACTGACCAAAGACTTCTGCTCTGTGAGCAAAGCGATTGCTGCATCGAACTGAGTTTGATCGAGGGCATACGGATAGGTGATTCCCAATTCAGGTTTGGTCTTCATCAGATATAGAGCTGCATCTGCAATGTAAATCGGTGAATCGTATGCAGTGATCTTGCCCTTATATGGTGAGTTGGGATCAAAGACGGCACCCCATGATGTGGGAGCTGGTTTGACGATATCGGTGCGATAAGCGAGTAGGTTCGCTCCGCGCCCGTGTGGAACACCGTATGCAACGCCATCGACAGAATTCCAAGGCTGCATCTTCAAATTGTCGAAGACATCTGCATAATTTGGAATCAAATCAGTGTTGACAGGTGCGACATCGCCGCCATAGATCAAGCGCAACGATGCGTCGCCAGATGCGGAAACGACATCGTATTCGCCAGTTTTCATCAGCGAGACCATCTCATCGGATGAAGCGCCAACTTTGACGTTGACTTTGCATCCTGTTTCTTTCTCGAATCCCGTGACCCAGTCGACTTTGGGATCAGTCGAACCATTCTCGACATATCCAGCCCACGCCACGACATTCACTTGGCCTTCACCCGCGCCGAGAGATTTCATCATCTCGACCTTCGGGAGGCCGTTATCGGATGCGGCGTTCTTTGAACTTCCACATCCACTGAGCACGAGTGTCATCGCTGCAGCAATAACCCCCGCTTTGAACAGACGCTTGCAATGCATCTGTACCTCCATCCTCCTGAGCCGTGTTCAACAATTGAACACGGACATCCTCCTTAGCCATGTTCAGCGATTGAACATGGAAATCTCGTCACCGATTCGGTTCCGAGAATTCTTCCTTTCTCTCCCAGCCAACCCATACTGAATCTCCAATAGATAACGAATCCTTGGCGGTCAAAGTAGTGATCAACCCAAGTTCAGTATCGATGAGATAGCGAGTGGTTGCACCGACGAAGATGATGTCTCGAAGCGTTCCAGAATAGGAACGCTCGCTCGACAATCGTTTTGCCGAGAGTTCA
Source organism: uncultured Clavibacter sp. (assembly GCA_964526795.1). GTDB lineage: Bacteria > Actinomycetota > Actinomycetes > Nanopelagicales > Nanopelagicaceae > MAG-120802. The sequence goes on from CAZGMF010000053.1 coordinate 7,088, forward strand.
ACATGCTCCGGTCGCACCGAATATTTCCTCCCTGAAATCTCGAACGAGTTTGTCTTTCCAACGAATTCAGCGACAAATCTGCTCTGTGGTTTGAGATAGATATCTCGAGGCGAGGCAACCTGTTCGATCTTTCCGTGATTAAAGGCCGCAATGCGATCACTCATCGTTAGCGCCTCTTCTTGATCATGCGTGACGAAGACGAAAGTAATGCCGACTTCGCGCTGCAATTCCTTCAATTCAATCTGCATCTGTTCGCGAAGTTTCAAATCCAGCGCACCAAGTGGTTCATCCAGAAGCAGGACAGATGGGCGATTGACCAGCGCCCGAGCCAAAGCAACGCGCTGTCGCTGCCCACCGGAGAGTTGGTGAGGTCTGCGTCCTTCGAATCCCGCGAGTCGAACTTGTGCCAGCGCTGCGAGAGCCTTTTCCCGTCGCTCTTCCTTCGGAACTTTCTTCACTCTTAATCCATATTCGATATTAGAGATGACATCCATATGTGGAAAGAGTGCATAGTCCTGGAAAACCGTATTGATATCCCTCTCATACGGCGGAAGGTCAGTGATATCTCTTCCGTTGAGTGAGATAGTTCCGCTATCTGGTTTCTCAAAGCCAGCAATCATTCGAAGGACCGTTGTCTTTCCCGATCCAGATGGACCAAGCAG
>CAZGMF010000054.1:0-7556 GCA_964526795.1 uncultured Clavibacter sp.
GCGTTATTGTTGCGATGGATACCTTTGGTCCGATTTCAGATAATGCCCAAGGCATTGCTGAAATGTCTGGTGATGTCAAAGGCGAAGGCGCAAAAATTCTCACCTCTCTTGATGCTGTTGGTAACACAACAAAAGCAATCACCAAAGGAATCGCGATTGCAACCGCGGTTCTTGCCGCGACCGCCCTCTTTGGTGCATTCACTGATGCGATCAAAGCCTCCGTTGAAGAAGCAGGACAATCTGCGTCAAATCTTGCCGCCCAATTCCAAGGCGTTCTCGATGTTGCAGATCCACGAAACCTCGTCGGTCTCATCATTGGCGCATCGGTTGTCTTCCTCTTCTCAGGCCTTGCTATCAATGCCGTCTCACGCGCTGCAGGCGCTGTGGTTATGGAAGTGCGAAATCAATTTGCTCTTCATCCTGGAATCATGAAAGGCACCGAGAAGCCCGAATATGGCCGCGTCGTAGATATCTGCACTCGCGACTCACTCCGTGAACTTGCGATGCCAGGATTACTCGCAGTTATGGCGCCAATTGCCGTTGGCTTTGGGCTTGGTGTTGGCCCACTTGGTGCATATCTCGCTGGCGCGATCGGCACTGGAACTTTGATGGCAGTTTTCCTAGCAAACTCAGGTGGAGCCTGGGACAACGCTAAGAAGATGGTGGAAGATGGCAATCACGGCGGAAAAGGCTCGGACGCTCATGCCGCAACTGTTATCGGCGACACCGTTGGCGATCCATTCAAAGACACTGCAGGTCCTGCAATCAACCCACTCATCAAGGTTATGAACCTTGTGGGACTGCTTGTAACGCCAGCAGTCGTGAAGTTCGCACTCGAAGGACATGAGGCAATCAGCAAAACCATCGCATTTGTCGCGACAGCCATTATTGTCGCCGCACTTGTTCGTGGTCGCCGCAAGTCCACGATGATTGGCTAACTTGGCGAAGAAATTAAAGAAGCTGGTGATCGTTGAATCTCCAGCTAAGGCTCGAAAGATTGGTGGCTACCTCGGCGATGACTACATCGTCGAGGCGTCCATCGGCCACATTCGAGATCTGCCCCAACGCGCAGCCGACATCCCCAAGGAATTCAAGAAATTCTCTTGGTCGCGCGAAGGCGTTGATATCGAAAATGAATTTGCACCGCTCTATGTGATTAATCCAGATAAACGGCAGAAAGTCCAAGAACTCAAAGATCTATTAAAGGAATCGGAAGAACTTATTCTCGCGACTGACGAAGATCGCGAAGGTGAGGCAATTGCCTGGCACTTGATGGAGATTTTAAAACCTAAAGTCCCGGTTCGAAGAATGGTGTTCAACGAAATCACCAAAGAAGCAATCCTCAAGGCCATAGATGAGACTCGAGATATCGATCAGAAACTTGTGGATGCCCAAGAAACTCGTCGCGTTCTTGATCGTCTCTATGGTTACAGACTTTCACCGGTTCTTTGGAAAAAAGTCATGCCCAGAATCTCTGCTGGCCGTGTCCAATCCGTCGCCACTCGACTCATCGTCGAGCGTGAACGCGAAAGGATGGCCTTCATCGCATCAAGTTGGTGGGATCTCACCGCCAAGACTGATCAGAATTTCAATGCACGGCTTATCTCCGTCGAAGGCAAGAGAACGGCGTCTACTAATGATTTTGACTCAAATGGTGCTCTAAAAGAGAAAAGCGCCTCCCAAATACTTCTTCTCGATGAGTCAAGCGCAAGAGAACTTACTGAATCCCTCAAAGGTCAGAAACTCACCGTTAAGTCAATTGAGGAATCGCCACGTACTGAGCGACCAAAGCCTCCCTTCACAACTTCAACGATGCAACAAGATGCGGGAAGTCGACTTGGTTGGGGAGCACAACTCACGATGCGTATCGCCCAAAGCCTCTATGAAGGTGGCTACATCACCTATATGCGAACCGATTCGGTCAATCTCTCTGAGTCAGCGATAAAAGCAGCACGTCAGTCTGCAAAGTCACTTTACGGATCAGACCACATTCCAGATTCACCTCGCTTCTATGAGGGCAAAACGAAGAATGCCCAAGAAGCCCATGAAGCCATCCGTCCAGCAGGCGATCAATTCAAAACTCCAGGAGAGCTCGCACCAGAACTCACCCGTGATCAACTTGCTCTCTATGACTTGATTTGGAAGCGAACGGTTGCTTCCCAAATGTCCGATGCAAAGAAGATGCAGGCTCGCGTCGATTTCGATGTGACCACAAAGGATGGTCAAGATGCCATCTTTCGAGCAAATGGTTCAGTGGTCACCTTTCCGGGATTCCTTGCAGCCTATGAAGATGTCTCTGACGAAAAGAATGAGGAGGAGAGTGAAAGGCGGCTTCCAGCAATGACCGAAGGCCAACTCATATCGGTCAATGAGTACACATGTGAAGGCCACGAAACCAAACCACCAGCCCGCTATACCGAACCCACTTTGGTCAAGAAGTTGGAGGAATTAGGAATCGGTCGACCTTCAACTTTCGCTTCGATCATCCAGACCATTCAGGATCGCGGTTATGTCGTCAAACGTGGCCGTGCCCTCGTTCCAACATTTCTTGCTTTCTCAGTTACTGGGCTTTTAGAACAACATTTCTCCAAACTCATCGATTATGAATTCACAGCGTCCATGGAAGAAGATTTGGATCGGATCGCCAATGGTGAGGCGGAACGTGTCACTTGGCTGACGGATTTCTTCTTCGGCCATGATGGCCAGCCTGGCTTACAGGATCTTGCTGCAGACCTCGGAGCTATAGATGCCCAGCAAATCAACACGATGAAAGTCAACGATGAGATTGAAATTCGTGTTGGTCGCTATGGCGCCTATCTCCAGCAAGGTCAAGGAGATGAGCGGAAGTTCGCAAATATCCCTGAAGGTATGGCCCCAGATGAGTTAACACTCACAAAAGCAATCGAATTGCTTGCCGCGCCCTCAGGAGAGCGCGAACTTGGGATTGACCCTTCTACAAATCTTCCCGTGATTGCAAAATCAGGTCGATACGGTCCTTACATCACAGAAGTCCTCCCTGAAGTGGAAGGGAAGAAGAAAAATAAGGAAGTCAAGGCAAAGACCGCATCTCTACTTTCCACCATGACCCTCGACACAGTCACACTTGATGATGCACTCAAACTTCTTTCTCTCCCCAAAGTTCTGGGAACCGATAGTGAGACCGGGGAAGAGATCACTGTCCAAAATGGAAGATATGGTCCCTATCTCAAGCGCGGAGCTGATTCACGAACTCTCACCTCAGAAGAACAACTCTTCACAATCACTCTTGATGAAGCGAAAGATATTTATAAACAGCCAAAGGTCCGGCGCCGAGGGGTTGCAAAACCACCGATAAAAGATCTTGGTGTTGATCCTGAAACCAAGCGACCGATTCTGATCAAAGATGGCCGATTCGGTATGTATGTCACGGACGGAGAAACGAACGCCACTCTCCGGCGCGGCGATACCGTCGAAGCCATGACGATTGAGCGCGCCCAAGAACTTCTCGCTGGCCGTCGAGCATGGGAACTTGCCAATGATGGAATTGTTAGACCAAAGAAATCTCGCGGCACGAAATCTAAATCAACAAAGAGCGCCCCGACTTTGACAGAGAACACCGCTAAAGAGGCTGGCGCCAAGCGCAGGGCGAAGAAATCGGCTGACGGAAAGCCGAAAAAAGCCAAGTAATAGGCTCTCCTTATGTCGAATCAAATTCCAAGCGCCACATCCTCGACAATCAACGCGCGTGAAAGCGTTCTTAGAATCCCCGCCTTTCGCAAACTCTGGAAGGCCATGGCCTTCTCCTCATTTGGGGATTGGCTAGGACTTCTTGCCACTACAGCTCTTGCTCAACAGCTCGCAGGTGGAAACTATGCGACCGCAAACTTTGCTATTGCTGGCGTCTTTATCGCCCGCCTTCTTCCCTCTGTGATTTTGGGTCCGATAGCAGGAGTGATAGCCGACAGATTCGACCGCAAGAAAGTCATGGTCATCGGGGACCTTATCCGTGCTGGGCTATTTATTTCTATTCCCATAGTGAACAACTACACCTGGCTCTACATCGCAACAGTGCTCGTTGAATGCGTGACACTTTTCTGGAGCCCTTCAAAGGAAGCAACTGTTCCAAATCTGGTTCCTAAGAACAGACTTGAAAATGTCAATCAAATGAGTTTGCTCGCGGCTTATGGAACAGCTCCGCTTGCTGCTGCTCTTTTCTCGCTACTCTCGATTTTCTTCACGGCGATTAGTACAGCATTCAGCCTGAAAGGAAATTCGGCAGTTGATCTCGCTCTTTACATTAATGCCATTTCTTTCATTTTCAGCGCTCTAACTATTTCCACACTCAAAGTCCCTAATGACCATCTAAGAAAGATTGAGAAACAACCAACGTTTGGCTCCTCACTTCTCGATGGGGCGAAATTCGTCTCCTCTTCAAAGGTCATACGGGGTCTTGTTGTTGGAATGATTGGTGCCTTTGTCGCTGCTGGGGCTGTTATAGGTCTGGCACGCACATTCGTCGGAGATCTCCAAGCCGGCGATGCTGCCTATGGTGTTCTTTTTGGAGCGGTCTTTACTGGTCTTGCCGCGGGGATTTCGCTGGGGCCAAAGGTTTTCGCTCAATTCTCCCGACGCCGACTTTTCGGCGCATCACTTGCCGTAGCCGGTATCTTGCTGATTCTTCTCTCTCTCCTTCAAAACCTTGTTCTAGCAGTCTTTGTTGTTGTAGTTCTCGGTGCATTTTCGGGAATCTCTTGGGTTACCGGTTTCACCATGGTCGGCATGGAAGTCACTGATGAGATGCGGGGTCGAGTCTTTGCCTTCATCCAGTCTCTGATCAGAGTTTCACTTGTTGCCGTCCTTGCTATCGCGCCCCTTGCTGCGGCCGCGATAGGTGAACATGTATTCACAATCGGCGATGCCACTCTAACTTATAACGGTGCAGCCTTTACGATGTTCGGAGGCGGAGTTATAGCAGCGCTGGTTGGCACTATTTCATATCAACAAATGAAAGATCGACCTGGCGTTTCACTTTGGTCAGATATCACCAACGCTTTCCGTGGCGAACTAGGCTCAATCACTATCCCCAAGATAGAGGGAATTTTTATCGCCTTTGAAGGCGGAGAAGCCTCCGGAAAATCAACGCAAGCAAAGTTGCTTCTAAAGTGGTTTGAGAGTCGAGGGAAGAAGGCTCTCCTTACTCGAGAACCAGGCGGAACCACTCTTGGCAAGAATCTAAGACAAATCTTGCTCGATAATAAAACGGGCCAAATTTCCCCAAGAGCGGAGGCCCTTCTTTATGCCGCTGATCGAGCACACCATGTTTACTCGACCATACGCCCAGCTCTTGATCGCGGCGAAGTTGTCATCACTGACCGGTATTTTGATTCTTCCATCGCTTATCAAGGAGCTGGCCGAATCTTGTCTTCAAATGAAGTTGCTCGTATTAGTCGATGGGCTACAGAGTCGCTCTACCCGACTCTGACCATCATTCTTGATCAACCAGCAGAAATCGGTCTAGCTCGAATCAAGAAAGCAGATCGCCTAGAAAGTGAGTCAATCGAATTTCACAACCGCGTCCGCCAGGAATATCTCCAACTAGCCTCGCTCGATCCCGAGCGCTATCTCATTGTTGACGCACGAAAGTCGGTGGATGAGATTCATCAAGAAATCTTAAATCGAGTAGCGATGCTGATTAAGTGACAGCTCCAGTATTCGCCGGAATTGTTGGCCAAAATAGAGCTATCTCAACTCTCATCAAAGCGAAAGATTCTCCTACGCACGCTTGGCTATTTACCGGTCCACCAGGATCGGGTAGATCAAATATTGCAATAGCTTTCGCTACTTTACTGATTTGCTCTCGTGGAGGTTGTGGCTCGTGCACCGACTGTCAAACCGCCAGACTTGGCAGCCATCCTGATGTTGAGTTATTCAAACCAGAAGGTGGAACAATCAAAGTAGATGAAATTCGCGAGCTTGTATCTCGCGCCTCATGGGGCGCCTCAATTGCGCCGTACCGAGTGACCATTATTGAAGACTGTGATCGAATGACTGAATCTGCTGCAAGCGCACTTTTGAAAGCAATTGAGGAGCCAGGCAGCCAGAATATTTGGCTTCTCTGTGCTCCAACAACGGATGATGTCTTGTCGACCATCAAATCTCGCTGCCGCCTAGTCTCGCTTATCACCCCAACCACAAATGAAGTTTCTGTCTTTTTACAAGAAACCTTGAAAGTCGAAAACGATAGGGCGGAGGTAGCTGCCAGGATCTCACAAGGACATATTGGTAGCGCAAGACATCTTGCAACTGATATTGACTTACTCCAGATTCGAAAAAAGATAATAAAACTATTCTTGTCGATTGATAGCGAAGCTAGAGCGATTACTACCGCCTCACAACTCCAAGACATTGCAGTTACTCGATCAGAAATTAGTCTTAAAAAGTCCCATAAAGAAGAGGAAGAGGAGCTTCGTCTCACAGTCCAAGGGCCGAATCGAGGATTGTTATCTGGAGGCTCGAAAGCCCTAAAAGATCTCGAGAAATCTCAGAAATCACGAACAGTTCGTGCGGCGAAGGACGAACTTGATTCATATTTCCTCTGGCTTCAAACACTTCTCCGTGATGCCCTATTGCCAGAATCGAGCGGAACTAAGTTTTTTATTAATCCTGACCAGCATGATGAGATTCACGAACTTAGAAGGAAAGTATCTCCGAGGCGCTTACAGAATCTTTTTGACAGAGTCCATCAATTCCGCTCCTTAATGGACTCAAACGTCTCCCAAATCCTTACCCTTGAGGCCTTCTGCCTAGATTTCTTCAACCTCATCCATGGTCGTTAGCACCCCTTCTCTTAAGGCAGAATTCAGCTATGCCCTTTCGTCTTGATCACATCTCTTATGCAGCTTCACATGACCAACTCGTCGATGTAGTCCAGAGATTGGGTTCGCGAATTGGCTCGGCATTCACCGATGGTGGAATCCACCCTCGTTTTGGTACCCGCAACTTCACCCTTCCGCTAAAAAATGGGCACTACATTGAAGTAGTTTGTCCCCTCGAACACCCGGCGGCTGAATCCACTCCTTTCGGTAAAGCAGTGACCCAACGCGTCAACCGCGGCGGAGGCTGGATGACATGGGTTGTAGCAACCGACGATATCTCTCCGGTGGAGTCAAGGCTCGGTCGAAGCGCTGTCGATGGATCAAGGAAGAAACCAGATGGTTCCGAATTGAAGTGGAAACAAATTGGACTTCTTGGAACTCTCGAAGATTCCCAACTCCCATTCTTTATTCAATGGCTCACCCAAGATCATCCTTCATCTGACGGCAAACAAGTAGCAGAGATCAAGAAGATTGAAATCTCAGGAAATGAGAAAATAATCAAAGAATGGTTGGGTTCTGAGCCGGCAAAAGCATTTAAAGATGTTGAAGTCAAATGGAGAAACCCCCAAGACTTCGAAGGCGAAACTGGCATTGTCTCTGTCGTTCTTGCAACACAAAACGGAGATATCGTCCTAGATTAAATGCCGCGCCGCCCTAGCTCAGTCGGTAGAGCGCCGCTCTCGTAAAGCGGAGGTCGCGGGT
>CAZGMF010000055.1:0-1813 GCA_964526795.1 uncultured Clavibacter sp.
GGGGACAAATTCGGCGGCATCACGCCCAAGAGCACGGTAACTGGAACTGGTCGTGGTTATTTCCTTCGAGATGGAACAGTGACAGAAGTGCGATGGTCGCGGCCTCAAGCGACCAGTCCAACGTCATGGACTCTTATCGATGGTTCGCCTGCCTATTTTGCGAATGGACAGATCTGGTTCTTTCTGACCGATCGCGAGCCCGATTTCACTTACCCCACTCCGGCGCCATCGCCAACGAAGAAGTAAGCCCCCGCCAAGAGCGAGAGCAGAATTCGCAGGTTTTCCCCTGATAAGTAGACTGCACCTCTATGAGCGAGAAACAGATCACGGGTACTTCGCGCGTTAAGCGCGGCATGGCTGAGATGCTCAAAGGTGGCGTCATCATGGATGTCGTCAATGCCGAACAAGCGAAGATTGCAGAAGATGCCGGCGCTGTTGCGGTCATGGCTCTGGAGCGAGTTCCCGCCGATATCCGCGCCCAAGGTGGCGTAGCTCGAATGTCGGATCCGACAATGATCGAAGAGATCCAAAAGACTGTCTCGATTCCGGTTATGGCAAAAGCTCGAATTGGTCATTTTGTCGAAGCGCAGATTCTGCAGGCAATTGGAGTGGATTACATCGATGAATCAGAGGTTCTCACGCCTGCTGATTACACGCACCACATTGATAAGTGGAATTTCACCGTTCCTTTCGTCTGCGGCGCAACCAATCTTGGTGAGGCACTTCGAAGAATCAACGAAGGTGCAGCCATGATTCGTTCCAAAGGCGAAGCAGGTACCGGAGATGTTTCAAATGCAACAACACATATGCGAGCAATCTCCGATGAGATTCGTCGCTTGACCTCAATGCGTGAAGATGAACTCTATGTCGCTGCGAAAGAACTACAGGCGCCGTACGAATTAGTTAAAGAGATTGCAAGCACCGGATCACTCCCAGTCGTTCTCTTTACCGCGGGCGGCATAGCAACGCCGGCTGATGCTGCAATGATGATGCAACTCGGCGCCGATGGCGTCTTTGTTGGATCTGGAATCTTCAAATCTGGCGACCCTGCCAAACGCGCCGCCGCGATCGTCAAAGCGGTGACGTATTACAACGATCCGAAAGTTGTTGCTGAACAATCTCGCGGACTAGGTGAGGCCATGGTGGGAATCAACGTTGCCGACATTCCAGTCCCACATCGATTGGCAGAACGCGGCTGGTAACAGCGCTTCTTCTCTCAGATTGGTCTAACCGTGGATGTCGGAGTTCTCGCCCTTCAAGGTGATGTGCGGGAGCATTTGCGCTCTCTTGCAGAATGTGGCGCTCAGGCCCGCGCAGTCAAAACTAGAGATGAGATTTCGAGCGTCGATGCACTGATTATTCCTGGAGGCGAATCGACCACAATCTCAAAATTGGCCAGATCTTTCGGGCTTTTTGACCTGATAACGTCGCGAATCTCCCAAGGGATGCCGGTCTATGGTTCATGCGCCGGAATGATTCTGCTGGCCAACGATGTTCTGGATGCCATTCAAGGACAGGAAAGTTTCGGTGGCCTCGATGTCACCGTCCGTCGCAATGCGTTTGGTAGACAAGTTGATTCATTTGAAGTCGATCTTTCAATAATGGGATTAACTGAACCAAAGTTCCGTGCGGTCTTCATTCGCGCGCCATGGGTGGAGAAAGTTGGACCTAACGTCGAAACCTTGGCTGAGATTGATGGTCATCCAGTCGCTGTCCGACAGGGACATATTTTGGCAACCTCTTTCCATCCAGAATTGACGGGCGACAACCGAGTCCACCGATATTTCGTCAATGTCGTCTGCTCTAGCGTCGC
>CAZGMF010000055.1:1913-6817 GCA_964526795.1 uncultured Clavibacter sp.
AGTTCTGCTTGGGAGACGATTATGTATGAGGGTTATGGACCAGGCGGGGTCGCATTCCTTATCGAATGTCTTTCGGATAATAGAAATCGTGCAGCATCGGAAGTTCGCGTTGCTGTAACGCGCAACGGTGGGACGATGGCAGATCCGGGTTCGGTTGCATACATGTTTGCAAGAAAAGGCGTCATCATCGTCCGGAAAGAACAGCACTCAAGGACAGTGTCGGAAGATTCTCTTCTGGAGCAGGTCTTGGAGGTCGGAGCGGAAGAAGTGAATGATCTGGGTGAGAATTTCGAAATCGTCTCAGCGCCTGCTGATCTGGTCGCAATTCGAAAAGCCTTAGAGAGTGCCGGTTTTGACTATGAGTCAGCAGATATTTCCTTTCAGCCAAGCGTCACTGTTCCAGTCGATTCCACGCATGCCAAAGAGGTCATCGAATTGGTCGATGCAATCGAAGATCTCGACGATGTCCAGAATGTTTATGCAAATTTCGACATATCAGAAGAGGTTTTGGCGAGCCTTTCCTAACGGCTTTTTATCGCAAGATTAGGCTCTCCCTATGCGCGTTTTAGGTATCGATCCCGGGCTGACTCGGTGCGGTATTGGCGTTGTCGATCGAGATTCTAAAGCGGGACTGCGCTTAGTTGATTGTGGAGTGATACGAACATCGCCTGACGAACCGCTTGAATCTAGATTGATGGAACTAGAAACTGAAATCGCGCAATGGATTGCTCGATTCAAACCCGATGTTGTGGCTATTGAGCGAGTCTTCTCACAACTCAATGTTCGAACAGCGATGGCTACAGGACAGGCTGCCGGAGTTGCAATCTTGTTGGCTGCCAAATCTGGAATTCCGATTGCTCATCACACTCCAAGTGAGGTCAAAGCTGCTGTCTCTGGTTCTGGGCGAGCCGATAAGAAACAGGTTGCAACAATGGTTGTTCGAATTCTCGGACTTGATTCCCCGCCAAAACCAGTCGATACAACTGATGCGTTGGCCCTGGCGATATGTCATCACTGGAGAGGTGCCAATATTTCTCGTCTTGATCGGGCGACCAGGAATGAGAAGAACCGTCTCTCCCAACTCTCGCGATTGAAGAGGGTGAAGTGATGATTGCAATCCTCCGCGGGAAAGTCTTATCTCTTTCTCTCAACAAAGCGATCATCGATACCAACGGTGTGGGATATGAGGTCATCATCTCGCCAACACTTATCTCCAGACTCGAATTGGGAAGTGACGTGACAGTTCATACCAGTGCTGTGGTTCGTGAGGACTCATGGACCCTCTATGGATTTTCAGATCTGGAATCAAAAGAACTCTTCATCGAACTTCAAGGCGTCACTGGAATCGGACCAAAGGCCGCCTATTCCATGCTTTCCGCTCTGGCTCCATCTGAATTACAGCGAGCAATCGGATCGGGAGAGAGTTCTGCCTTGGAACAAGTTCCAGGCGTGGGCAAGAAAATGGCCTCGCGGATTATCTTGGAGCTCAAAGATCGGTACTCGACATTTGGAAGTGGCCGAACGAAAGAGAAGCAATGGCATGCTCCAGTACTTCAGGCGCTGATCGGCCTGGGCTTTAGCGCGAAAGAAGGCGAGTCCGCTATCGAAAGCGCTCAACGTCAATCAAACGATGATTTTGCCTCGCTAGAGCTATCTGAGATCCTCAAGCGGACACTTTCTCAATCGAAATCGAAGAAATAGTTCCCCGAGATTAATAAATCTGAGATAAATATATGAACGATCAAGAGCGAGAAAAGAAGGAAAGTAACGGGGAAGAACTGATGCAATCTGCCGCGCTCACCGAGGAGATCAGTGCCGAACAGGCGCTGCGTCCTCATTCCCTCAAGGAATTTGTTGGGCAGCAGCGAGTGAAAGATCAGGTCAGCTTGCTTCTCCAGGCAGCAAAAGAGCGCGGCTCGAGCGCTGATCACATACTTTTGGCTGGCCCACCAGGACTTGGCAAGACAACTCTTGCAATGATTGTCGCCGGCGAGATGGGCGCTCCCATTCGAGTCACAAGTGGCCCTGCGATAACCCACGCCGGAGATTTGGCCTCCATCCTCTCCTCTCTTGTTGAAGGCGAGATTCTCTTTGTTGACGAGATTCACCGTTTAGCAAGACCAGCGGAGGAATTGCTCTATATGGCGATGGAGGATTTCCGAGTTGATGTCGTTGTAGGCAAAGGCCCCGGCGCAACTGCGATTCCTCTGGCACTTCCTCATTTCACATTGATCGGTGCAACAACGCGTTCTGGCTTGCTCCCTGCTCCATTACGTGATCGATTCGGATTTACCGCGCATCTAGATTTTTACGACGATGCCGATATCGCAGGAATAGTTTTGAGAAGTGCCGGCCTGCTCGATGTTTCTATCGATGAAAAATCCGTAGCAGAACTTGGTCGGCGCTCACGTGGCACTCCACGAATTGCCAATCGATTGTTGAGGCGCGTCCGTGATTTTGCCCAAGTTCACTCCGGGGGAGTGATTGATATTGAGCGGACTCTCAAAGCGCTGACGATGTACGAAGTGGATGATTACGGTTTAGATCGCCTTGATCGCGCGATATTGCATGCGCTAATCGAACGATTCGACGGTGGGCCTGTTGGTTTGAACACACTTGCCATGGCAGTAGGTGAAGAGCGCGAGACTGTGGAGTCAGTGGCGGAACCATTCTTAGTTCGCGCAGGTTTCCTTATGCGAACACCACGCGGTCGAAGCGCAACGGCTCAAGCATGGCGCCATCTAGGTAAGAAACCACCAGCGACCACCCCTGGGCTTTTCGACACTGTCGAGTAAGTAACCTAGACTTTCGCACCATGTCTTCCCAGCGCCCTTATGGCAATCAACGTACTGAGACGAAAAAAGCCAATCCCACTCGAACATTGACAGTGACGGTCGGGCTCACCGTCGTTCTTTACATTCTGGCCTTCGCCATTGGCGCCACAAGTCTGAATCTTGGACTTGATCTGCGCGGCGGAACGAGTGTCACACTCCAACCCAGACTTCAGAATGGCCAGACCGGCGAGGTAACTCCTGAGGCCATCAATCAAGCGGTAGCGATCATTCGCCAACGTGTCGACTCTCTTGGCGTTGCCGAAAGTGAAGTGACTGCACAAGGAACCGGCACCAATCGCCAAATTGTGATTTCAGTTCCGGGACAGACCGGTCGGAGAATCGTGGAATTAGTCGGCCAAACCGCCGAACTTCGATTCCGACAAGTTCTGGAAGAAGCCTCAGCGGTTGCAAGTCCAACCGATACCGCGACAACGACGGCATCAGGAATACCGGCAGATGTGCAAGCGAAATTTAATTCACTTGACTGCACCAAAGCCGAATCCACTCTTGGCTCGGGAGGTGATGATCCGAATGCTCCGATTGCCACGTGCGATCGCACCGGTTCATCCCGTTATCTGTTGGCACCTGCCCAAGTTATTGGTCGAGATGTCAAAGGCGCGACCGCAGCGATCGATCAACAGGGTGCAAGTGGCTGGTTTATCTCGCTGGATTTCACTGGCGAAGGGACAACAAAGTTTGGAAATCTCACCAAGAGCGTGGTCGATTTAGCATCGCCACAGAATCAGGTAGCAATCGTTCTCGATGGTGTTGTTGTTTCGGCCCCGCGCATTAACGAAGCGATTCTCGGTGGACGTGCCCAGATCACTGGAAGTTTCACTCAAGTTGAAGCCCAGGATCTCGCTAATGTCCTGAAATATGGCTCGCTTCCCTTGGCCTTTGATCGCGGTGAAGTTCAGCAGGTCTCTCCAACGCTGGGTAAGGACCAATTCCGCGCCGGACTTCTTGCTGGCGGTTTGGGATTACTTCTCGTCGTCCTCTATTCACTCTTCTACTATCGCGCGCTTGGTTTTGTCGTTGTCGGTTCGCTGATCATGGCAGCAGCCCATGTCTTTCTTACTTTCTTCCTTCTCTCTAAATGGGTGGGATACACCTTGACCCTTGCTGGCATCGCAGGAACGATCGTTGCTATCGGTGTTACGGCTGACTCCTTCATTGTGTACTTCGAGCGAATCAGAGATGAAATGCGCGAAGGTCGACCTTTCCGCGTAGCAGTGGAGAATGCCTGGGGGCGTGCCCGTCGAACCATCGTCGTGGCGGACTTGGTCTCGGGAATTTCGGCAGTCGTCCTATATGTGGTTTCGGTAGGAAGCGTCCGAGGCTTTGCTTTCACCTTGGGACTTACAACTCTGATCGATCTCATCATCATCTTCTTCTTTACGAAGCCTCTTGTGTCGATGCTGGCCAGCAGAAAACTCTTCCAATCAGGAACGAAATGGTCCGGTGTTTCACCCAAGAGTGTCGGAATGAAAACTGAAGGAGGCGCGTGATGTCACGCTTTGCAGGATTGGGCGGCCGTCTCTATCGCGGTGAAACTTCCCTCAATGTCATTGGCGCGCGACGCCGTTGGTATGCACTCTCACTTGTCTTCATCATCATCAGCGCTGCGGCGCTAGGTTTCAAAGGTCTACACCTGGGAATTGAATTCAAAGGCGGATCATCATTTACCGTCACAACCTCCAGCGGAACAATAGTTCAAGCCCGCGAAGCGGTGAGAGCCGGCGGATATGCCAATGAACCAATCGTCCAGACAATCGGCGAGAATAAGATTCGAATCCAGACGGGCGTTCTCAGCGCTGCGGAATCAAATGCGATTCAGGATTCTCTGGCAAAGACCTTCAACATCACGGTTGATAGTATCGATGCCCAAAACATCGGACCGTCATGGGGCGCTGAAATCTCAAAGAAGGCTCTCCAAGGTTTGATTGCATTCTTGATCATCATCATGATCTATCTCGCTCTCACCTTTGAGCCAAAGATGGCGATTGCCGCAATCGTCGCCGTAATTCACGATGTTCTGATCACTGTCGGAATCTATGCGTTGATTGGTTT
>CAZGMF010000056.1:0-2399 GCA_964526795.1 uncultured Clavibacter sp.
CGCAAATCCAAGCGCTGCTGAAGCAAGAATTGACGCCTTGATACCGGGAAAGACAACCCTTAATAGCGATTTCCCACTATGCGCACCAAGTACTCGAGCGCTTTCGTACCACGTCTTTAAGGGTTTAGTACTCAAGCCAATGTCGATTGCCCTAAATACGTAGGGAAGTGACAGCATGGAGTATAGGAAAGGTAGTTCGAGTACCGAATCTTGTATCCAAAGCGGCATAGCAACTTGTGCACCAATCGCAAATGCAACCACAGGAATGATTAGGGGCATAAGTGAGATCGTCTCAACAACCGGCCGCCATCGAGACTGAGAGATATGTAACCAAGTTTGAAGTGGCAGGAGAAGTGCGATGGAGATCAGAACGCTAAGTGCGGAGAGCCATGTAGAACGGAGGACGTAATGAATGAATTCTGGTTGATTGAGAACCCACTGATAATTCTCTAGAGAATATTTACCTTTAACGCTGGTTTTGAAGGTGTATTCGGTCGCAGATAGGAGAGGAACAAATATGAAGAGAAGATATATTGAGAGAACTGCAATTAGTACGACATTCTTCTTTTCGCTAATCATGTTACTCTCCACCGTGCTACTCGACGCTGGATAACAAGATATGGAATGACGGCAAGAGCTGAGATTAGGATCATCATCGCCGCTAGAGCTTTTCCAAGATTCAATTGAGAGGCTGAGACATTTCCGTTAAGAAGACCAGCAATTTGAAGTGGCGTCAACAAAACATTACCAACGGTGAGCGCGTTAGCAGTTGCGTACGCAGAAAAGCCGCTTGCAAATAACAATAGGAAGCAGGCGATAAAACTCGGCGCTAGGAGACGAAAGCCGACTTTGAACCAGAATTGTCTGACTGTCGCCCCGAGTGATGCCGCGGCATCCCGAAGCTCCTGTCTGATAATTCCAATAGCGGGCGCGAAAGTTATGACCATGAGAGGGATTTGAAAGTAGAGATAAACAATTAATAGCCCCGAGAAGGTTCCCAAGGAGAATCTCCCCGCGTAGATATCCCAACCACACCATTTGAGGAACTTAGTTAACGCTCCTCCGCGGCCGATAGCGGCCGTAAACATAAATGCAAGTGGAAGGCCACCGGTATTTGCAAGCACGCCATTGAGGGCCGCAATTGTCCGCTTCAGACTCTCGCTGCCACGCGAATCGACGAAGTAAGCAATAGCGGCGCCTGGAACCGCAGATAGCGCAGCTGTATATAGACCGATTTTGATACTTCCGATGAAACCTTGGTTATAAGGAAATGTGAAGACAGTTTCATAATTAGAAAGCGTGAAAGCGCCATCGTTTGCCTGGAACGATAGATAAATAACTTTGCTGATGGGAAAGAGAAAAAAGAATCCAACAATTATAAGAAAGGGGAAGAGCGGAAGTGGGAACCCTCGAGTTCCCCACTTCCGCTCCATGTCGATTTAGCTACCTAGGAGAGGAGGTTGCTATAGAGAAGCCCATGATCCGATGATCTGCTCTCTGGCTGAAAGGATGTCGGCGACGGTCATGGTCTTAATTACCTGAGCGGTAGATGGCATTGGAATATTGACTTGCGATGCTGGAAGAATTCCCTTCGCGGACATTGCATCTGCAGTTACTGGAGCTGCCGCATTGCGCTGGAAAATATTCTGGCCTCCGCGAATTTTCGCGAAGAGTTTGCTACCTGAAAGTTTTAGATCAGCGTCAGTCAATTCTGATGCTGTCTTACCTTCGTTCTGTGAATAGACATACTCTTGCCATAAACGAGCATTAGCGCAGTGAGGTGCCTTTGCATTGATTGCGTTGATGTATGGAGGAGCTTGGAGTACGAAATCAGATGGATAAGTCCACTTAAGATCGATTCCCGCCTTGGCTGCACCTGCTGTCCAACCAATTGAGTTGAAATCCCAGGCAAAACCGACTTTTACAGCTCCAGAAACCAAGTTAGTCGCATTTACCTTAACTAAAGCGCCATTTACTTGCTTGACATTCTTGAAGAGCATCAAGCCAGGAGAGACATCAGAGAGGTTCTTTGAGCCGCCGTTTCCAAGCGAGGCCGCAACAACTGACATAAACGCTTGGTTTGAAGACGTTGGATCGCCAGTAATTCCGACTACTCCCTTATAGGCAGGATTAGCGAAATCCGCCGCTTTTGTTGGGGCTGGCTTGAGATCTGATGTGTAAACAATAGCGAGCTTTCCAGCGTAGTTTCCGTACCAGTATCCATTTGGATCCTTCGCGGCAGCTGGAATGTCCTTCCATGTAGAAACCTTGTATGGAGCTGAAAGTGGCTTTGCTCCGGGTGGCATGAGCTGCGCTACAACCAATGGACCAATGTCAATGGAGTCTGGCTGCTTTGACTTAGGAGCCGTCTTCATAGTGTCGATTTCATATTGTGAAGA
>CAZGMF010000056.1:2499-6626 GCA_964526795.1 uncultured Clavibacter sp.
CTGGCTGCTTTGACTTAGGAGCCGTCTTCATAGTGTCGATTTCATATTGTGAAGACCCGTCTGGATTATCAACACTGATCTTCACGCCAAATGCTTTTTCGTAAATGTCAAACATATCGCCGTAACCTGCCCAATCACGTGGTGTTGTGATGAGGTTAAGAGCGCCTTCTTTCTTAGCCGCCTTGACTAGTGCATCCATACCGCCGGCTGATTTCAAATCTGTTACCTTGCAATAATCAATTGCGGCTTGTGCTGGAGCAATTGCTGCAAGGGCTGTTCCAAGTAGAACTACAACGAGCGAGATTGTCGTTGTACGCCAACCCTTTTTCATTAGATTCCTTTCGCTAATGTGTGAGCGGATTGAATCGTGTGAAGTTAACGTGACAAGAAGTATTTATCCCCCAATCAATTAAGAATGGGTGAACAACTAGAGCAACTTTTCAATAAGTGGAGCCGAGGAAACGATGTGCGTTGCGCCATTTGCCTGTAGTTCACTTTCCGGATGTGCTCCCGTAAGAACGCCGACAACATAACGAGCTCCGGCAGCAACACCACTCTTCATATCTGAGACCGTATCTCCTACGACCATTACATGGTCTAGTTCGATTTTTTTCTGCATTAGGGCTTCATATCGGGAGATGGATTTATAGATAAGGTCTGGCGCTGGTCTTCCACTATCAACTTCATCTGATGCGACGGAGACTTGTATCTCGCCCCGCCAATCAAGTCCATCAATAATGCGATCGAGGAGCTCTCGAGGAAAACCGCTTGTTATAGCGATGCCGATTCTCCTATTTCGAAGAGTCTTGAAAAGGGTACTTACGCCTTCGATTTCTTCGAGTTCACCTTTTCCGACCAATTCCGCATATTTATGGATGAAATTCCCATGCACTCTTTCTGCTTTTGTCTGATTACCTTGGCAAATCAATCGAAATACGTCGATCTTTCTCTGCCCCATTGTCTCCAAAACAATCCTTGACATCTCAGCCATGGTAGGTGAATCGAGCGGAACCCCTTCCTGCTCCATTGCAAGTTGGAATGCCTTCACAACCAGTCCATCATCCTTTGCAGTGGTTCCTGCTACATCAAAGATAGCTAGATCTGTATTTGCCATAGTGCTATGGACTCCTCTGCTATCGCGGGTGCCAAAGTATTTCCTCGGCCGCCACCACCTGTTACGAGGTAACAATTGGGGGCAAACTCTTTTCTGAGGCAGATTCCTCCATTAGTCATCTCCGTATACATCCCTTCCCAACGACGATCAATGTGAATGATGGAACCTAGAAAGGATTCGATGACTGAGGTGAGGTGTTCATAGGGTGTCTCAATCAACTCGTGGCTAAAAGGTTCTACGTACTCATGAGTATCTCCGATGGTCATAGAACCATCGAGGCGTGGGGCCAGAAGAAGCTGCATTCGATACGAGGCCGCGATTTCGGACTGTTCGCCAAGTCCTGCTAGATCAAGTTCTGAAAATGCCGGGTAATACCGTAAAGAGTCGGCATCGGCAATTGAATGACGAAGATCGATAGACAAGGGGGATGTTGCCGCCATTTGTAGTCGAACATTCCTGATCGGTTCATTTTCTATGAAGTCGAGCAAAAAACCATTGATTGATGCGCCAGGGCAGAAAATCGCATGATCGGCCGAATATTCGGTTCCATTTGCAGCGTACACATGGGCACTCGAACTTCCGTAATCAAAATCAATAATCTCTTCCTCGGTCACAAATTTATAGTTATCAAAACTCTGCATGTAATTTCTTAGTCCAGGGAATAACAGATTTGGTTCGACAATCGCGTCGTAGCTACATCGAAGTCCACCAGCAAATTTGCCCTGTAGTGAGGGTTCATAATCTTGAATCTCAGATCTCGAATGAATAGCAAAGCCTCGTTCGCGAGAATCATTCATGCTGACCGCTTGTTCCATGACATCAAGTTCGGCTTCATTCCTTGCAATTGTTAGCGACCCATTGGGACGAAAACCTATTTTGCTGGCCTCACCAATCTCTTGCCACAAAGCTCTGGCCCGCAGCGCTAGCTCCAGTTCCGCACCACTACGCCTACCACTTACCCAGATCAGGCCGAAATTACGAACAGATGCGCTTCTGGCTTCTTTATCTCGCTCTAGATGAATTACCTCAAAACCCTCTTTCAGCGCAAAGAGAGCATGCATTGTTCCGAGGATTCCACCACCAACAACTACGACGCGCTTCACGCGCGCATGAAATCACCGTTTCTTAGCGATTAGGTGAAATTGAACTCTCAGCCTAGTGAATTAAAGAGAAACGAGCCAAGTCAAGAGTCGCCCTATAAGCCGGAGACGAGCTTGTTATGCTTTTACTTACGCATAAAATAAACCACTGCCCCCAATTTTGCCCCCAACTCTCTATCGCAGACTAGAAGCTTTGATTGGAAGAACCTTCCAGTAAGTAATACATCGCCACGCCCTTTCAAGTGGTCCAAAGCGAAACTTTCGTAACCAGAGATCGCTAATTAAGAGTCACCTGCTCTACCATCTGAGCTAACAACTGTGTTTATTATTGCTAGCAGACCCTACAAGCCAGTTGTATTTACTTATAACCAGTCGGCCTTTTTGAATTTATAGAATAAGAAAGTTGTTAGTAAAGCCATCACTCCTAAGATAACAAAATAGCCATATCGAGTTCCCAATTCGGGCATATGTTTGAAATTCATTCCATAGATCCCTGCGATCATGGTGGGCCCCGATGCTAAAGCTACCCAGGCTGAGATCCTTCTGACATCCTCATTTTGTCGAACTTGCACATGAGCAAGATCTGCCTGTAGAACGGTAGTTAGCATGGAGTCCATGCCAGATGCATGTTCACATGCGAGTTGCAGGTGATCAAAGGTGTCCCGAAAAAATGGACGGATTTGCTCTGGCAAATTATTAAACCTCTCAGCGGTTAGTTTTTGCAAAGGTTGTAGAAGTGGCTCAATGGCATGGCGATATTCAATGACTTCACGCTTGAGAAAGTAGATCTCTTGGCTATAGGTTTTGCGTTTACCTCCAAACACCTTACTTTCAATATTGATTACATCATTTTCCAGTTCAGCAGCAATACTTGTGTAACCATCGATAACTCGGTCAATGACTGCGTGTAATACCGCAAAGGGGCCAATTTTCATTTGCGCTGGATGCTGTTCGATATCATGCCTAACAGTTGTTAAAGGTGAGCCTTCGCCATGGCGAACTATCACAATAAAATGTTTGTCAACAAAACACATTAATTCACCTGCTGTAATCTCGGATTGAAGTTCATTGTAAAAAACGGTCTTTATTACAAAAAAAGTTAATCCCTCATAATCTTCTATCTTTGGTCTTTGCTTGGCGTTTACCGCATCTTCTACTGCAAGCGGGTGAAAGTTAAGCTCACCGACAACATGGTCAAACTCCTCTTTGGTTGGCTCAGCAAGACCTACCCAGACAAAGCCATTCTTGCTTCTAGCCAGATCAACCTGTTCTGAGATATCGGTTGGGCCATCTACTCGTTTGCCATCGACATATAAGGCGGAATCAACTATCACAACCGCAAGTATTAACTATTAACTGTGGGCGGATGAGCATTTCCCAACCTTTTCTTCTTAAATTAACGCTACGTTCAACCAAATTGGGGAGATTTAAGTAAATTTTAGGCATGCGTGAACACTCTGCCTTTGAGCAGGTTAATCAAAGAGTTGCCCAAGCCGGCCACATTCTCAATATTGATCAGGGCGTAATTAATGCCATCAGCTCCTGTGAGCGCGAGGTAGTAATCTCGATTCCGCTCCATCGCTCCACCGGTATTGATGTTTTAACGGGTTACCGAGTACAACACTCAAGTGCTAGGGGTCCAAGAAAAGGTGGCATTAGATTTCATCAAGATGTTGATTTAGATGAGGTGCGAGCCCTTGCATCCCTTATGACTTGGAAGACTGCGCTGGTTGATGTGCCATTTGGTGGCGCAAAAGGCGGAGTAACAGTTGATGCCTCAAAATTGTTGCCACTTGAAAAAGAGGAGGTAATTAGAAGGTGGACTAGAACATTAATACATGTCCTAGGACCTAACCGTGATATTCCAGCACCTGATATGGGAACAGATGCGCAAACTATGGCTTGGTTAATGG
>CAZGMF010000057.1:0-6552 GCA_964526795.1 uncultured Clavibacter sp.
GCGCGACCTCAAGCCGTTTTTCACGCGGCAGATCGACGCCAACGAGACGTGCCATGTTGTCTTACCTTTTCCATAATCTGAAAGTCCTCCGTAACGCCTCCGAATCTCTTCTGATTCGGCTCCCGCTTTCAGTCAGGAGGTCGATGGCTTTCACCATCGTTGCGCCACGCGTGCTGTTATGTAGTTTTTGCCCTGATTAAGAATTAACCCTGGCGTTGCTTGTGTCGAAGGTTGTCGCAGATGACCATGACTCGACCGTTGCGACGTACGACTTTGCACTTATCGCAAATCTTCTTGACGCTCGGCTTTACCTTCACGATCAAACGCTCCTTACTTCAACTCTCACTTGTACCGGTAAATGATCCGACCTCGAGTGAGGTCATATGGACTCAACTCCACGATCACACGATCTTCCGGAAGGATGCGGATGTAGTTCTGTCGCATCTTCCCGCTGATGTGCGCGAGGACTTTGTGTCCATTGGTGAGCTCGACGCGGAACATCGCATTCGGTAGAGCCTCAGCAACAGTGCCTTCGATTTCGATAGCACCATCTTTTTTCGCCAAGCTTTTACCTCATTTATTCCTGTTGAGCCCTCATTTGGGCAGAGGGCGAGTTTAGGAGAGGGGTTGGGAAAAGGGAAATTCGGGTCGAATCCCTACAACCCGACCGCCCGGATGACCCCGAGGGCGAAACTCCCGCATATAACCCAGGCGCCTAGTCCTACCAGAAGGGGCTTTGGGCCCAATGCACGGATCTGTGCCCATTTCACGCCAAGTCCCATTCCAAAAAGTCCGAGCGAAAGGAAGATCTTTGAAAGTTCCTTACCGCCATTGATGATGTCTGCCGGAAGATCAAGTGCATTGACCAGAATGGCACACGCAACAAATCCCAGTACGAATGTCGGCATCGTGCTCTTGATCGAACGTTTTTCTGTTGATCGATAGGAGAGTGCAAGCACTAACGGAATCAACATCACCACACGAGTGAGTTTGACGATGACAGCAGAATCCAAAGCGCTCGGCCCCATGAGCGATGCAGTGGCAATGACTTGTCCGACATCGTGGACGGCTGCGCCAATCCACGCACCTGCTGTCGCATCATCAAGGTTTAGCAGTGTTGCTAATGGTGGAATGACAAAGACCGAAAGAGTTCCACAGAGAGCAACGATCGCTACCGCGTATGAGACATCGCGCTCTTCAACTTTTCGCGTGGATGAGATCGCTGCGATTGCGGTAGCGCCACAGATCGCAAACCCACCTCCCATCAAAGTCGCAAGTGAATCGCTCATCCCGAACTTTCGGGCCGCTGTACGGACGCCCAAGAAGACGGTAATCACAATGACGACAACAGCGAGCAAGCCGCGAACTCCGACTTCGATGAACTTATCTATTGCAATCTGGAATCCGAGGAGCACGACCCCTATTCGCAAACATCTTTTCGCAGCAAAAGTCGCGGCTTCTTTCCCATCTGCGCTCCAGCCAACCGTGTTAGTGAAAACCAAACCTAGAACCATGGAGAGAAAGAGCGGCGAGATTGCGCCTTCGATCTTGTTAATCACATAGGCAATCGCCACGCCTGCGGCAATAATCGTAAAATATCGAAGATTCGTCAGAGAAAGTTTCATACCAGAAGGGCCACACCTAACTTCTCTGACCATTGTGCTAAGTCGCTGACGACAGCATCAGCGAGATTGAACTCTTGATTGTCGATCTTTGCAGGATGTAATCGCTTTGAACCTGGAGCTCTCCCACCACTTTCACGTATCTGTTTGGCCATCAATGCAAAGTCATCATAGGAAGCGGAGTCACCTAGATCGCTTGGGTCAATTGCAATAACCGTATGTGAAATTCCTTGGGGCTTTGCATCATCATCAGATTTGAACATATCTGGAACGGAAGTTGAGAGCGCTCCGCCGCTGATACCAGCCGAAAGGGCTTCCACCATAAGCCCGAGTGCGAATCCCTTTGCTCCGCCTAGCGGGGCCAACATTGCCTTCAGTGCTTCTTTCGCATCGGTGACTGCTTCACCGCGTTCATTGACCGACCAACCAACAGGAATCGATTCATTATTTTTTGCAGCAGACGCGATCTTTCCGCGCGCGACTGCTGAGGTAGAAAGATCAACAATCATTGGTGGTTTTCCCGGAATGCCCGCTGCAATCGGACTCGTTGAGAGCAATGGAGCGTTGCCACCAGTCGCCGGCATCACTGCTGGTCCGTTGGTGAAGATAAGCGCAATCTGTCCGGCGTCGGTTCCAGGGTAGAGATACACACCCAGTGCGCCACAGTGACTGGAATTTTTCACAGAGACCAGCGAGATTCCAAATTCTTTAGCTTTTGTGACAGCAATCTCCGCGGCATCCCAGAGTTGCCAATGTCCAAGACCATCTTCACCATCACATCCAGTGACTGCGCCACGTTGCGAAAGAACTTTTAGCGTCGCACCAGGATTGACACCGCCCATGGCGATTCGCTGGAGATAAAACGGTAAGCGCATCAATCCGTGGCTGGGATTACCCCAGACATCTGAGGTGACAATGCATCGAGCGGTTCGGGTTGCTTCCTTCTCTGGAACACCGGAACTTTTTAATAATTCGCTGGCGTGAGCGATCGCTCGTTCTGCGTTGATGATCATCGGCGGACCTGCTTTATGGCGCCAACAGCGTGTTTCTGCGGTAGTCCCTGGATAGCCAGTTGGATTTCACTGACCAATACTTTATTTATCGCATCCTGGCTTTCCACTGTAATGCCTGCGATGTGAGGAGTGAGGATGACATTGGAAAGATCGGTAAATCGTCGATCTTTGGCTGGCTCTACTTCTCGCACATCGAGAGCGGCCCCGGCAATAACGCCAGATCTGAGGGCAGATTCCAGGGCTTCTTCATCAATAACCTCACCTCGACCAACGCTGACCAAGATCGCACTCTGCTTCATCTGCGACAGAACTTTGGCATTTATGATGTTTGTGGTCTCTTTGGTGGCCGGCAGATGGATAGAGATCACATCAGATTGGGCAACGACCTCATCAAAACCCATCATCGTTGCGCCACCTCCATCTTTTACAAATGGGTCATAGGCGATCTGTCGCGTAGCGAATCCAGCGAGAAGTTTCGACGTAGCGCGCGCTGTCGCACCAAAACCGAGAAAGCCCCAGGTCTTACCTGAAATTTCGTGGCCGGCTTTGCGATTCCATTCACCGTTACGCGTGCTCGCATCTCGATTGACGATATCTCGAAGTAATGCCAGTGCCAGACCCAAGGTGTGCTCACCTACAGCCACAGCATTGATGCCAAGAGCGGCTGATACAACAACACCTGCCTGGTCAGCGGCGTTGATGTCGATGTTATCTAAACCGACTCCAGCGCGAGCAATCACCCGAAGTTTGGGGGCTGATTCAATAAGTTCTCGCGTGACTTTTGTGCGATTGCGAACGACAAGTGCTTCTGCAGTCGCAAGAAGTTTCTTCAAATCGTCAATCCGATTCCAGAGATCAGATTCATGCGTGATGGGATAAGTCTTCTGGAGCGATGCGAATTCATCGCTCCAGATATCTTCACTAATGACAATCACGCTGATCCTCTAGTTCGGCTTGGTCAATGAACTATGCGCTGATATACAACTTGGTGAAGGTGTACTCACGATGGCCAAGTGCCTCCGCAGCACAAAGTCGGCCATTGACGGTCCTTTCGATGACCTTCATCATCATGTCTCCAGCTGTCGTCAGGTTGTATTCCTGGCGAAGTAAACCTGAGACATCAAGATCGATATGTTCACGCATCGATGCTGCAGTTTTCTTGTTTGCAGTGATCTTCAAAACTGGTTCGATTGGATTTCCAATCACATTTCCTTGGCCAGTTGGGAAGAGATGGATAACTGCACCTGCTGCTGCCATCAATGTCACACACTCTGCAGCTGCAGAAGAGGTGTCCATGAAGTACAAACCTTGCTTCTTTCGATCCGGCGCTTCAGCGGGCTTGAGCACGCCGATGACGGGTACAGATCCGGTCTTGGCGATATTGCCGAGCGCTTTCTCTTCGATAGTGGTGAGTCCACCAGCGATATTTCCTTGGGTTGGTTGGGATCCAAGCAAGTTCGCACCCGTTGCTTCGATGACTTTGATGTAGTTGTCATAAGTCTCTTGGAATGCGCGGCGACATGCATCATCGATACAACGATCTGCAATCAGATGTTCGCCACCGGTGAGCTCTGATGTCTCACCAAAGAAGACGGTACCTCCGGCAGCAACCCAGCGATCGACTGCTTGGGATGTCGTCGGGCATGAACCAAGTCCTGAAGTCGTGTCAGACTCACCGCACTTGATTGACATGATCAGATCGCCTTCGCTTGCTGGTTCGCGTTCGATCTCCGATGCATCTTGCAGGAAGACCTGAGCAACGCGAGCAGCATCAGCGATTGTTTGGAGATCGCCTTTACCTTCAATGGAGAACGATGCGACAGGCTTTCCAGATTTTGCGATTCCCTTCGCAACTCGTTCGGTCCATTTCGGTTCGATACCGATGACAACCACTGCAGCAACATTGCCGTTGAGACCTGTGCCAATCAGAGTACGAAATGTCAGTTCAAGATCCTCACCGAATTGGAGTCGGCCGAATCCGTGTGGCAGGGCGAGAGTGCCTGGCACTACTTTTGCGACAGCCTCGGCAGCGGCATTGGAGAGATCATCGACCGGAAGGATGATGACGTAATTTCGGATACCCATCGACCCATCGGGGCGACGGTATCCAGTTAAGCGCGGCTTGCTTCCCATCGATAACTCCTCATGTTGTGTGTGTGGACATAATCGCCTTTTTTGATCGGTTGAGATGCAACACCGACCTTGATTCCATATTTGATGATTGCTTCGCCTTCAGCGTGATCGCGTAGCGCGAACTTGTGTCCCAGCGGAATCGCATGGTTGAGCACGGCAGTGTGCTCTGTCTGTTCCTTCACTGAAAGGCCTTGAAGTGTTCCTGGTTGGAGGTCGTCATTGGCGACCGCAACAGAATCTCCATCATGGTGCAGGAGGAAATCCGGCACTCGTGCCATCGTTATTCCTTTCTCTCGCTTTGGTTCATTGCCTTGTATTTCGCTATCCCCATCAACGTCGAGCTTCAGCGCGATACGCGGCTAACTCTGCTTTGGTAGGAATTCCACTTTGGCCATCGAGGGCGCGACAAGAGATGCCGGCAACAATCGTGGCTGTTTGTACTGCTTCTTGAAGATTCATTCCCCACACCTGGGTAGCGACAAGTGCGCCATGGAAGACATCACCAGCGCCAAGAGTCGAAATGACTTCAGTGTTAATCGCAGGTACTTTTCCAGAATTTCTGCCATCGCTATAGATACTTCCCTGACTTCCTTGGGAGATGACAACGATGTTCTTATCACGTTCGGCCGATGTGACATCGGTGGTGACATTTTCGGAAGGAACATAAAGATCGTAATCTGCCGAATTCAAACCTGGTGAGGCATAACCAATATCGATAGATAACTTCGCACTTCCACCGCGCCTTACTCCCCACATCTTCAGGGCTTCCATTCCGAAGTGATCGACATGGATCCAGCCATAATCAGCCAGATTCGTTGGTTTTCCAGGCAAAGTCGAGTGTGGCTGGACCATGATGGCACGGGTTTGTTCGGTGGCTGAGACAACGATTGTTCCGACTGCGGTAGGAGTGTGTGTATCGATGACGACGTTACGAGTATCGACACCCTCTCGTTTTAGTGTGTCGAAGATATAGCGACCTGCATCATCATCACCGATCACACACGAGAGCGAGACATCCACACCCAGACGAGCCATGGTGACTGCAGCCGTGGTTGCAGGACCACCAACAGCGCGAACTATTTCGCGAGCAATCACCCGTTCGTTCGCGGCTGGATATTTGTCGACTAGGACGATTGTGTCGAGTGTTGCGATTCCCACCGAAAGAACCTGGGTCATCGTGCAACCTCTTTACGCAAGTATTTGAACCAAGCATCGCGGGCATTATGGATATGTTGAATGATCATCAATCGCGCTGCAATTGGATCCTGCTTCTCGATCGCGTCAAGTATGACACCGTGCTCGTGACCTGACGATTCGATACGACCCGGCAATTTCAAGGTGTTATCCATTGATTTGTACATGATTTCCTGGAGCGTTCCAAGAGTCTGGTTGAGGAAACGATTTTGAGCGCTTTTGACTATCGTGAGATGAAAATGCATATCAAGTAATCGGACTCGATCGAAATCTATCGGTTGTTTTTCAATCTCATTGTTGAGAGCCTGTGCTGCTTCCTTCATCTCCCGCAGCTGATCCTCAGTTCGTCGCTCTGCTGCCCACTCGACTGCCGGTGCTTCGAGAATCTCACGCATCTGAAATAACTCTTCGATGTTGTGATGAGAGGCTTTCAGAGAGTCACGGATCTTGTCGGCGCTCTCATCATCAAGGAGGAAAACTCCGATGCCATGTTTTGCTACAAGACGCCCCTGGACTTGCAGGACTTGGATTGCCTCTCGAAGCGATGGGCGACTTATGCCTAATTTCTTCGATAATTCGCGCTCGGAAGC
>CAZGMF010000058.1:0-6510 GCA_964526795.1 uncultured Clavibacter sp.
AACGGTCGCGGTCTGCCGTGAGCTCCTCGATGATGTTCGCGGCCTCGCGCATGGCGTCGCCATACTCGCTTGAGACGGCCATTAGGTGGTTCACAATGTCGTCAGCCAAGGTTTGCTCGCTCTCGTTCCAAGCGGCGCACCTCAGCCTCCAGCGTTTGCACCTGCTGAGTCATCATGCTTTCCATCTCGATAATGACAGCTGCGGCAACGCGCATCGTGTCACCGTCGTCGGTGGGGCCGAACGCGTCAGCCATGTCGGCCATGTGCTGCAGCCGGGCCGTCAGCTTGGCGAGCGTGTCAGGGCTTGTCATTGGCCGCGGCTTTCCTTGAGACGCTTTGCTGCGGCCTCAGCCCTCTTAGCGATGCGCTCCAGCTCCTTCTTGTGCTCGGCGTAGCTCTTGTCGATCGAGAGGTCGCTGACGGCGTGTTCCACGAGCATCCTGAGCGCGTCCGAGGAGCGGCGCAGGTTGAACTTCTGCACGGTGTGCTGGATCAGTTCGTACATGCCGAGGTCGACGCGGAATGCGACGGTGGTTGTTTCTGGTTTGGTTGTCACGGAACCATCTCCTTGTTTGCGGGTGCTATCTGCACCACTTCCTTACTTGGTGTTTCGCATTATGACACACGGCGTGTCGTAGTTTGCTGCTGCTTGCGTACAGGTGCTTGAAGCAGCCGTGGCCCCACGGCCCGACCGCCCACTGTTTGCGTCCTGCGCGTGTGTGACCGAACCAGAACGCCCGGTCGAGCACTCGGGCATGCTGTGCCCATGTGAGCTGTTTGGCGCGGTGCACCGGGGTGTCGCTGAACAGTCGCCAGGTTGTTTTGGCGAATCCGAACGCTCCCACATAGCTGCGGGACTGGTGGCGTACCGCCTCAGATGGGCTGAGACCCGTCTCACAGCGCGACAGGTACTCGTACACGTCACGCGGCAGTGGATGGTTCCACTCCGCTTTGACGGGCGTTGCTTGCAGAATCAGGAGGGCGGTGAACACCACACATGTGCGTCTAATCAACTCTCTCTACTTCGGTCGGCGGCCCCCACACTCCCCACGGCCGTGGCCGGGTGCACACTTGTGCGTGGAGTAGCTGGCCTGTTTCCAGATCCCAGAAGATCTGAACCATTGTTTGCTTGTCGTCTGAGCGTAGGACTGTGTAGCCGTGCACTGGTATCACCCGAGCCATTTGTGCACCCACCAGCCTGCGGTGAACATGAACACGCCGACGAACCAGAACTCTGCCGGGTTCATTTGGCGGCCTTTCGTGCCTGCTCCATGCGGAGCCTGTCCCACTCGGCCAGTCCGGCCTTGGTGATCTCGCACACCATTTGGAGGCTGCCGCTCGATGCCTCGGTGGTGCGCCCGGTGTCGCGCAGGAACCCTTTGTGGCGCAGTTCTGAGCACCGCTTCCAGTAGCAGCAACTGCGGTTCGCGGACAGCCCGGACAGGTCGCCTGCCTGCTCGTCGGTGAGGCCGTTCGGTTCGGCTGCGTACACAGCAAGCAGCTGGGCCTGTTGGGAGCCGAGGCGCAGGCGCACGTCGCCCGCTCCGGCGCGGCTGGTCGGCGGGTCTTGTGCCCGGAACAGCGGTAGGTCGTCGAGGTTCATTGTGGTCTCCTTTGTCGCTTGGTCGACACGGGCAACATAGTGCAAACAAGTCGGGTGGTGGTGGATGGGGCGCAGGAGGTTACGCCCCACCCACCTGACCTAGCCAGTTTCCAAGCAGTGCTAGGCGTTCTTGGGTTTGGTGGCCCTGAAGCGGGCCTCCCAATCGGCGGGGGAGATGGCCTTGTCGACCTCAATGTGCAGCCAGCTGGGGTTGCCTTCGTAGGATCCGGCGTTGTCGTCGGCGGTGAAGATCTTCACGCCTTTCTTGCCTTCGCCGCGGGAGCACCTGTACCCGGCACCGTAGTCCCCGTAGGCGTACCAGTGCAGCTCCTGCAGGCCGAGGGTCTCGGAGTTAGCCAGGAAGTAGTCCCAGATCTCGCGGGCCTGTGCTTCGCCCTTGTACTGGAGATCGAGCGCAAACCCTGTGGCGTGGACTGACTTCTGGCCGGGCTTGCCGCGCATGTCCCGGTTGACGTAGGTGCCGATGTTCTTGGTGCCGGGCCACCGCTTGGTGCACAGCTCCGCCACCTTGAGGATCAGCGGGCTGGCAACCTTGCCGTCCCACGCGGGGTAGTACAGGTACGGGCGGGGCATCATGCACCTGCGACGAGCACTGTGACGGTCTCGGTTTGCCCGGTTGAGCAGATGGCCCACAGCTGGTCGCCGGGCCCGAGGTTCACGTCGTGCTCGCCGAGCGACTTGTTCAGGCCGTAGCCGTTTGCAGAGGTGACGGCGTTGGTGCCGCCGAGGTAGACGGTGGTGTTGCCGATGGGGGCGATGTGCACCACGCGTACCCCGACCGGGCACTCAGCAATCTTGACGGCAGTGTCTGTCACTGCGTATTGGGCCGAGGTGATCACTTGCGGCTGTCCGGCTTGATTCCGAACGCTGCGTCCACTTCGTCCTTGGTGAGGTTGCCGTCGAGGCTGGCTGCTGCGAGCTTCTGGAGCACCACGATGCAAGCAGACACGCCAGCGATAGCGCAGCTCTTGCCGATGGAAAGCTCGGGGGCGAGGGCCGCGGCCCCTGTGACGACACCCGCAGCGGAGGTGAGAAACAGGGCGACCATGCGACCGACGACATCTTTGAGGATGCTGAGGTTCATTCGTCGTTGTCTTTCAGTAGGGCTGTCAACAGGAAGTGTAGGGCAAGGCCGACGGCAGTGCCCCACATTGCGGCGGTCTTTGTGGATCCGCCGAGGGTGATGATGACGTACCAGGATCCGAGCAGGGTCATGGGTAGTGCTTTGAGTTCGTCTTTCATGTGCGCCTCCGTGCGCGTATCGCCGCGATTGCTTGCGTGGCGATGGTTGTTATCAGCACGGTTTGGGCTTGTAGTGGTGTGACTCCGGGGGCCAGGTGTGCGCCAATCACTTTGGCTGCTTGCTGCTCTCGGGTATCCGCAGCAACAATGGTTGTTTGCGGTACGGTGCTCGTCGTTTCTACCGGGAGGGATGATGTGGAAGAGGTCGACGTTTGGATCGTTGTGGCGGTTGCTTGCGTGGTGCTCGGCTGGTTGGTGCTTGTTGTCGGCTGGTAAGTCGTCGTGGGTGCGCCGGTGGTCGCCGTGGGCGCAGTCGTGGTTGTCGTGGTGGGCGCAACGGTCGTGGTTGGAGCTGCGGTTGTTGTTGTGGCGGGCACGGTTGTCGTGGGAGCTGTCGTCGAGCTGGTGGTCGTTGTCTCGGGCACCGTGGTGGAACTTGTTGTCGTTGAGGTTGAGGTGGTGCTGGTGGAGGTTGAGGTGCTTGTGGTGGGGGTGGGTTGCCCATATGACCAGACGTATCCGGGGCCGGGGTCGCCATCCTTCCATGCAAGACAATCCGCCCAGGTAGGCATCAGCCCGGCGGCGTAGTGCTCGTCAGGTTGGATCATCTGCCAGTTGACGGTGTTGGATTGCCAGCATGTCCATGCTTGCGCGGAGGCGTGGCCGGGCCACAGTAGGGCGACGCTCACGGTTGCGGCGGGTATCACCCACCGCGTGGTCATTCGAGCGGTTCGGTGGGTTCGGGCAGGGCCGCGATTTCTTCGGCGGTCAGTTCGCGGGTGATGGTTTCCCCAGTGGCCGCGTCGTGGAATGTGCCGAGAATGGGGTCAGACATTGCTACGCCTTCCTGTAGCCGTACACAGTCAGCGAGCCTGTGATAGTGCCGCTGTTCGGAATGATGCTAAACCCGTCGTAGGCAACGGCCTGAGCGTGCATCCCGGTAAGGCTGTAGCGCGAGGCACCAGACGAGTTGTTGACCTCAATGGTCATGGTGGTTCGGTTTGCCGCCAACGCAGGGTTGTACACAGACACTTGCGTCATGCACGATTCAGCGGCCGTTGTGCCGTACTCGCTGTTAGGCAACCACGACGTTTCTGCGCCGCCGTTGTAGGCAGTCAATCCAGCCGACGCCGAGGTGGTCGTGTACCCGTAACGATAGTAATCAGACCCAGCCGCGTTCGTGCCGCCGACGCGCAAACGCCAGCGCGTAAAGCCACCAGCCACCGACCCGTGGTTCTTTATGAGAATCAAATAGTTGTCGTATGTGCTCGTGAAACAGTTGTCCACGTTGACCTGTGAACTGGTCGTGAACGTGGTGGACGTGACGTACACAAGGCCCGCGTTCGCCAAATACGTGTTCGTGTCAGACGCAGTCAACACCTCACCCGTTGTAAACGTCTTGATGGCCATGTCAGAATCCTAACTTGTTGGTGCCGATGATTCCATAGACACTGCTGTCGAGTGTGAGGAACGGCAGGTACGCAGCTGACGACACATACAGCTCGCCCTCCCAATTGCTTGCGTTTGCGGAGAACGAGCCGCCTTGCAGGTACACGCTGTACGTCGTGCCACGGAACGTGATCGAGCCGCCCCGGCCGTGCCCGCTGAAGTCGCACAGATCCACACTGTTCGTTGTGGCTCCGTCAAAGCGGATTGAGGTGGGCGTGCGCTGGTTGATGTCCAGCTGCGCTTTGATGTACCCGGCAAGGTTGTCAGCCTCGGTTGCGGAGCCGTTGATGGTGTCGATCTCGTAGACGTAGGAGCCTGTGCCGTCTGACTGTTGTGCAAACCCTGCGGCGTTGACCAACACCTTGGTCGAGTAGTTGTCTGCAAGCGACTGGAAAATGAGCTGGTTGTATTTGATGTGCGCCGGGTTGGTGTCCCCGAAAAAAAACGTGTTGTCGCTGACAGGCAAACGGCTGCCGACTAGCACGGCCCCCATGGTGGTGATGTCCGGGTCGGTCTGGTCGCCGTACTCCGCTACGCGGCCTTGCTCGGTGCGTGTCCACAGGTTGACGTGATCGGTAATCGTTTGCTCAACTGTTTGCGCTGTGGTGGTGCAGGCGTAATAGCTGGACGTGACAAAGCCGGGGCCGACGTTCATGGTTGTCAGGTCGTTGATTTTTTCGGCCATGTTGTAGGTCGACGCTGCGGCCGTAGTTGTCAGCGTTGCAATCTCACGGCCCCCGCGAGACAGTGGCGACTCGATGGTCATCGTGAACGTGTCAAGGCTGGCAATGATGCCGTACTGAATCTCCACGTCGGCAATCGTGCCCACGAACCCGGCAGTAAGAGAGCTTGTTCGGTCGGTGACGACGACGCTAACCGACGCTCCAATCTCGGGCCATGTCGTCACGGTGCTGGGCTTGATGCCGTAGACCTGACAGTTGTTGCCTTGGAACGTGTCAGTGATGCGCTGCCTACCCCAGTTCCAGCTGCAGCCGCTGATGACGTTTGCAGTGAACGTCTGTGTTGTGCTGCTGCCTGGTTGTCTGAACTTGACAGTGATGGTGGGACGGGTTGCCATCAGCCGACCTTGATACTGGCCGGAAGTTTGCCGTTCTTCTTCGACCACTTGACCAGTGCCTCGACCACTTTGTCCGGGTCGGCCGAGGTCACCGTGATCTTGATGTCGTTTGCGTAGGTGACAGCCCCGAGCGTGTTTTGCGCCGCGGTGATGTCAGCCCCAAACATTTGGCTGGCAGCTGCGGTGCCGACACCAGCCGCGGCGGCGGTGAGCTGATCCATGTTCAGGTCGGCGACGCTGAGCCCGGCAGTGCCGGACAGGATGTCCTTGGCGACCTGTGCACCAGCCACCGGGCCGAGGTTGAGCAGCTGCTGCAAACCACTCTGCTGGAGCCCCTGCCCAATGAGTGTTTGCAGTGACCCGGCAAAGTCCTTGGCTGCGGCAATCTGTTCCCGGAACGCCTGCGTGTAGGAGACCCGCTGGCCTTGGGCGGTGACCACGCCTTCCTCAGCGCGGCGCACCCGCTCCATGGCATCAGCCAGATCCTCCGCGTCGGCCACCATGGTCTTGCCTGTGGCCGCGTCAAACACCACTGCCTGCAGTTTGGCGAGCTCTTCGTAGGCCGCTTTGCGTTCCTGTAGGGCGGCGTTCAAGTTGTCCTCAGAAGCCGTTGCTTGCGAAACAGCATCGGACAGGGAGATGGTTCCGGTGATCGAGTCGCGGACACTGTTGGCGTAATCCTGTGAAGCCTTGGTCAGCTCCTCCAGCCGCTGCGTCGCCTCCTTGACAGCCGCAGCCAAACGCTCCTTGTTTGCCTTGGCTGCCTTTTCGGCGGCCTCCTTGATGGCCTTCAACCGGGCGGCGGCGGCGGCCTGCGCGGCAGCCGTCTTGTTGTTTTGGAATGTCTTGATGTCCTGCTGATCAAGCTGCTTGATCTTGTCCCCGAGGTTGCCGATTTCCTTGGCGGCTTCCTTGGCTTTGTCCTTGCTGTCGTTCAGCCCGGCCCCGAAGTTTTTCCACGGGATGATGGCCGACACAAGGCTTGCCACTGTTGCTTTTACGGCCGCGCCGATAAAGCTCTGGCTGTCGCCTGTCTCGTTTGCGGCTGCCGTTGCCTTTCCGAGTGCGCCGACCGCGCCGCTCAGCTGGGCGTTCAGCTCGGTGCCAAGAATCTCGG
>CAZGMF010000059.1:0-6232 GCA_964526795.1 uncultured Clavibacter sp.
TGACGCCGGACTGCGCGTAAGCCAACAGGTGGCGTGCGCGTCGACGCATCTTCATTTTCATCTTGTTCTCGTCCCAGATGGACAGCATTGCTTTGCGCCTAATGCGTGCGTAGCTCTTGGAACGTTCCGATCCTTCTTTTGACGGCGGGAAGTAAGGCGATGGCATGGTCGAAGCAATGCGCATTGACATCTGTTCGAGGCCTTGTACCAGCAGGTTTGCGACGTTGGTCTTGGCGTTCTTGTCAAGTTCGTTCAACGGCACGACGACGTCACCGTTGGCCAAGTCACGCACGCGGCGCATCTGGTCATGGATCGGGCCAGCCGCCAGACGGCGGTTGTGGTAAAGCTCTACGATTTCTTCGGTTGACAGCATTAGCTTTTCCTCGTTGTTGACTTGATTAGACGTACAAGATCTTTCTTGGTGAACTCAGTTGACTTCATCAAGGTCTTGAATTGCGCAGGATCCATACCTTCACCGACGGGGCGTGTAAACACACCACGTACGCCGCGATCCCTGCTGAAACGAGTCGGTGCACCAGTGCTGACCTGCAGTTTAAATCCTGCCTGTTCAACGGCAAGCAACTGTTCGTAGTCCATCGTTTTTGGATTCATCTCGAAGAATTCTACGCCTTTGGGCCGCTCTGGTGCAGGGGCTGAGACCGGTACGTCTGGTGTGACGTCGGCGTAATCAACTCGACCACGGCGACCTGGCAACGGCGTGACATCCAGCTGTTGGTTGACGACGTTGTAGATGTCAGCCGGGTCTGGTGACTGCAATCTCTTCAGAGAACGTTCGTTGACGCTCATGCTGTGCAGCGGCTGCGAGACATCCTTTGGATACGTGCGCGCGCGTGCGGCACGCTCCATGCGACGCAAACGGGCACGCACTTCGCCGTAACGGCCGCGAACACCTATTCCGGTCTTGCCCAACTTGCGTTCACCAACCGCTTGTTCTTGTTCGCGTTTGCGAGCTTTGGACTCAAGTTGCGCTTTACGCGCTTCTTTTCGTGCCTGTTTGACTTGTTCTTCGGGAAGTTGACGCGCCACGGATTCACGTGTAAGTTGCTGTCTTTCCTCAAATTTTTCTTGACCGCCCTTTGGTTTGGCTGCAACGTTCTTGCGCGATCGCGCTTTCTTCAAAAGTTCTTTGTTGCTTGCTGCAATTTCTTGTGCGCTGCGCGTATCAGGAATTGGCGCGCCGGTTTTTTCGTTGAAAGTTCCTTGTCTGGATATGCGTTCTGCGCGTTCGGTGCGTGACTCGCCTGGTGTTTTTCTACGCTGACGTAAGTTCCTTCTGCCGCGAGTCGTGCCCTGCATGACCTTGGCTTCTGCCGCAGCCATTTGATCCAACTGTTTGCGAACCTGACCAAGGTAAGTGTTCGGATATTGCTCTTGGCCCTCTGGGTTGACCGTGGACTCTTTGCGGATTTGTTCCATCTTGGCTTTGCCTTCGGCCGTGGTCGGAACACCTTCGACATCGAACTCGATCTTGACTTCGCTCTTCTTGGCAGGGGTGACCGGTTGATCAAACTCAAGTTGCACTCCGCCAAGGCTCGGGCTTTTTTCTGCACGAGGATTCTCTGGGCCTGGCACGCCGCGACGACGCAACTGTTTGGCGCTCTTTTGCTCCATCAGTTTTGCTTCCGACACGTAAATCGTGCGCTGTGCCGGCAAGCCCGTCTTCGGGTTGATCACCGGCGCACCAGTCTCCGGATTGACGACGTACTCGACGCGCTCAATCGGGGCTTCACGCAGCACCTTCAAGTTCTCGGCAGACATCTTTGTCTGCTTGGCTTCTTCAAGCTGTGCTTTTGTGAACTTTTGCTTGGGAGCTTTCTTTTTACTTGTCGAACTCGACGGTAACTTTTGCTCGCTTGGACCTGGTTTTGACGGGTCCACGCTTGGGCTGCTTGCGGGCGGGGTTACCTCTGAGGTTTGGGTTTTCTGAAACGGGGTAGGTTTCGAACTCGAATCGACCACCTTCTCCGTAACGTTCGATGAGCTCGGCGTCTGTGAGCTCGTCGATTGTTTTCTCTTTTGTGGTGCTTTTGGGGCAGCGCCACCAACCACCTCCCCCTGGGCTGGCGTGCCCTTGGCGGGTTCCACTTTGGGGGCGTCATCGAATTCAATCTTGACGTCCGTGCTGGTCTTCGTGGTTTTTGCTTTCTTTGATCCCTTTGTTTTGGTCACCGGCTTGGTTGCAGCAGTTGCTGGTGCTTGTTCGACCTTGGTTGCCGGAGCAGTGAACTGTTCGGGCGTTACGGTCTTCTGGAACTCGGTCGGAGGGGTGGTGCCGGCAACTTCCACTTTGGTTTGCGGCACGACTTCCGGTGCCTTGGTCGGGCTGGAAGATGTTTGTGGTTTGTCAAGAACGACGCGATCCAAAGCCTTTTCGACTTTGGCATTCTTCGACGCGTTCTTTCCTGGCTGCACTTTTCTCGGAACACCACGCAACTTCGACTGCGTGGCTGGTGCGGTTTCGGTGGTTGCTTGACGAACTGCCGGTTCGCTGGCAACGACTCGTTCAGTGGTGGAAGCAACGGGGGTGGTTTCGTTGATCGGCGTTGTCTTGCCGCCCTTGAACTTGGTGCGCGCATAGTTGGTGGCGGCTTGTCCTACGCCACCAAAAATTTCTTGGTCGGCAGAACGCACAAGGTTGCCGACTCCTTTGATTCTGCCGAGTTTGCTTGCGCCACGTCCGACAAGACTGGCGCCTTTCTTCAAGAAGAATTTTGAAGCACCAACATCAAGTGCGCCGAATGTTACGTCACGCGCAGCTTCGGCAAGATTCTTGACGCCTTCCATCTTTTGGCCTTGCTTGAAAGCAGTTACTGCTTCATCAAGGTTTTGTGAAGCTGGTCGAACGAATCGCAAACCGGGAATACCAGGGCCAAAACCAATCGTTTGGCTATACCCAGGAATGTTTACATCAGCAGCCCAGTCAACAAAACTTGACGGTTGATACGGTTGGCCAGGTTTTGACCATTGGCCGCGTTTGACATTTGCTTTTGATTGTGCCTGCGTCTGCGTGGTGGTCGTGCGCTGAGTCGAAGTTACCGGTCGCGACGACGTGTATCCACCGAGCGACGGAGAACCGACGCGACCCGCCGGAGAAGAAACAGACGGTATCTCCGGAATCGAAGTGCTCGACTTGTTGGTCGGCAGGTTCTGGCGGACGCGTTGACGCAAAGCCTTGCGGCGCTCCTGCGGCGCGTCAGGCAGGATGGTCCTGGCAATTTTGCCGCGACCCTCGACGCTTGCAGCAAGGACATCAAAACGGTTGGCCAGTCGTTGACGCTGGTCGACGGACAGTTCGTCCCAACCTTTGTCCTCTGCGCGCTCCTCAATGAAGCGTTGTTTGATACGACCGTAAGGGTCTTTCTTTTGAGCCATGTCTACCCAAAAGATAGCATACTAAATCCAGGACGGACGCCACAATTTCGGCGGAGCCTTGAACGGTGACAATCCCGGCATGTGAAGCTCGGCAAACCAGTGGGCCATGACAAGGTCGGTGCCGTTCTTTTTGTCGCGGGTCCAGGTTGACATTTCGTCCACGAAAGCCAGCGTCTTCCAGTTGTCGCGCATGGTCGGAAGCCGTACGGAGCCGGCGCGCCACAGCGGAGGCAGCAAAGCTTCGACGCCCAGGTCGTCGTCAAGTTTGTTGCGGTTGGTGGTGTGCGGGATGATCATCGTCTGGTGTAGTGCCTGCCACTTGCGGATGAAGTCGTGCGCCAAAAGGAAGCGTTGCGCTGCGTTGATTTCCACGACCCAGTGGCTGATTGGGTAGCCGAGATCCCAGGATCGGTTCTGCCACTCTTCCATCAAACCGTAGTGTGCGCGGTTGGCGGTGTCGTAGCCGAGGAGTTCTTCTGCGGTCAGCTTGACGCGTTCCATGTCGATCAGGTAGCGCAGATTGGTCTTGGGTTGGTACAGCCACCATTGCACGGCCCAGAACATGGTCGGGCTCGGGTCGACGGTGGCGATCGAAATGATGGGGGGTTCAAGGTTTGGTGGCACGTAGCCGGGGCGTCGATCCTGGTCGATGCATCCCGGGTAAAGCACACCGTCGTTGCCCATGCCTCCGGTGGCCCACACGCGTTCGATCAAGTAGTAGCCCTGTTGGACGTCTTCTTGCTGGTAGACGGTAGAGAACTTGACCGGCGAGTTGTGGCGAATATAGGACAAATCTTTCCACGACAACCTGAACGGCTCCAGTAGCGGGCCGCTGGGCCAAGCTGGTGCGGTCGTGCGACGCGACTCGGGTCCCTGGTCCAAGTCCTCGTAGTACGCCTTGTAGACGATGTGGTCGTACTTCCAACGTTTGACTGGTTCTTTGCTTTCTTTTTCGGTCACGTCTTCGCCGTCGTAGTCGTCGGGGTCTTCTTCGTACGTCACTTTTGACAGGCAGTGTGCGTAAAGATCCTGGGGTCCGAGCCGCTGGCCGATGACCGCCAGCACGCCGCCCGGCTCGACACGGGCTTCGGCCATCGAGTCCCATCGTTCGATCAACTTGTCGCGAGCAACCGACTCCTTGGCGTTCTCCGGTGAAGCCACGTCGTCGAACAAGCACAGGTCGGCGCGGTGTCCGATGAACTCCGATTCAATACCGTACGCCGACACGGTCGGCTCCTTGTTGTCCAATCCGCCCGAGCCGTACTGTTCGACGATGAACTCTTCGGCACGCCACAACGCACCCACGTTTGTCGGCTTGAACCTGCCGTAGTCCAACGACAAACAAGCTTCGGCGTTGATTGCCAGACCGCGACGCACCATCTCCGGGTCCGGTTGTAGCGGCTGGGTGCGCTCCAGGGTTTCGCGAATACGGCGCGAGTACATCTTGGCCAGCGTCTGGGAGATCGACCCGATCATCACGCGGATCGCCCGGTTGCGCACGATGCACCACACCGCCACGTCGTGGAACAAAGTCGACTTGCCGGCACCCGGAGGACAGTTCAACACAAGGAACTCTTTGTCGTTAGATTCCAGTTTGCTCACGATCTTGTAGGCGGCATCGACCTGCCACGGGCTGGGTACGCGACCCAAGTAGCGCATGCGGAAATAGTCGAAGTCTTCGAGGGCGCGTGCTGCTTCTTTGCTCAGACGTGTGGGTGGGACGACTGGCGGCAAATCTTTGTTGACGACCAGGTCGCGTTTCAACGCGTTGCCGCCGCTGGCTTTGCCGAACTCCAGGTTTTGTTTGTCGAGTTCTGCCGACGTGGCTTTAGCTTTAGCCACCCACTTGGTAGCACTGGAGTAGGAAATGCCTGCCATCCTGGCGGCTTCTTTCATATTGATGCCGGACGACATTGCCTGCCAGAACATGGCGCGGTCTTCTGATGTGATCGGCCTGTTGCCTTTTGCCATGCTGATGCTATGCTACAGACGCCCGTCGGCATGACGTGCAGGCGTTGGGTTGTCGCCTAGCTTTCCGTGCCGGCGGGTTTTATTTTCACATGTTCCAGTTCTTCAAAAAGTTCAACATGCCGCGCAGATTCTTGTTACGCGGGTTGACCGTCGAATTGTAAATTTCCCCGCCAGAACCAGGCCGATTCCACGGAGTACGATCAGGATTGCGCCGCCAACCACCAAGCGGAGGTAACGGTGTGGGAATTATTGGACGCCCAGGAAATGGTTTATTGACGCTGCCAGTCGGCAAAGCACCTATGTGCTTGCCCGTCTTCGGATCGTAGTTCTTTTCAGTTTGACGCTGAACTTCCTTTGACGGGGGAATTTTCTTCCGACGCGAAGGATGATTCTCGCCAGGATCAGGCTTCTTGCGGTTCGACGGCTTTGCAGCCACATCAATCCCAGAATTTCCAGTTACGGCTCAACCAGTTCTTGATGTCTTTACCGGTCGGACCGCGACTGGCCCAACCCGGAGCATCAGCATTCAACTCGTTGTAATTCTGCACCATGTCCAGACGCTGCTGACGCGCACTGGCCGGCATACCAAACTGATTCAACGGACCACCCCAAGCAGGATTCTGCGCAATCATTTTGTCCAACGCAGCCTGCTTTTCGGCAGCTGACACAGGAGCAACATACGGAGAACCAGGAAGCACGGTGCTGTTCGGACGATCAGCCGGAGTCAAACCATACGAAGGAGTCACCTTCTTGCTACCAGTCGACTTGCCTTTCTGAGACGTAGCAAGAATCTTGCGAATGCCGGCAATGTTCGTGACCGAAGCAATCTGCTGACGGCCCTCTTTGGTTTGCGACAACGACTCAAACT
>CAZGMF010000060.1:0-6152 GCA_964526795.1 uncultured Clavibacter sp.
AAGAGTATGAAGGCGATCTATGAACGTATTAAGTAGGCCGAAGTTACGGGGCA
The DNA here is from genome assembly GCA_964526795.1 of uncultured Clavibacter sp. GTDB lineage: Bacteria > Actinomycetota > Actinomycetes > Nanopelagicales > Nanopelagicaceae > MAG-120802. Next base: position 54 of record CAZGMF010000060.1, read on the forward strand.
TCATCCACTTAGTGATGTCACCTCTGGCCTTGGTCGCCGGGCTAACTCTTGTGACCATTACATCCGAGCTCCGTGGCCGTATCACCGCGACTATTTTCACTCTGACTGCAGTCTCTCTTTTTACTTGTAGCGCGATCTATCACCGCGTTCCGTGGAGTCCAGCCGCAAAAGCGGTCTGGCGTCGGATTGATCACGCCAATATCCCACTGCTTATCGCAGGCACCTACACCCCTTTTTCGATCTATCTCTTGGATCTACGCCATGCCACGATTTTGCTCTCGATTGTGTGGGGAGGGGCTCTCCTTTCTGGAATCTTCCGCGTTTTCTGGTTATCGGCCCCTCGATGGCTCTATGTGCCGATCTACATCGCACTGGGCTGGGCCGCGCTGATCTATCTCCCTGATTTCTATCGCAATGGTGGGGTTCTTGTGGTCACATTGATTGCACTCGGAGGCGTGCTCTATTCAGCCGGCGCAATCATCTATGCCATCAAGAAGCCTAATTTCTCCATCAATTGGTTCGGTTTTCACGAACTCTTCCACGCCATGACCGCCGCAGCATTCATTTCACACTTCATCGCTGCTGTCCTTGTTATTGTTCGCTAACTATGAGCGTACATATTGGTGCAGAAAAAGGCGAGATCGCAGAACGCATCCTTCTTCCTGGTGATCCACTTCGAGCAAAATGGGTCGCAGAAAATTATTTTGAGAATGTGAAGCAGTACAACTCCGTGCGCAACATGTTTGGTTTCACCGGAACTTATAAGGGCGAGCGAGTTTCTGTTCAAGGCACCGGAATGGGTCTGCCTTCAGCATCGATCTATGTCACTGAACTTTTCAATGATTACGATGTCCAAACCGCGATCCGCATCGGAACCGCTGGCGGTATCCAAGACAAGACAAAGGTTGGCGATCTCATCCTTGCGATGACCGCATCGACAGATTCCAACATCAATCGCCGCATGACCGGTGGACTTGATTTTGCGCCGCATTGTGATTTCAAACTTCTGATGGCCGCCTATGAGGCAAGCAAGAAATTCGCTCGAGTTCACGTCGGTGGCGTCTCATCGATGGACTTCTTCTACGACGAGACCGATTCGGCGAAAAAGCTCCAGGCCCACGGCGTCCTCGCACTTGAAATGGAGGCAAACCAGCTCTATTCGATTGCCGCCAGAAAAGAGCGTCGGGCGCTAGCAATCATGACCATCTCCGATCACGTCTTCACCCATGAAGCAATGGATTCGGCTGCTCGCGAGCAGACTCTGAACGATATGGTCGAAGTCGCGCTCCACGCGCTCTTGAACGGCTAAGCGCTTTTCGCTTCCGCTGTTTCTAGGGCATCACCAGACCGCCGTCGACCGGCACGGTAATCCCTGTGACATAACTTGATGCATCACTAACTAACCAAATCAAGGTTGCGGCGAGCTCTTCAGGATCGCCGAGTCTTCCCGCAGGTGCGAACATTTTCAGCGTTTCGACCATTTCTTTCGGCAACTCATCGCTCATCTCTGAAGGGAAAAATCCTGGCGCTAGGGCATTGACGCGAATCTTTTTTCGACCGGTCCATTGGGCTGCTAGATCTCGAGTCAATCCGATCAGCCCTGCTTTGCTCGATGCGTATGCCGCTTGTGGCAGACCTTGAGGTTTGATTCCCAAGATGCTGGAGATATTGACGATAACGCCACCATCTTTATTCGCTTTAGCAAAAGCCTGGGCCATCCAATATGCGCCCATCAGATTCACATCGAGCACACTGCGAAATTGTTCTGGCGTTTCACGAGTAGCAGGAACTGCAGTACCAACTCCTGCGTTGTTGACCAAGATATCGGCGTGACCAAATTTCTCGATTGCAAACGCAACAAGAGCATCGCACTCTTCTGGTTTGGTGACATCAGTTTTCTTTGAAACGAATTTTCGTCCTGCTGCTGCCACGAGTTTTCCTGTTTCAGGAAGACGTTCTTCGCGCCTGGCTCCGAGAACCAGATCTGCGCCGGCCTCTGCGAGCGCCTTTGCGAATGCCACACCAAGTCCTGATGAGGCACCGGTGACGATGGCGACCTTTCCATCTAAACGAAAGCGGTCAAGAACACTCATCTTCCCTCTCCTCAAGTGCTAGAACTATGCGTACGGTAGCCATATGGATTTTCGCCTCAGCCCCAAGGCAACCGAATATGCAGCCAAACTGCAAGCCTTTATGGAGAGCGAGGTCTTCCCCGCCGAAGCTACGTATCACCGGCAGCGCGAAGAGTTCGCCGCTGCCGGCACTCCACACAAACTTCCACCCGTGATTGAAGAGTTGAAGAAAAAGGCGCGCGCTCAAGGTTTGTGGAATCTCTTCTTGCCGCACCTGGAGCATGGCTTGAATGTCACTGATTATGCAACCTTGGCAGAGATCACTGGCTGGTCACCGGATATCGCTCCAGAAGCTTTGAATTGTTCGGCACCGGATACGGGAAATATGGAATTGCTCGACATGTTCGGAAGTGAAGAACAGAAGAAGAGATGGCTCGAGCCACTTCTCAACGGCGAGATTCGCTCTGGTTTTGCTATGACCGAACCAGATGTTGCCTCCAGTGATGCCAGAAATATCCGCACCAGCATCTCCCGAAATGGTGATCACTACATTGTCAATGGAACGAAGTGGTGGACGACTGGCGCGATGGATGAGCGATGCAAGATCTTGATCGTGATGGGCAAGACCAATCCCGAAGCCGATGATCATCACCAACAATCCATGGTGCTTGTTCCCATCGACACCCCTGGCGTGAAAGTCATCCGCAATCTCAACGTTCTCGGTTATGTCGATCAACATGGCCATGCTGAAATCTCATTTACCGATGTCAAAGTCCCGCTCTCGAACCTGATCGGCAAAGAGGGCGAAGGTTTCGCACTGGCTCAAGCACGACTTGGACCAGGACGTATCCACCATTGCATGCGAGCCATCGGAATGGCAGAGCGAGCCTTATCTTTGATGATCAAGCGAAGCATGGTTCGCACACCCTTTGGCAAAGAACTCGCGCGACAAGGTGTCATCCAAGAGTGGATAGCCCAAGCGCGAATCGATATCGAGCAAGCCCGCCTTCTCGTGCTGAAAGCAGCGTGGATTATTGATAATCAAGGGGCCAAGGCGGCGCGCAAGGAAATCGCTGCGATCAAAGTTGTCGTTCCACGAATGGCTCAGGAGATCATCGATCGCGCCATTCAAGTTCACGGTGGAGCCGGTGTCAGCCAGGACACTCCACTTGCCGCAATGTATGCCGGCATTCGCACGCTTCGCATCGTTGATGGCCCAGATGAAGTTCATCTCCGCGATATCGCAAGGTTAGAACTCAAGTCTTATCTGCCATGAGTGATCTCACTCCGGTTAGACAAGAAGATTCTTTTGATATCGGAAAGGTCCACCGCTGGCTTTCAGAATTCATCGATGAAAAAGAAGTGCCAGAGGTTCAGCAATTCCGAAGTGGCGCATCCAATCTAACTTATCTCTTGAAATATCCTGATCGTGAATTAGTTCTCCGTCGTCCACCGGTTGGGACCAAAGCAGTCTCCGCGCACGATATGAAGCGAGAGTTTCTGATCCAATCACGATTAAAGCCGGTCTATCCCCTGGTACCGAAAGTGATTGCGCTCTGCGACGATCATTCGATTCTCGGTTCTGATTTCTATGTGATGGAGCGGATTGCCGGTGAGATCTTCCGTCGTGATGTTCCAGACGATCTCAGTAACAGCGCTATCTCCGTCATGGCCACATCCCTTGTCTCAGGTCTGGCCCAACTCCATTCCGTTGATGCTTCGGTCTTAAGTGAACTCAATAAAGGCACCGGATATGTCGCGCGCCAAGTCGAGGGTTGGTCAAAGCGATACCGCAATGCGCTAACTGATGATGTTCCCGATGGTGAAGATGTCATGAATTGGTTGGATAGGCATAAGCCAGATGATGTTGCCTCATGCATCATCCACGGTGATTGGCGCATCGACAATATGGTCTTTGATTTGAGCGCAAAAAAGCTAGCCGGGGTGCTGGATTGGGAGTTGGCCACCGTCGGTGATCCGCTGATGGATCTGGGATCAGCTCTTGCTTATTGGATCGATAAAGACGATGAGCCGGGATTTGCTTCCTTGCGCAGGCAGCCAAGTCATCTTGATGGCATGCCAACGCGCAAAGAATTCATCGCAACCTATCTTGAATTAAGTGGCAGACGATGTGATGACTTCACCTTCTATGAGATCTTCGGCCTCTTCCGTCTGGCAGTGATCATTCAACAAATCTGGGCTCGCTATCGCGCCGGACAGACCAGCAATCCTGCATTTCAAGGATTCGGAATGGGAGTCAATATCTTGATCAATCGTGCAGCAGGATTGATCCCATGAAAGCCGGAAGGATCACGGTATCAACCCGCGAATTTTCAATTCGCGAGATTCCCATTCCTGATACTCCACCGGGATATGTTCGAATTAAAGTCGGCGCTGCCGGAGTCTGTCTCTCTGATGTCCATTTCCTCGATGGCACGCTCTCACCGGGATATCTACGTGGTGATGAAGTCACACTCGGACATGAAGTAGCTGGCACGATTGATCACTGTGGCGAGGGCGTAACAAGATTCAAAGTCGGAGATCGAGTTGTTGTGATCGCCGGCGAACGAAATGAAAGTGGCCAGATCACCACTCTAGGTTTTGATTACGATGGTGGTTTTGCAGAATATGTGATCGCCAAAGAAGAGTTGTTGGTAAAGATCCCCGATTCACTGCCCTTCGAGCAAGCCGCGATCATTCCTGATGCAGTTTCTACTCCGTGGGCCGCTATCACATCGACTGCACAGATGAAGCGCGGCGAATCAGTCGCAGTCTTCGGAGTGGGCGGGCTTGGGATTCATGCCGTCCAGTTGCTCAGAATCATCGGCTGCTCGCCCATCATCGCTATCGACCCACGCCAGGATGCCCGCAAGAAAGCCCTCGAAGTAGGCGCCACACACTGCTTTGATCCGAGCGATCCGGAGTTGAAGAAGTTTCGCGGCCTCAACGCCGCCTTCGATTTCGCTGGCGTGACGCCGGTGCGAAAACAGGCGCTCTCGCTTCTGGGAGAGCAAGGTCGCCTAGTCATCGTTGGAATTGCAAATGAGCCGATCACGATTCCAAACGATATGGCTTTTACTTATATGCGCACCCAGATCCTTGGTCATTACGGATCAGAACCAGAACATACTCGCGAACTTGTCGCCCTCGTCAGTGAAGGAAAATTAGATCTCTCAAAATCTATCTCCGAAATACTTCCGCTTGATCAAGCAAAAAGAGCGTTGGAGAAACTTGAGCAGAAGATCGGCAATCCGATTCGTATAGTCTTAAAGCCATAGAAAAAGCCCCGACTATTTCTAGCCGGGGCTTCTTTAGTAATGACGAGATTAGCGAGAACCCGAATCAAACTCATCGAGACGGACCGCTTCACCTGAACCTGTTGATTCAAATGGTGCATAGTCATATTGGTCATAAGCGGCATAGACCGCTGCCTTCGCCTCTTCGGTTGGTTCGACGCGAATGTTGCGATAGCGAGCCAAACCAGTACCTGCTGGGATGAGCTTGCCGATGATGACGTTCTCCTTGAGACCGAGCAATGGATCGCTCTTCTCTTGAAGTGCTGCATCGGTAAGGACACGAGTTGTTTCCTGGAACGATGCTGCAGACAACCATGATTCAGTTGCAAGCGATGCTTTTGTGATTCCCATAAGTTCTGGACGACCAGATGCAGCCTTGCCACTCTTTTGAACCGCTTCGCGGTTTGCAGACTGGAAGCGAAGTTGGTCAACCAACTCACCCGGAAGTAGATCAGTATTTCCTGGTTCAAGGACTGTAATGCGACGGAGCATCTGCTTCACGACGATTTCAATGTGCTTGTCGTGGATGCTGACGCCCTGAGAGCGATAAACAGCCTGAATTTCATTGACGAGATGGGCCTGAGTTGCACGCGGACCAAGGATTCGAAGAACCTGCTTCGGATCGATGGCGCCTACGACAAGCTGTTGACCTACGCCGACCTTTGAACCTTCTTCGACGAGAAGTTTCTGACGACGTGTAATCGGATAAGCAACCGCTTCGCCACCATCTT
>CAZGMF010000061.1:0-1694 GCA_964526795.1 uncultured Clavibacter sp.
GGCAGACCACTGATCACCATTACGCCTGTGAGAATTCCACCTTTGGTGGTTAACGGAATTCCTCCGCCATGGATCGCATGGGTTTCATCAACAACGCCGTGCTCTTTATGCCAATCGATCGACATCTCCTCAGCGCGTACTCGTTCAAATATCGTGGAGTGACCCGTCAACATTACGACGCGGGCTTTTCTATTTATCCAGCCGTCATTTTCCGGTTTGGATCCGGGTAGTGCCGCTTTGAATACAGTCCAATCTCCATGGCGAATTTCAAGAGCGATGGGGAGTGATCGCGCTGATGCAATCTCGGCCCCGAGCATGCCAATCTCAACTAACTCCCTATTGGTAATGAGATCGAGTCGCACACTCTCTTCTTGGGCCAATAAATCTTTGCTTGTGAAGTTCCCTGTTGTCATTTGGTTCACTGTATCCGATGGCAGTACCCTCAGAAAATGACTTTCAATAATGGAGTCCCTAAGCGCGAGCAGACGAACTATGACATCCCCACACCTGAGGCGCTCAAGAAATTCATGGAACAAGGATGGGCTCCATCTCCACTTGTTGGTTTGAAGAAGAGCGCTGTTGCTGAATTTGCATCTCAACGTCGTGAGAAATTGTCGAAAGCCTTCCCTGGGATCCGACTCGTTATTCCTGCTGGAACTTTCAAGGTTCGCAGCAACGACACCGATTATCGATTCCGACCACATACGGCATTTGCTTGGCTCACTGGAATAAACGGTAGTGATGCAGTTCCTGATTCGGTTCTTATTCTTGAGCCAAGTGGATCTGGACACGACTCGCTTCTTTTTATCCACCCCCGCTCTCCCCGTGAAGCCAGCGAAGAGTTCTACCGCCACCGTCAACATGGCGAATTCTGGGTCGGTCGACGCATGACGCTTGAAGAGACTGAGTTTGCTTATGCGGTAACTGTTCGACATATCGATTCACTTGCAGATTTCCTTGCTTCCAAAAGAGAAACGCTCACTATTCGCGGTGAAGATAGTTATGTTGATTCCTGCATTGCCGCGCATGTCAAAGATGATGATTTTGCAGTGTGGATTTCAGAAGCGCGCCTAATCAAAGATGCTTTCGAGATTGCTGAGATGCAACGCGCTATCGATGTAACCCATCGTGGTTTTGAAGACATGATTAAGGCGATTCCGGCCTCCGTCGGTAAGGCAAGGGGCGAAAGACTTGTCGAAGGAGCCTTCTTCACTCGCGCTCGATATGAAGGAAATGACTTGGGCTATGACAGCATCGTTGCTTCTGGATCACACGCATGCATTCTTCATTGGATTCGAAATGATGGAGAGTTAAAGAATGGTGAACTGATTCTGATTGATGCCGGCGTTGAAGTTGAATCTCTCTATACGGCAGATATCACTCGCACGCTCCCCATCAATGGCAAATTCTCACCAGCTCAACGAAAGCTCTACACCTTGGTATACGAAGCGCAGCAGGCAGGAATCCGAGCTGTAAAACCAGGTGCAAAATTCCGCGATTTTCACAATGCAGCGATGGAAGTTATTGCAAAAGGTCTGGAAGAGATGGGAGTGCTCCCTATCTCAGCAGAGGAATCATTGAAGAAGGATGTTGGACTGCATCGTCGTTGGACAGTTCATGGAACGGGACACATGCTGGGCATGGATGTTCATGATTGTGCCAAGGCTCGAAAAGAAGCTTACGCGGAAGGAATC
>CAZGMF010000061.1:1794-6043 GCA_964526795.1 uncultured Clavibacter sp.
ATCCCAGATCAGTTGCAGAGGACGTTTGAATTTCAACTCTCCGTTTACAGTCTCCATGGGCCCTGTAGCAGCGTTGAATCCACTCTTGTCACCTTTGAAGAAAAGCTCGCTCTTCTTCGTCTCATTAAAAAGATGAACTTCATAGATCCCGTTGAGAACGCCGTTGGTGTAGTTAGCAAACATCCTTCCTTGCGAAGAGTCCTTCTTGCTGTAGCCAAAATAGAGATCGGCAACAACGATATTCCGATCTTGTTGATCTAAATTCATAGTCAATAGATCACCATCCACCATTGCCGCATAGCAACCAGAGATATTTTCACTTATCATCTGTTCCTTGTTGCGAAGTGACGCTACTGCCGCTTTCACTAACGGCATCATCTTTTCGACTGAATTAGTAAAAGTCGCGTTTACTTGAATCCAAATACCCTTATAGAGGAGATTGATCGACCAAACGTGATATTCCCCCGAACCCTCAGTGCCCTCAGTCCGAACAAAAGCCGCTGATTCATCTAGATCTGGAAGATCGATTGGTTGCTGTCCATCTTTCTTCCACTGGAGAGATTGCTCGTTGAAAACAAACTCATCATCAGGCGACCAGAGAATGGTGGTTCCAATCTCTGCTTCCTGTAGGCCGTATGAGCACGCAATTCCCCCTTCGCCCAGCGCTGCAGCGAGATCGGTGCCCTCTGCTGGTTCCCATGGCGTATTAATCCATTTTGCTTCTTTCAATTCACTTGGTAGGGCCGAAAGAATCGTGGTTCGGTCACAGAAACTAGGAACGAAAAGGTCCTTTTTTGCCTTGCTGGTACTGCAACCACTCAAGACGATGCTCATAAGCAGTAACCCAACAACGAATTGATTTCTTCGGAACATCCTCAGATTATCCCTGAATCCAGATTCCGAGCATGGCAGCGCCGATTCCGAGGCCATAGTTGAGAAATAGGTTCACGAGCATAGAGCGAGCATTCTTGACCTGAAGACTCTTATGTAGATCGAGTGCGAAAGCTGACCATGTCGTAAGTGCGCCACAAAATCCCATTAAGCCATAAGCAATCGTCGTTTTGCTGGATGTTGTCATACCTAGAATGAATGACCCTGAAATATTGGCTATCAGAACTCCAACCGGAAACTTATAGCTCGACCTAAAAAACTCAACAATGGCATATCGAGTACTTGCGCCGATTGCGGCACCCAGAAGGAAATACAGAAGCCTCATGACTCCACTTTCGGCGAGATGAATCGGAGTACTGCAAGACTTACAAGAACCATGGCGAAGAAGTAGATAAAGCCTCTCCAGGTTTCGGATTGGCTATAGATGAGCGCAACCGACGAGAAGGTCGTAAATCCACCCGCAAAGCCTGATATCCAGAAGATCTCTGATGTCGCACTCGGCTTCACTCGATAAGCAATAATCCCTGCTACTGCAACCCCGAGAATATTCACGGCAAAGATCGCGATCAAATAACGCGAAATACTCTCGGTGAAGAGATACCTCGTGAAGGAACCAAGAGTTCCTCCTGCCGCTACGTAGGCGAGCTTTTTCACGCCCGCTTCACTATTTTATTTATTAGCCCAGACAACAAGCTGATGATCAAACTTCCAAGGAGAGCGCTACCAAACGAATCAATAGTGACAGTGTCGCTCCAGCGATCGGTCAACATCAGCATCGCCGCATTGATGACGAAGATGAATAGTCCAAAGGAAAGAAGTACGGCAGGAAGAGTCAGTAATTTGAGAATTGAGCCAAGGACGGTATTAATCACGCCAAAGAGCGCAGCGACCCAGAAGTAATTCCAGGCGCCACTTCTTATTTGAATTCCGCTAACGATAAAGGTTGTGATCCAGAAAGATAATGCAAGGACTGCCCAGCGAAGGAGCAGTTTCATTATTCAATTCCCTCCCGTTTACGAATCTTGGAACCAAGCCATCGAATCGGATCGTACTTAACATCCACAACACGTTCCTTCATCGGGATGATGGCGTTGTCAGTGATTCGGATATGTTCTGGACAAACTTCAGTACAGCACTTGGTGATATTGCACATCCCAAGCCCATGCTCTTCTTGGGCTTTCTGCTTTCGGTTACGAAGTCGATCGAGCGGATGCATATCAAGTTCGGCAATTCGTATAAAGAAGCGTGGGCCTGCGAAAGATTTCTTATTCTCTTCGTGATCGCGAATAACGTGGCAAGTATCTTGGCAGAGGAAACATTCGATGCACTTACGGAATTCTTGGCTTCGTTCCACATCTACTTGTTGCATTCGATATTCGCCCGGTTTGAGATCAGTCGGACCTTCAAAAGCTGGAACCTCCATCGCTTTCTTGTAGTTGAAGGAAACATCGGTGACGAGATCGCGAATGACGGGGAAGGCACGCAGCGGGGTGACTGTGATGGTCTCGTCTTCTGCGAATACATTCATTCGCGTCATACATGCCAATCGCGGTTTGCCGTTTATTTCCATCGAACATGAGCCACATTTACCGGCTTTGCAGTTCCAACGAACAGCGAGATCTGGCATCTGAGTTCCTTGAACTCGATGGATCACATCAAGGACTACTTCTCCCTCGTTGGCATCGACCGAAACTTCCTTGAAATCACCTGAAGTGGAATCGCCGCGCCAAATGCGCATCTTCACTTTGCGGGTCATTTACTTCCCACCTTTCGCGAGTTCCTTTTCGGTGAAATATTTCTTCAACTCATCCATCTCGAATAATCCAAGAAGTTCGTCGGGGAGCATCGCAGCCTTATCCGCTTCGACATCTATTTTCTTTCCGCCCCAAGTGCTCAGGTGGTTGTACTGACGCCATTGTGAGTCCATCTTTGGATAGTCATCGCGAGTGTGTCCGCCACGAGACTCTTCCCGCTCCAGCGCGGAGCGAGCGATTGCCTCCGAAACCATCAACATATTCTCCAAATCGATCGCAAGATGGAAGCCGGGATTAAATGCCCTTCCCCCGACCGCCTTTACTTTCTCAGCGCGGGAACGAATATTCTCTAACTTTTTCAACGCATCCTTGAGTTCGCCCTCATTGCGGATGATTCCGACGAGGTCTTGGGTCACCTGTTGCAACTCTTGATGAAGCGAATACGGATTCTCTGAACCTTCACGTGTGAAAGGCGCGTTGAGATGTTCGTGCGCCTTCTCTATTTCTTTCGATGAAACTTCTGGCGATTTATCTTTCAGGCTCTTCACATACTGCGCCGCACCAGCGCCGGCTCGACGACCAAAGACAAGCAGATCAGAGAGTGAGTTTCCGCCAAGACGATTCGAGCCATGCATTCCGCCAGCAACTTCACCGGCGGCAAAAAGTCCGGGAACTCCGTGCGCTGCCGCAGTATCGGGATCGACTTTCACGCCACCCATAACGTAATGACAGGTAGGACCAACCTCCATCGGAGATTCAGTGATATCGACATCGGCCAATTCTTTGAATTGATGCCACATTGAAGGCAAACGACGCTTGATTTCATCGGCCGGAAGTCGCTTCGAGACATCAAGGTAGACGCCGCCATGTTCTGAGCCTCGACCTGCTTTGACCTCTGCGTTGATCGCGCGCGCTACTTCATCTCGGGGCAAAAGTTCTGGCGGTCTGCGGTTGTTATTCTGATCTTTATACCAGCGATCTGCTTCCGCTTCGTTGTCAGCGTATTTATCCTTAAAGACATCGGGAATGTAATTGAACATGAAGCGCTCACCCTTATTGTTGGTAAGAACTCCACCATCGCCTCGAACCGATTCGGTAACCAAGATTCCGCGCACCGATGGTGGCCAGACCATGCCGGTTGGATGGAATTGGACGAACTCCATATCAACCAGCGCGGATCCGGCTTTCAGCGCAAGAGCATGACCATCTCCTGTGCCTTCCCAAGAGTTGGATGTGATCTTAAATGATTTTCCAATTCCGCCTGTGGCAAGGATGACTGCGGGGGATTCGAAGAGAACTTCGTCGCCGCTCTCGCGCCAATATCCATAAGCGCCGGAAACTTTCTTACCATCTTTGAGAATTGAAGTGATGGTGAGTTCGGAGAAGACCTTGATGAACTTCTCTGCATCGCCGTGTTCGGCCTTATCTTTCTGCTGCATTGCAACAATCTTTTGTTGCATGGTGCGAATAAGTTCAAGTCCGGTTCGATCTCCAACGTGCGCTAAACGCGGGAATTCATGACCACCGAAGTTACGTTGTGAAATTCGGCCATCTTTAGTGCGATCAAAGAGTGCGCCCCAGGTCTCTAACTCCCAGATTCGATC
>CAZGMF010000062.1:0-5643 GCA_964526795.1 uncultured Clavibacter sp.
ATAGTCAGTTGTTGTGCAGCACGTTTCGAACGAGCAATGAGTTCGGAATACCCTTCTTTGGATTTCTTCTCTTCCATCTGCTGAGCGTTTTTGGCAAGTTCCATCTCTTCGGTAACCGTTTGAATCTGGTGACGAGCATGAACAAGATAGAGAGCAAACGAAGAGATAGGAATAGTAAGAATGACGGGCGAGATAAGTCCGACCAAGATAAATAGAGCAACAAGAACTGTGAATCCGATTATTGATGTGAAAAGAATTCTTCTCGTTATCAATTGACTCTTGCGTCGGCCGATTAATTCATCGACATCAATCGTGATTTTTCCGGTGGTACTTCCTACTTTCTTCATCGCATCTGCAAATCGCTCCATAGAACGACCGGAAACTTCATCATGATTGGAGATCCAGCGCGGCAGGAAATAAGAGATCCACATACCAACGATGATGATGTAGACCAAACCTGAACCCATGGTTGCCAACCCTAAAGGGAGAATGTCGAAAACTTTGGGATTTCCGATTTGCTTTTCTAGATCCTCGGATTCTCTTTTACGAATGTGATGTGGTCACGCCAACTTCCATCGATATGCAAATAACGCGGCCTTAAACCTTCAAAGGAATAACCAGCTTTCTCAGCGACGCGTTTGGATGCGGCATTCTCTGGCCGCAAAGAAATCTCGATGCGATGGAGGCGAAGTTCTTCCATCGCATAGCTGGTGAGTTCCCTAACGGCGCGAGTCGTGAGGCCGCGATTGGAATAGTCCTCGGCGATCCAATAGCCAATATGTCCGCCGCGATATGCACCATACGAGATTCCGCCGAGAGTGATCTGGCCAACGAGTCGTTGGTCATACCAGATAGCAAGTGTCAAAGATCTTCCCGCACGCGCTTCCCGATTGAAATGAAGGATCATCTCGAAGAAGGTCGGCAGATTCTTGCTCTCTTCGGCAATCGGCGAAGTAGCTTCCCATGGTGAGAGATACTCGCGATTCTTCTTTCGAGTCGTAAGCCATTCACGTCGATCCCGTAATCTCAATGTTCGAAGTGTCAGGTCTCCGTCGCTAAGTACCAACGGCCATTGTTGTCGGGAAATGCGAGCCATCTAGTTGAACCTTCGTTCGAGCAAAAGGACTTCAACTTCATCTCCTGCCTTTGCTCCACTCATCTGATCACCCAAGATAACAAGACCAGTGGCATCAGATAGCGCCGCCAGATCACCTTGGTTTTCAAGAGCCGTCACCGTTCGCCTGTCGCCAGATGTTGTCGACATAGTTGCCCGAATGAAAGCGTGTTTGCCGAGCTCTCCAGCGACATCGTTTGTGAGCGTTGCCTTCGTCACCGGACGATGAATGTCATACAAACCCATCATGCTGCGGACCATTGGACGGACGAAAAGTTCAAGTGAGATGTAGGCAGCAATCGGATCGCCCGGTAGAGCAACGACAGGAGTCTTATCAGGACCGATGGTTCCAAAAGCATGCCTTCCCGTTCCTTCAATCAAGGGAAGGACTTCTCGTACCTCTCCTAATGTTTGAAGTACGGAGTAGATCAAATCGAATGATTCGTCATGGCTTTCGCCACAAATCACGATCAAATCGGCACGAACGAGTTGATCTTCGATGACAGATTTCAATGAATCAGCAGTCTCTGGAATGGTGTGGACTCGGTAGCCCACCGCTCCCGCCTCTTTCATCGCTGTGGTCAAAAGCCACGAATTTGCCTCATATTCCTCATTGTCGTTAGCAAGTGCATGTCCCGGCTCGACCAGGTCGGCACCAGCGGATATGACAACAACTCGAGGTTGGGGCCGAGTCGGGAGATGATCAAGCCCTAATGAGGCGGCAAGTCCGATCTGCGTCGCACGAATCCGCGAACCTGATTTGAGAAAAACTCGATCGCCATCGGTTACATCCTCGGCCAAAGTCGCACCATGAGCATCAAGTAACGGCATATCAAATGCGCTCAGCGGCTTGGCAAGAAGGAGAAGTGCGCTTGCCATCTCCCCAACTTTGATTGTTTCGCTCACGACTCAACCTTACTTTGTACTTACGCTTATCCCGTGGATTCCGCGAAGCAAGATTTCAGATCAAGAATTCGAAGATCACGACGTGAATCCACTCCATCATCGGATTGGAATCTCCTGGTTGCAACTCCAGAATTCCAGAACGCAAAGTTAGTGGCGTCCTATGCATCGTATGGCGAAGAACCAGATACGCGATCACTCAATGACATAGTCATCGCCGAAAAGAAAATTCTCCTTCTGCCAAGAATGAATCCGGATCGAACATTAAGTTGGGTGAAATGGGATGGTAAGCCCGGCAAACTACTCCGCCACCGCAATCACGATGAACCAATCGGAGATTCATATCTAGGCCAGATAGATCTGATTATTGTTCCTGCCCTTGCTGTCGATCACCGCGGAAACAGACTGGGGCAAGGTGGCGGTTCCTATGATCGAGCACTCGCTGGAATTTCGGCTTGGAAAGTCGCCCTTATCAATGATGTTGAGCTACTCAGTGAAACGCTACCTATCGAAGAGCATGATCAAAGTGTGAATGCTGCTGTCACTCCGACAAAAATCGTCCGCTTCTAGATCACTGAGTCGAGATTGCGCGCCATCACCAGACGTTGAATCTGGTTAGTTCCCTCGTAGATCTGAGTCAATTTCGCATCTCGCATCATCCGCTCAACCGGGTAATCACTGACATACCCATATCCGCCCAAGACCTGCACAGCATCGGTCGTCACTTTCATCGCAACATCGGTGGCAAAACATTTTGATGCTGCAGAGAAGAAAGTTAGATCCTTGGCTTCATTCTCACTTTTGGATGCCGCAAGATAAGTCAGTTGTCGCGCTGCCGCGATTTCCATCGCCATATCTGCCAACATGAATTGGACTGCCTGGAAATCGAAGATCGCCTTACCGAATTGTTTCCGCTCGTGCGCGTATTTAGTGGCGACCTCACAAGCACCTTGTGCAATTCCAAGTGCTTGGGCCGCAATTGTGATTCGTGTGTGATCCAGTGTCTTCATCGCAAGTGCAAAGCCTGCTCCAACGTCACTAATACGTCGGTCGTCCCCGATTCGAACATTGTCGAAGTACACCTCGCGCGTAGGTGAACCTTTGAAACCCATCTTCTTCTCATGGGCACCGAAAGAAACTCCTGAGTCACTCTTCTCGACAACAAATGCGGTTATTCCTTTTGCTCGATTCTCCGGATCGGTGCTCGCCAGGACGGTATAGAAATCAGAGACTCCGGCGTGAGAAATCCATTTCTTGCTTCCGTTTATTACCCACATATCTCCATCGCGAACCGCACGAGTCTTCATCGAAGCAGCATCAGAGCCTGCCTCTGATTCGGAAAGACAATAGGAAAAACCTCGACCTTTCGCTAATTCTGTAAGCCAGCGCTTCTTCTGATCTTTATTTCCGCCCAACATCAATGGAACAGAGCCAAGTTTGTTCACTGCTGGAATCAGTGATGATGAGGCACAGACACGTGCCACCTCTTCAATAATTATGACGACTGCAAGTGAATCAGCACCTTGGCCTCCGTATTCACTTGGGACATGTGCGGCAGCAAGGCCAGCAGATTGAAGTGCATCGAGCGCTTCTTGTGGGAAGCGAGCATTGAGGTCTACATCATGCGCAAATGGTTGGATCTTCTTATCGGCTAAGGCTCGAACGCTCTCTCGAAGGGCCTGATACTCCTCAGGTAGTTCTAGCAACGAGTCCATCTCGCCATACTACTGAACAGTGAGATCAACTTCTCCTTAAGAATTTTTCTCCCGATCTGCCAAACCAGTCAAATATGCGTTGTACTCCGCAAGCTCGATATCAGACCTTCGATCCGCGCGCTTGGCATCGCGATCATCACTGCGCATCCATTGAATGAAGGTTGCGATGAGAGCCACGACTATCGGAATTTCGCCCATAGCCCAACCGATTGCAGCACCAACTTTTTGATCTTCAAGAAGATTGGTTGCCCACGGTCGTTGCAGCATTTGGTAATAGCCATTATCGACAAGCGAGTTTGCTGACATCAATGCCACTGAAAAGAAGGCGTGAATGCTGATGGCTGCAAGCAGAATGACAACGCGCGCCAAGTGGTGAACCTTTCGCGGGTTGGGGTCGATTCCGACAATGACGTGAAAGAAAAGTAATCCTGCTGCCAGGAAATGGAAGGTCATGAAGAGATGCCCGAAGTGACTAGTCATGAGTTCACCAAAAAGTGGCGTGAAATAAAGTGCGAAAAGGGAGCCATCAAAGATTGCAAGCGCCACAATCGGATGAGTTGCGATTCGTGTGGGTAGGGAATGAAGCATGGTGACCAAAAGGCCTTTCAAGCCACGTTCTCCTTCGTCTCTTCCACTCGGGAGTGCTCGCAACGCAAGCGTTATTGGGGCGCTGAGAACCAGAGCGATTGGAACAATCATGCTCAACATCATGTGGGCCATCATGTGGAATTGGAATGAAAAACGAGCATAAAAGCCGATCCCGCCATTTGTGGCAAAGTCAAGAAGCGCAATCCCGATTGCGAACGAGATTGTTCTTCCCTTTGGCCAATGATCACCCCGGCGCGACAAAGTAAGAACGCCTTTGATGTAAAGCGCCGTGACGAAAATCAATATTCCAAGAATCAATCCGTCTGCTTCGTATGCCCAAGAAACGCGAGCAAGTGTTGGAGCAGCAGGCATTGCTACGCCGATCAGTTGCAATGCAGGATCGTTTCCAGAGGCTGCATCTCTTATAGGAATAAAGCGATTGAGAATCGATCCAATTGCCATAATGAGAAAGAGCACACCGAGTTCAACCTTCACCAAATTCTCGAGATTTGACCCTTTGCGAATCTTTCGAGCAACAAGGAGAACAAGAACAAGGAGCACAAACTTCGTCAAGATCAAGGCTCCATAGGTCGAGAACCACTCACTACTCCATCGAAGTCTGCTCCAAGCATTTGCAATTCCGCTGAGGACGATCGCAATCGACGACCAGTGAGCTATCACCGATACACGAGGTTTGGCTACTTCCTTCTCTGCTTGATTCATCATTGCAAATGCAGAAACAGAACCGATCCAGAGAACAATCGCAAGAACGTGAATGACAAGGGAACCAATCGCCAGGCCGTGGTTTCCAAGAGAACTTGAATGACTCTCAAATACTGGCGCACTCACACCAATAATGGCGATGAGAAGAAGCCAGAGCGCACCGCCTACCTTTTTCACAACCGGAATAAATATCGCAACTATGAGTGAGGCGAAAATTTCTAAGAAGAGAAGTCGTCCGAGTGAAGTCTGCGTAGCAAACGAACGTATTGTGGTCACATCGATGACGCTGAAGAATGCCCTATCGAAAAGGTTCGCCAAAGTCGCAATGAAATTTCCCAGTGAAGTTACGAACCAGATCACGGCAAAGACCGGAACAAGTCTTCTTACTCGAGAAGATAAAGAGATTTGACCAGATTTTTCAGGTATGAGAAATGAGATTGCGAATAGAGAGCCGATGGTCAACGTTGCCATCGCTACATGCAAGAAAGAGAAGATCATTCGCTCGCTCGATTCGCTCGTCTCGGGGCTCAACTCTAAGATATTGCTCGTGCCGACCTACCAATATGAATGCACTAGTTGCCAGCATGCATTTGAACTAGT
>CAZGMF010000063.1:0-2136 GCA_964526795.1 uncultured Clavibacter sp.
GCTGGTAGCAAATCAACACTTCTCTTCAAGAACCACGGTGTTGCATTTCTTAACATCCAAAGCATCTTCTCTTTTCTCGCCATGCTTTGGGAGGGAGCGGGTCTCATTTGATTGAAATTCCATCCTCGAACCGCAAGCAACTCGCGGAAATGGTGAGCAATCGTCTGATGGCCAAAGGAACTTGGATGCATTCGATCAAAATGCCAAAGCTCAGGTGAATATATTCCCTCTAAACTCCTGGTGTTTAAGAAGACAACTTCGAATTCCTTACAAAGTCTCTCATAGACTTCGTTCACGGCATCAATTCGCCTGCGCAATACTCTTTGTAGTAATCGTGGAAGCGGAACTATCTCGGTGGGATCATGAAGTTGAAACATCAAAATTTCAGTTCCAGATTTCTTCATTTCTATAATTGACGTTCGAAGATTTTGGTATAGAACTATCGGACTAAAGCCATTTCTAAGTGCGTCATTTCCTCCCACGATAAGTGCTGCAATATCAGGAGCATATGGAAGTACTTTGGGGAGTTGAACTTCAATTACTTCACGAGACTGAGCGCCTGGTCGAGCAACACTGATGATATGAATTGGATCATGAAAAGATTGTGCTAGGTGATAACACCACCCGCGCGGTCTTCCAGATTCGTCGTAATCTCCAACCCCACTTGCGGCGCTATCTCCGAGTATCGCGAATGTCAGGGGGCGTTTCATGCGGCGATGCCATCATGTGTAGATATCAAATTACTGATAGTTGAAGACCAGGGAAAATTCTCCGCTCGACTTCGACAATTCTCGCGCAAACCTTTTTGATGTAGAAGTCGATTAACTGCACTTGCCCATTCGACCGGATCATCACCACAAATCCCGCCCAAAATCATTCCACGGTCATTGTGAAGGATTTCGCCTACCGCGCTTCGACTGGATGCCACTACTGGCGTGCCACAGGCAAGAGCCTCAAGGGCCGCCAGACAGAAGGTTTCGTGCGGACCAGGAGCCAATACGACATCAGCAGAAGCTAGGATCTCCGCCACTTTGAGTGGGCTCACGACATAGCCAAGAAACTCAACGTGCTGCCCTTCTGCCAACTTCATCAAACGTGGATATAAAGGGCCCATCCCGACATAAATCAATCGCACTCGCATTCCTTGTCGGCGAAGCTCTTGGAAAGTGCGAAACGATTGCTCCGGATTCTTCTCAATGAAAAGCCTTCCACAATGAACCATAAGGATTTCTTCGCCTTGCAAAAGCTTTTTACGTAAATCTAGATTTCTTCGCATGGGTTGAAAAGTCTCCAGATCAACTCCCAGGGGAACCTTCTTCAAATTTGCGATGTTGAGTTTTCTAAACTCGCGCGCCGCAAACTCAGTTGAGACAATAACCCAATCAAAGCTCCTCGCAACTCTTGCGTTATGCCATTCGACAAATCGCAGAACAAATTTACATGGCATGAAACGTTTGACAAGCTCCTCTAAGGATTCATGACTAAAAACAACGCTATGGATAGACCTGCGCCTTGCCCAAAGACCAATTCTTCTCAGGGTCAAGCGATCTGAAATTTCTATTCGCTCTGGCTTAAGAAGTGAAAGAAGCTTGCGAACTTCTCGATTCGAACGAATGATTCGATAACCCCCAGAGAATGGGATTGGAAATCCAGGAAGAGTAATCTGAGTGCCGTTAGGCTGCGATTCCACCGAATAGCGTGCGCCAGGAACCATATAGAAGAATTCGTGACCTTGACTCTGATATAGGCGTCCCAATTGAGCAATTGTTGTTTTGATTCCGCCTGATTTCTCACTATAAAAGTTGGCAATATGTACAATCTTCACGCTACCTCGATTCCTTGAGACGATGAACTACGACATATGGCACGATAATGATCAATAAGTTCTTTCATAATGGAATTCCAATCGCGATGCATAACGCTCTCTCGCGCTCCGAATGACAACTCATCAGGGTCTAGCGCAAAGATTGTGTCGATGGCTTGGGTAATAGACTCGGGGCTTGTGCTGTCAAAGAAGATTCCATTTCGGCCCTCAGTTAAAAGGTCGAGTGGACCGCCCGAATTTGGTGCGACAACTGGTACGCCACTTGCGAGCGCTTCTTGAATGCTCTGACAGAATGTTTCGCTTCTACCGGT
>CAZGMF010000063.1:2236-5530 GCA_964526795.1 uncultured Clavibacter sp.
TGCCGAGCAAATCCAGCAAGATCGGTCTGGTAAACACTTAGAATTGGAATGTTTAGATCATTAGCAACTCTGGCCACATATCCACCAAGAATGGCAGGCGATGCAAGGTGTACGACATCCGGGTTAAAACCCTCTATCAAATGGCGTACTGCCATTCGTGGAATTCCTATTGGCATGAGCCTCTTAAACACGATACTTGGAACACCTTTAACGGGAAAATCTAAGTAACGTTTCGGTGAGGCTGAGGTCTGTGGAGCAATGACAATCGCATCATGCCCATAGGCATCTAGAAATTCTAAGATTTTTAAGACGCTGTTAGTGACGCCGTTTATCGTGGGTAAGAACGATTCCGTCGCTATGGCGATTCTCACGGAACATTAGTGTGACGCGAGGTCGTGCTTAGTCAGGCAACCGCAATGTTAACGTTATGCGAATTTCCTATGAAGGCCGATCAATGCCTTTCTCCGCAGAAGGACAGAGTTTCTATCTTTGTGTAGCCCGGCATTCTTTTCTAGGGAGAATTCTCCATGTCGTCGTTGCCAATCATTTGCCGACAGAACCCTTGAAATTCCGGCAAGCGTTTCAATATCGGGGAACGCCGTATCGAGATTTGGATCGTGGTCTCCTACGTGATCAAAGACAGCAGTGACAATAGCTATTTCCTCCTCTGTCTCGATAACTTCTATTCGGCGGCCTTGTTGAGGCCAATCGATATTCGAGGCTGTTTCAATCTCCCAGAAACCAAGAGCACCGGAATTGGTTCGAAAATCAATGCTGTGTTTATGTTGATGCCCCGCAAGCCAGGCTACTACTCGCGGTTCAGATAGAAGTAGCTCAACGACTTCCTTTTCACCGACTCGACCCTCTCCGATTGGATCATAGAGATTGAAGAGGGTGGTCGCCGGATGGTGCGAAAGGATGATAAAAAATCGTGGCTCCTGATCACTTAGTTCAGCGTTGAGCCAATTGAATTGGTCACGACCTAATGAGCCCTGCCATCCTCCGTGAGGATTGACAGTGTCGAGAGAGATCAATCGAATTGGTCCAATATCTCTCGACCAGTATTTCTTGTCAGAATCCCGATATCCATGATCATGACCACAATCATTATGAATCTGAATCCAATCATCTTTTTTATTTAGTTCACGAGCAGCATCAGGTGTAATTGTCTCTAATTCAATCATTTCTCTATTGGGATAGCTCGCAGGACCGACCTCATCGAAGGTCTCAAAAAGCGCTCTCAAATCCACATCTGGCTTCAATCGGGTTATTCTTTCAAACCCAGTTGCATGGGTAGCAATCTCATCATTAACAGGAACCGTTCCTTGAAGCAGAGCATCATGATTGCCGTGGGTACTAAACCATGGATAACGCAGTCCCTCGGAAATGAATGGAGCTCTGACAACTTCTAAAAGACCTTTGATGACTGGAAATCCATATAGATCACGTGGGTAGTCATCCTCACAACCTTCTGGGGTCCCTTCCGGGTTCCAGAAACTTCGATCGTATCTATTTGGATCTGTGGATGCTGCACCCTCCCATTTAGAGAGATCTCCTGAATCTGAAATAACTACACCGCCATGGAGGATTTCTAGGTACCAATCTAACTCATTCTGCTGTGCATTATCGATTACGTCTCCTGTAATTACTACAGCATCAATTGGCCGATTGCTAACAAGACCAGTTTGGAATCGATTTATCTTCCTAATAAGTGCTTCAAACGTTTGAGTAGTCAGTATCTCCTGCGCCCGATAAGTTCCAACTAGAGGAATCAAGGCGGATGATAGATTATGAGGATCTGCATATCTATCAAGAGCTTCAACTCGAGCCGGTGATTGAGCATCGCAGATATGGATATCGGATAAGTGCACAATCTGAAGCAGGCTCTGGCCTTCTATATCTGCAATTGATTCGCCTGATACTTCCTCAAGATTGCACCAACCTTTCGAGTTAGATTTTGAGCGAACGATGCGGACACCACGTGTGTCATCACTCGGCGACATCATCCACCATAATCTTTTCCGCGTTCACCTTGATACTAATCTCATCGCCAACGCTAAATTCTTTCGCCTCGCGACTTTCAAGATGAAGTTTGATAGGATCAAATCCGCCAAGCGAGACTTCAAGCCACGTATTCGGACCTTGGAAGGATTTCTGAATTACCACGCCATGAGAAGCTTGACTCTCTTTTCGCGACACAACTCGAATATTCTCGGGTCTGATGAGCGCATGGACTTTTGAACCTTTACTCCGAATTTGAGAATGCTTTGATACCGCTACTTCTTGTCTGAGAATTTGTACCTCTTCGGAGCTGACCATTTTACCGGGAATTCGATTCACTATCCCGACAAAGGAAGCTACAAAAGGTGATTCTGGCTTGTTATAAAGTGCATCAGGAGTGTCGATCTGTTCCAGACGACCATGATTCATAACAGCTACTCGATCTGAGATTGCCATCGCCTCTTCTTGATCATGGGTCACAAATATCGTCGTGATCCCCATGTCTCGCTGAATTCTTCGAATCTCCCCGCGAATCTGAACACGCACCTGGGCATCAAGCGCTGAAAGTGGTTCATCTAGAAGAAGAATTTCGGGTTGATACGCAAGTGCTCGAGCTAGCGCGACTCGCTGTTGTTGACCTCCAGAAAGTTGATGTGGGAGGCGATGGCCCAGTCCAGGAAGTCCGATGAGTTCTAGCAATTCGAGAGTTCGATCATGTTGAGACTTCTTGGTCACACCACGTATCGAGAGACCAAAGGCGATATTTTCTTTCACATTAAGGTTTGGAAAAAGTGAGTATTGTTGGAAAACCATTCCCATGTTGCGACGATGTGTCGGTATGTCTGATAAGTCAGAACCATCAATAAATATAGTTCCTGAATCCTGGTGATCCAGGCCCGCAACGATTCGAAGTGCGGTTGTCTTTCCGCAACCAGAAGGTCCGAGTAGAGAGACGAGCTCACCGCGTTTTACACTTAAACTAAATGAATCGAGAGCATGCACGTCCCTAAACGTGCGCACAATATCAATAAGCTCAAGTTTCTCTTTACTCATACTTGCTCCTTACGCCGACGTGTGAGAACGAATGCGAAAATCGTCAATGTGGTCACGGGCACTACTAGTGAGATAATCGAAAGTGTTATCGCTCCCAAGACATTTCCTTGAGATACATCGTTAATCCACGTGGGGAACGTGTCCCAATGAAGCAGCGATGTAAGAGTAAATTCACCAATGCAGAGCGCAAATCCAAGCGCTGCTGAAGCAAGAATTGACGCCTTGATACCGGGAAAGACA
>CAZGMF010000064.1:0-5494 GCA_964526795.1 uncultured Clavibacter sp.
GCCGCGAACATTCCTAAGAGATAAGAAGAGAAGAGTTTTCGAGCCACAAGGAAAATAAGAAGAATTGATAAGGTGCCGACCAATGCTGCGCTAAATCTCCAGCCAAAGGAGTTATCACCAAAGAGCGTGATTCCGGCTGCAATCATCCATTTTCCAACCGGAGGATGAACCACGAATTCAGGCTTTCCATCCTTGGTTTCAACGCCATTTTTCAGATAATCCTGAGCACCATTGACGTAATAGACCTCATCGAAGATAAGTTCATTGGGGGAGGCAAGATTGATGAAACGCATCAGCCCTGCAACAGCAATAACGGCAGCGAGAGCGAGCGCCTTTTTCCGCATGAATGAAAGGATACTGATGCGAGAATGCCTGAGTGGGAGAACTCGTTATTGCGGCAGTTCCGTTGGGAAATATCAACGATGCATCCGATCATCTGAAATCTGCCATCACCAAGGCTGATGTGATTCTGGCTGAGGATTCTCGTCGCTTTATGCGACTCTGCAAGGATCTTGGAATCGAATATCGGGCCACTGTTATCTCCTTCTTTGAAGGAAACGAAAAAGAGCGCCTGGATGACCTACTTCGTTCACTTCAAGAATCGAAGAACATACTTCTTCTCACTGATGCTGGTATGCCGACGATTAGCGATCCCGGTTATCGAGCGATTCGTCTAGCAATCGATGGAGGCTTCACACTGCGCGTCATTCCTGGACCGAGCGCTGTCACCACAGCACTCGCACTTTCTGGCCTACCGACTGATCGATTCTGTTTCGAAGGATTTGTGCCGAAAACAGAGGGCGCAAGACAGAATCGTTTCGAAGAGTTGGCACTTGAAGAACGGACCATGATCTTCTTTGAAGCGCCTCATCGAATCACAGAATTCATCGCTACAGCGCGGCAAGTTTTCGGAGACGAGCGACGAGGTGCACTTTGTCGAGAGATGACCAAGCAGTACGAGGAGACGATTCGAGGCACGCTCAAAGAATTGGCGGAGTGGAGTCTAAGCAAAGAGATGCTCGGTGAATTCACGATAGTGATTGCTGGTTTTGATCCATCCCACACTCAACTGTCGGAGGAAGAGATCGCAGAAAAAGTAAAGAGTTATGAACGTTCAGGGATTACGCGAAAAGAGGCTATTTCAATGGTGGCCGTAGAGTGCAAAGTCGCGAAGCGAAAAGTATTCGACATCATGGTCGAATATAAATAGATAGAATCTCACTATGTCTGCCGCTGAGAAATCTTTCTATCTCACGACGCCGATCTATTACGTCAACGATGCTCCCCATATCGGTCACGCTTACACGACAGTTGCTGGTGATCTTCTGACTCGTTGGCATCGTCAACGCGGTGAATCAGTCTGGTTCTTGACCGGTACAGATGAACACGGCCAGAAAGTCCTGCGAACTGCGGAGGCAAATAACTCGGCACCGCAAGATTGGTGCGATCGACTCGTAGACCAATCCTGGCGTCCGGTCTGGAAGCATCTAGAGATCGCCAACGATGACTTCATTCGCACGACAGAGCCACGACACATGGAGCGTGTGCAGCGATTCCTCCAAGGTTTGATGGAGAAAGGTTTCATCTACGAAGGCAAATACGAGGGGCCATATTGCGTTGGCTGCGAAGAATTCAAACTTCCTGGTGACCTCGATGACGGTAAGTGCAAGATTCATAGTCGGCCGGTCGAGATGGTTAGCGAAACTAATTGGTTCTTCAAACTATCCGCGTTCGTCCAGCCGCTTCTCGATCATTACAAAAAGAATCCATCGGCATGTGAGCCTGAGAGTGCGCGAAATGAAGTTGTCGCCTTCTTGGAAGGCGGTGTCTCTGATCTTTCTATCTCGCGCTCAACTTTTTCCTGGGGAATTCCGGTTCCGTGGGATACAAAACAGGTCGTCTACGTCTGGTTTGACGCACTCTTGAACTACGCCACTGCAGTGGGACTTACCGATGATGCCCAGAGCGAAGGCGGAAAAAAGTTCGCCAAAACCTGGCCGGCCGATGTTCATTTAGTTGGGAAGGACATTCTTAGATTTCATGCGGTGATCTGGCCCGCAATGTTGATGGCGGCAGGTCTTCCGACGCCGAAGAAGGTATTTGCTCACGGTTGGCTCCTGGTTGGCGGCGAAAAGATGAGCAAGAGCAAACTCACGGGAATTGCACCATCGGATATCACCGATCACTTTGGAGTCGATGCGTTCCGTTATTACTTCATGCGAGCAATCCCTTTTGGGAATGATGGCTCATTCTCTTGGGAAGATATGGCGGCGCGCTACACCAGTGAACTGGCAAATGATTTTGGCAATCTCGCCTCGAGATTGGGCGCGATGATCGAGAAGTATTGTGATGGAAAAGTTCCGAGTCGCGCCAACGATTCTGCTCTCGAATCTGCCCTCATTGGCACTGTGAAATCAGCGGATGCTGCGATCTGTGCTCTAGATTTTCAAGGCGGAATCAATTCGATCATGGAATTCTGTAAGACGGTGAATGGTTATGTCACTGCTCGAGAACCTTGGGCGGTTGCAAAGGATGAGAGTCGGAAATCAGAACTAGGTGAGATTCTCTACAACACCGCCGAAGCTCTTCGTGCACTTGCGGTTCTTCTTCATCCGATCATGCCGATTTCAACTGAGAAGTTATGGAGCTCGCTTGGAGCGGCGAAGGATCTCGGAGCGCTCTCTTCGCAACGAATCGATGGCGTTGCTCGTTGGGGCCAGCTGGTTCCAGGAAGTGCAATGACCAAGGGCGAGATTCTCTTTCCCCGTTTGGAAGAACCAAAACCTTAAATGGCCGATCGCCACAACCGCGATCTTGATCGCAAGCCGGCTCCAACACCAGAGCCACTTCCGGTCCCTTGTATCGACTCACATGCTCATCTTGAAATAGTTACCGATTCCGCACCAGATCATCCTGCTGTCACTTCGGTGATTGAAGAGTCAATAAGAGTTGGTATTGACCGCATCGTTCAAGTTGGATACTCGGCAGAACAATCTCGCTGGTGCGTCAGCCTTGCTGAAATATGGAAAAAGAACGTGCTTGCGGCGGTTGCGCTGCACCCTAACGAAGCGCCGGTCGTCGAGGATTTTGAGAAGGATTTCGCGATCATCACTGAGTTAGCAGAGAATGCAAGAGTTCGTGCGATAGGCGAGACCGGATTGGATTTTTTCCGAACCCCGCCCGAATTACGGGCAAGACAGAAAGACTCTTTTATTCGGCATATTGAATTAGCACGACAGTTAAAGAAAGCCCTGGTTATCCATGATCGAGACGCGCATCGAGAAGTACTCGACACTTTGGCTGAAGTTGGCGCACCCGATAAGACTGTCTTCCATTGTTTCTCGGGCGATCTCGCGATGGCCGAGGAGTGTGTTGCGAAGGGATACATCCTCTCTTTCGCTGGAACGGTCACCTTCAAGAATGCGCCACAACTTCGCGAAGCAGTAAAGATCGTCCCGATCAATCAACTCTTAGTCGAGACAGATTCACCATTCTTAGCTCCGGCTCCACATCGTGGCGCTCTGAATACTCCGGCTCAAATACCGACCATCGTTCGTGCCATAGCTGCAGAACGGGGCGATGATGTGGCGACTCTGGCAACTGCGCTGCGAAATAATTGCGAGCGAATCTTTGGTTCATTCATCTCATGAATTCCATTACATTGCTTGGCGCAGCCGAGATTCGCGAGATTGCTGATCAACTGGATATCAAACCCTCGAAGAGTCTTGGCCAAAATTTTGTCATTGATGCCAATACCTGCCAGAAGATCGTTCGCCTAGCAGCTGTAGAGGGCAATGACCATGTGGTTGAAGTCGGTCCTGGGATCGGATCGTTGACCCTTGCAATTCTTCAAGTTGCCTCACGCGTTACCGCTGTCGAGATTGATAAGCGACTTGCGGCACGACTTCAAACAACTGCGCGCGAGCACGGTGCAGCGAACAATTCACTTTCGATTATCAATGATGATGCTCTGCGCATTACCAAATTGCCGGATTCGCCGACAAAATTAGTGGCTAATCTTCCTTACAACGTCTCTGTCCCAGTTTTCTTGAATTTTCTGGAGCGCTTTCCATCAATCACCTCAGGGGTCATCATGGTTCAAACTGAAGTAGCCGAACGCTTGGCCGCGAAGAAGGGAACTGAGGCATATGGCGTGCCAAGTGCGAAAGCGGCATGGTGGAGCGATGTCTCCTTGATTGATTCCGTATCGCGTTCGGTTTTCTGGCCGATTCCTAATGTTGATTCATCTCTTGTGCGGTTCGTCCGTCACCAACCACTGGGAAGTGACCAATTGCGAGCTAAGACCTTTTCATTGATTGATCGAGCATTTGGACAGCGACGAAAGATGCTGCGTTCGGTCTTCGCGGAAATCTATGGTGGCTCGGCTGCTGCGGAGAGCGCCCTTCGTGCAGTTGGCATTGATCCAACATCACGTGGTGAATCACTCGCTATCGAAGATTTCGCATCAATCGCGCGCAATCTCGATGGGCAGTAAACCCTGACGAGTAATACGCTCGCGTTATGTCAGAGCGAGTGGTCGTCCGAGTTCCCGGAAAGATCAATCTCCAACTCTCGGTAGGCCCGCTCCAATCTGATGGCTACCACGGTTTAGCGACGGTTTTTCAAGCAGTTGCGCTCTATGACGAATTGAAAGTCTCACTCAGCGATGAGCCCGGAATAAGGATTTCCACTGAAGGTCGAAATGAATTTCTACCACTGAATCAAGACAACCTTGCCTACAAGGCAGCGGCGCTGATGCTCAAGACATACGAGTTGGACACCGGTATTGATATTGCAATCAAGAAAGAGATTCCTATTTCTGGGGGAATGGCGGGCGGAAGTGCAGATGCTGGTGCCACGATCGTCGCGATCGACTCATTATTTTCATTGGGACTCAAGCGAGATGCGATGGAACAAGTCGGATCCCAACTCGGAGCAGATGTTCCTTTCACTATTTCCGGTGGCACCGCAATCGGCACCGGACGTGGCGATCGAATAACGCCAGTGTTGGCGCGCGGGAGCTATTACTGGGTGCTCGCACTTTCAAGTTCCGGACTTTCAACTCCTGCAGTTTTCAAAGAATGCGATCGTTTGCGCCAGGGAATGGAAGTTTCTCAACCTCATATCAGCGATGCTTTGATGCACGCGATCAGTTCGGGAGATGCAAAAGCTTTGGGATCTGCACTCTCCAATGATCTGCAATCTGCAGCGTGTTCACTTAGGCCGGCGCTGCGATTGATTCTGGATGTTGGTATGGATTATGGCGCGCTCGGTGGATTGGTTTCTGGTTCTGGTCCGACGGTGGCATTCCTCGCAGAGAATGAGGAACACGCCTTGGATCTCGTTGTTGCATTGACCTCCAGTGGCGTTGTTGGAAATGTTGTACGCGTAACAGGACCAGTTCCGGGAGCGCGAGTTATTGAGAGCGCCTGAGACCGCATAGAATTCAGGTTCCTCCATTGTGTAGTGGCTAGCACATGGGCCTTTGAAGCCC
>CAZGMF010000065.1:0-5428 GCA_964526795.1 uncultured Clavibacter sp.
AGGCCGAAAGAAAGGCCGCTACTCAGGTTGTCGAAGCCGGAGCAGAGCCTGGCGCGGTCCAGGCCGAGCGCGGATCCTTCCTGAGTAAATACCTGCACTACTTCAGAAAAAAGGCGTCTGACTTACTGGTTTCAAACGTGCTACATAATTTCGATGTTGACAAAAAGCACTCGGCTGCAATTTCTGAGTTGCTAAAAAAGTCGGGGCTACTGGATTTGAACGCGCGGTATGCCGCCGAGTACGACAAGCTTCGTAAGTATGCAGCAGTGCTTGATGGCGAGCGAAAAAAAGTTGTTTCTGGGTGGCGTTCAGGAAATATTGGCGACGCAGGATCGGCTGTCGAACAAATCGAAGCTATTCAAAACAAACTTGATAGCGCCCATGAAATTCTTGACGGCTTGCGCGACAAAATTCAAAGTGCGGAAGATAAATTTGTAGATGATGTTGAAAAAGAGCTTGTAAAAAATGCTGGCGAGATTAAAAACAAGCGCGGGGAAAATTCGTATAGGGACGCAGCAGAAGAAATTGCAGGAGAACATTCTGCGTTTCATTTTATCGATTACGAAGATTCCGAAGCCAAGGACTCCGTACAGCAAATTGCAAATAGGCTTGCGCAGGCATCAGTCGACGCGCTGAAAATTGATCGCGAAGCCGAGAAAGCAAAAAAAACCGCCGCCGGCAAGCCTAAGGTTGAACCCGTCGCGCCTCGCGCGGAAGAGCCGTCGCCCGAGGTTGAGCAGGGCGGAGCTGCGCCTGCAAGCGAAGAGACTCAGGGTGCTGGCCCGGACGTGTCCAAGCTCACCCCGGAGCAAATCGAATCGTCGGGGTTGTCGAACGTGTATCACCCGGACGTGGCTTCTTCGAGCAACTCGTTTGACGCTGCTGCCAAGGACGCAATTTCCGAACCGGGTCGCACCCTTGGATTGACGGAGGACAAGAACTGGTGGACCAACGGGAAAATCCTTGTCCGAGTTTCGAGCATGGCACAGAAGGCCAAGCTTGCCGTCCAGAAGTACACCCACCAGCAGGAGCAGGGGAAAACGGATCTGGCAAGGGTTAGTCCAAGCGGCATTTCTCAGCTGGTCGACAAAGCAAGCAAGAACACCACCGCTGGGGCGATTTTTGGAGGCGTCTACAACAAGGTTCGCGGTATCGGAGTCGACGTCAGCCGAATCATCTACCCCGTTTTTGATAAGTCCGGGAAGGTCGCTGCCGTTGTCACGGACGCAGTTCTTGGCAATACGCTAAACGCACTTGATGCCTCGATCGACAAGAATGGAAACATCGTCACGTCGTCCGGCAAGAAGCTCGACGTTTTTGTTGGCGAAGCCGATCGCGCTATCGCAATCAAGGACGGCGGCGAAACTATTGCCTTGATGATGCCCATTAAGATCCCTGGCGAATCTATCCTGGCCGACGCAAAAACGATTGCCAAGGAAGCCGCCCGGATGCGGAAGCTGTCCGGAGAAAGCAAGTCGGCCGAGAAAGTCGGCAAACACATCTCTGATGCTGCCGTCGAAGGCAAGATTGGACGCGGTGCGGCCGATGCGCTGCACGAGCTCCATTCGAGCGGAAGCGCGTCGCCTTCGGCGATCAAGCAGCTCCTGAGGCTTATCCCCAGCGATGCCCTGCTAAGCGGTGACCAGTACCGCGCCGCCTGGGAAAAGGCGGGCGGCATTATCCGCGCTTTCGATAGGTCGCAGGAGATGAAGAAGGCGAAGGGCCTCAGCGACTCGGACATCAAGTTTGTCGCCAAGGCAGAAGAGACGATGAAGGACTTCGTGCGCATGATGAAGATTTATTCGGGCGATCCCATGGGCGCTATCAAGCGTTTCTCTGAGGACCCGAATAACCAGCTTCTCGCCAACGAATCGACTGCCGGCACTAGTATCCCCAAGAAGGGCAAGCCGAACAGCGACGACGGGCGCAAGGTCCAGCCTAGCCGCGTCGAAGAGCGGCCG
This sequence comes from uncultured Clavibacter sp., assembly GCA_964526795.1. GTDB lineage: Bacteria > Actinomycetota > Actinomycetes > Nanopelagicales > Nanopelagicaceae > MAG-120802. The sequence goes on from CAZGMF010000065.1 coordinate 1,962, forward strand.
AAGCCGTCCAAGAAAAACCTGGCCTACGATCCAAAGAACCCGCCAGAGGACACGTACCCCAGGAGCGGTGATGCTCGCATCGAAACTCCCCCGAGCGAGCAGGCCGAAAGCGTGCGCGTAAGAAAGCTTGACGAAGTAACAAGGTTGATTAGGGAGGGATTGCGCAACGGATTCACCGAAGAAACCCTCAAGGGAATTCGGAACGCTATTGCTACGTACGATTTTCACTTAGACAAAAATGGGTATTCTGCCAATTACAACCGATTTGGAACGGCAGAAAACGCCATCGCGATGTACACGCACGAAATGGTTGAGGGCAAGAACAGCGAAAAGCTCGACACGGCTGCAAAAAAATCTGCGTTCCATGGGATCATCGGCAAGAAAAAGCCGTGGGCCGCCATTATTGACGCCATCAAGAAAAAGTCGATTCTGTCAAACAGCAAATTCTCCAACGACAAGAGTGGCGGGGAAAACGCAAGATGGATCATGCCCGACGGAGAATTCAGGATCGATAATTCCGGCAAGCACCATCACCAGGTTTCTGAGTCAATCATCAAGTCTGTGTCTAAGGCTATTGGCAAGAACGTTGGTTTTAGTGGAGACGACTTGGTCAGTGTTCTTGCGACCGGAACGATTAGGATTAGCTCGCAGAACGAACTTGCCGTCGGGCACGAACTTCCTTCCGATGCACAGATCGCGGCCATCAAAGAATGGGCAAAGACGATCGACGACGCGGACACGATTGAGTGGGAGATTGGGTCTGGGCGCGGGGACGCTAGGGTAAGCTCGTTTAGCGGGCACGGGACCGGGGTTGATTCGTTCCTGGCCGCCGTCGAAAGAGCCAAGAGCGGAGAGTTTGCCTGGCATAGCGATCTGTACCGCGACGGCAAGCTGATCGAAGGCCGCGGCATTCCTGAGATCGTCGCCCCTGGCGAGCAGGTCGCGGACTCCGAAGTCGCAACCAGCCAGATGGCCGAGACAGGTAAGCCCAAGAAGCCGGGCAAGCCGACCACGCCTCCCCGCCCCAAGACTCCGCCTGCGCCGGCCCCGCCTGGCCCGAGGCCGTCTGGCATCCCCGTGCCGTCTCCGCTTAGCGGTCTGCCGACTGGCGGAGACGTGTTCCCTGCCGCTCAGATGCCGGCCGGATACAGGGGTTCGGTCAAGCCAACCATTAAGGGTAGGGTTACCGCCGCTTCTGAGGCCATCAAGCAGGCTCTTGGACAGGTGGTGAAGATTGTCAATCCTGCGTACGGCGTCCCCAAGATGGCCCACCGAGCGTTTGTCGCCAAGCTCGGCGAGCTCAACCAGGCTACGTGGAGAACGCACGTCAACCAAAATAACCTGCGCCGCTGGTGGTCCAAGTTCAGCAAGCAGCAGATCATGACGTTCTTCGACCAGTACGAGAAGGGGATTACCCCGCACGCAGACGTTCAGCAGGTGTTCGATCACTACGAGAAGCGGTTCCAGGCTTTGTACAACGCGATCAGGCAGTACCGGTCTATCAACAAGATCGACCATTACTTTGTCCATATTTGGAAGGACCCCGACAAGGCGGAGCGGTTCTTTGTTGGCAGGCGCCCGATGGAAGGCAGCAAGTCCTTCCTCAAGAAGCGCTTTTACCAGGACTTCCGGGCCGGCATTGAGGCTGGCTTGGAGCCCGTGTCGTGGAATCCAGAAGAGCTAATCCAGATCCACGAACACAATGTCCGCAAGTACGTCATGACTCGACGACTGCTTGACGTTATGAAGTCGCTTGGGTTTGCCAAGTTTGTTCATTCTTCCGCCAGGATGCCGGAAGGGATGCGCAGGCTTGATCAGAATTGGTCTAAGGTTTATTTCCACGGGTCAAAGGTTGATCTAGAGGAATATTTCGACCAGTTGCAGCACGACTTTCTCAACGAGCAGGCGACGAAGCACGGGTTCGATTACCAGCGAATCGTCAAGGATGCTGTTGCCACCAAGGGGGTTGCCGGGTACACGAGGCTTGGCACAAACATCGTCAGGGCAAAGCGCGGCAGCGCCCTCGACACTGTTGCCCACGAGATCGGCCACCAGCTTGCGGTCAGGTACAAGCTCACGCAATTCCTGGCCAGTAAGGGCGCTGATGTGATGGCGGAATACGAGAAGCTGTCGATGATGCGTGCCGAAAAGGGGACGCCTTCGCCCGGCTACCTCAGGTATCTGCTAAGCAACCGCGAAAAAGAAGCCGCCGTGTTCCAGGCACTTGCGTACATCCCAGATCGCATGAAGGCCGAAACTCCGAAGCTGCACGAAGCCGTTATTGAATGGCTCGACAGGAACAACTTGAGCGAATGGGCCAATGTGCCGCGCTCAATGACTCTTGGAATGGAGCAGTACGAAGCCGGCGGGGAAGATTTCCTGGGCAAGCTCGGCGAGTACGTGTTTGACGAGAACTTGGCTCGCATCCTCGACAACCACATGAGCCGCGACAACCTGCTTACTCTTAAGCTTGGCCGAGGGATCATGGGCAGCAGGAACTTGCTGAACGCTCTCCAGCTCGGCGTATCCGCGTTCCATGCCACGGGAACCGCCCTGATTTCGGTAATGAGTAGGGCCGCCACCGGGCTATCGGAGCTTTCTACGGCTACGGCTACAAAGGATAGGAAGATGTTCGCGTCGGCGCTTAAGAAGTTCGCCACCGTGCCTCTTGCCCCTATCGATTATTGGCGAGCTGGGCAGCAGATGTACCTTGGCGACGCCGGAATGATCGAGCTTGAAAATAAGATCGCGTCCGGAACGGCATCGTTCAAGGAAAGCTTGAGATGGCGGTCGTTGACGGGATGGCGCGGCACTGGCCGCAGAATTGCGGACCTCGGAGCGCTTGAGAAGCGTGCCTTCAGCGCCGGCATGAAGCTTGAGCCGGAAGTCCACAACAAGTACCTGGGGGTCGAATCGTTCCTTGACGCTTGGCATAACAAGCAGAAAGGCAAGGTCGCGGCGCTCGCCGTGCCTGCTGTTGTCCAGGGCGTCATGCACGTTCTGACCACAAGCGTAATCCCGCAAATGAAGATCGGGTTGTTCCGTGAAATGTATGCGTCTGAGCTTATGCGCCTGAGCGACGAAGTTTCTTCCCGGCGTATCTCGCGAGATGAAATCGCGCTCGATTGCTGGAAAAACGTAGAGAACCGATTGGGAATGCTTAACTACGACACATTGTTCCTAAACCGGTCGATTCGGTCTGCCATGATGCTTCTGCTTCGAGCTCCTGGCTGGGCGCTTGGTAGCGTGCGAGAGTTCTACGGCGCCACCTATGTCGACACGCCTCGCTTTATCAAGGCTGCCGTCACTGGCAAGAACCCGTACTTCACTCAGCGCATGGCGTTTGCCGTCACCATGCCGGTCATTACGGCGATGATCAGCGGGATGTATCAGTACATCCACACCGGCCAGTTGCCGAAGAAGTGGGACGAGTGGATTGAGCCGTGGAACGGCCAGTACGACAAGCA
>CAZGMF010000066.1:0-5350 GCA_964526795.1 uncultured Clavibacter sp.
GCAGTGACATCTACAATTTCTTCAAGGGCTGTATCTGGGTCAATGACAACCGTAAAGGTTTGTCCAGCAGAGATGGTTACACCACCAAGTAGTGCTGAACCAGATACTACAACTGCTGATGTATCAGTTGAATTGATACCAGCAGTTAGCGTAGTTTGCTGTGAACGTGAGGAATATTTTCTAGTTGTCATTCATGTTCCTATCGGGCGAAGTGAACTCGTGGCGGATATTGTTGCTGTTGGGCTGAAGTCTCTTCAGTTAGACGAGCGTTGTATAGTGCATATAGTTGACGGGCAGCATTTGTAGCAGAACCAAAGGTACGCTTCTGGTCTGTCTCATCAGCCTGTGGGCTTGTAGCACCAGTGCGAGCAGGGTCAAGGTAAGAAACCAAACGCCATGCAGCACCAAGAACTACCACATCTCGGCAAGATTCTGGTAGTCCTGTTTGTGAATTAAAACTTGTAGTTAATGAAGTTGATAAAGTCCCTGGAGCAGTGGCATAAACAATCTTTATGCTGCGACCTGCTGGAATTCTAGGGTCTGTAATAGTTACAGTCTGTGAGTTAGCACCCCAAGTAGTTACATCTGGAAAAGAATCAAACTCCCATTTCTTAACACGAATCCATTCTTGAGATGAACCAATGTCTTTCCAGTGCATAGTTAAAATATTTTGTATGTTTTTATTATCTAACAGGTAAGTATTTGCAACAGAATTGTAGGTAATGTTGGTCTGCTTAACTGCAAAGATAGTCGCGCCAATTGCGCGAATAGTATCTTGAATAGCCCGCTTTACCACATTGCGTGGGAAAGTAGGCGAAATAACAACTCTAGCCCCAGCGCTATGTGTAGTAGCAGTAGTTCCCATAAAGCCGCGACCATAAGGAGCGACAGTAGCGGTACTTGCTACGCGGTCAATATCATCCACCCATAATAGTTCATCATCAATCTCAATGATGCCTTTACCAATTTCTGCATCAGCCAAACTAATAATAGTAGGGCTGGCAATGCTAGATGTAGTTGTAGTGATATTTGCAGTCAAGTGAGTAGAGCGGTCTTGCTGTAGCGTATAACCTGCAAGATTAGTAATTACTTCATCTGCTAAATCATTAAGTAGAATTCCCATTACCACTTCACCTTATCTGCCCAATAGGCTGCACTCATTTTGCCTTTAGCAATATTTTTGGCATGCCGTGCCTTAAATGATTCACGGCGCTTACGATAAGAAGTAGATTCTCCAGCCTTTTTAGGTGAGCCAGATACTCCTTGCTGACCAAAGCGGATTGTCTTAACTTGGCTACCTTCTTTAGCCACAACAACATGTGACTTAGTAGGATGATTTGGAGTACGCTTAGGCTTGTTATAGCCTGATACTCCAGCCCTAGTTAATCTAGAATCCTTCTTCATATACTCCACCATCCTTGAACAACTGCCTTACCACTGGCAATCCATTCTTTATGTAGTTGATTTTGAAACTTCCAATCTACTTCTCTAGTAGGTTGATTACATAATGGGCAAACTTCAGTTCCCATATTTTGATAGACATGCTTGCACATATCTACCTATACTTAGCAGTTTTCTTTGCTATAGATTTTGGTTGCTTAACAAACTGCTTGCCTTGACGTGTACCTGCACGTTTGGCTGCAGATGTTCTTGCATATTCTTCACTAGTTAAAGCCTGGCGGGCTTTCTTTGGTAGGTATCTTTCACCAGTAGCCTTTGGCCCCTGAGTGCTAGGCTTACCAGATTTAGTTCCCCAGTCTTCTTTAGTCCATTTAGACAATGACTTTTGTTTAGATGTCTTAGAACCTGAATAGCCACCACCCGATTTCTCATAGGCTTGTGCTAATAGTTGGGCTTTACGGGCAGACCATTGACCAGGCTTACCACCTTTAGAGCCAGCCATAATCTGATTCTTTAGACGCTCTCTTAAGCCTGGTTTGGTATATGCCATTACTTACCTTTCTTTACACCCTTAACACGCTTTAAGCGTGGGTTAGCAGCAACTGCTTTCTTGCTGGCCTTTCTTGCACCAGCCGCAAGGATTGCTCCCGCAGACTCCATAGATACACCTTGTTTTGATGCAATCTTCTTCTGAACAGCCTTGAAACCTGGATGCTTTGCTGACTTCTTCATTTGTAACCCTTTGCTTTAAATAAATCTAGATACTGCTTGTAAGTTAAATCGCCACTCTTGTATGCAGCAGATTGCTTATACTCTTTAAGAGTAGGCAAAGTCTTTTTAGGAGATGGCTTAGGTGTAGCCTTTGGCTTCATAGTTGCTTTAGGCATTGGTTTTTTAGTAGCCATATTACTTAGACTTCTTTTTAGGGGCAGCCTTTTTCTTAGCCATCTTCTTCATACCCTTTTTTATTTCCATCTTCTTCTCTGCCATAGGTTCCATCTTCTCACCCATAGCGTAGGCTTTAGCAGCCTTCTTTCCCTTTGCTGTGTAAGGGAACTTCTTTCCGTTTACCATTGGCATTATATTGCTCCTGCTTCCTTTAATGAACTGATTGATTGTTTTGTTATTACATCTGCTTTAGTCATGGTATCTGCATCATATGCTTTACCCATTACTTCGGAAGCACGATAGGCTTCTTGAACTGCAGCCATAGTGGTTCCTGCTGGTTGAATACCTTGGGCGCGAGCCTTGCGGTATTCGTTTAATTCGCCATCCCATTTCTTATTACTCATAATCTTTTGGGAACTAGCATCTCCTGTATTAAGTTGTAGTCCTTTAGCCTTGCAGCCAAAGCAATCTTCACCGCACTCGGAATGATTAATAATTACTTCATTATCTTTAAATGGAACTTGCGATTCAACTCCGCACAATACGCAGTCCCAAAGGGTTGCTATAAAGTCGTGATGCTCATTAAAGCCCCACTCTTTAACCCTACTAATATGTGAACAACTCACAATGTCTCCACTGTGTATCCCGCAGCCTCTAAGGCTGCCTTCTCAGAAGCATCTACTTCATAAGAATATCCGCCAATATATGCAATATCTGCTGCTTCTACTTCTTCGCTAGATGGATATCTAACTTCAGTATAAACACCAGAATTCTTTAAAACTGTAATCCCACGAACTAAACGATAGCGCTCAAACAATGGCCCCTCACCTGCTGGGCCTTCGCTGATTGTTGGTGTAGTAAACCTAAATGCCATTAGTTCTCCTTAGTAGTTTTACTCATAAGGCTAGAGTTTCCCCTAGCCCTATGCGTCTAACGACTATTAGATAGTTGGACGACCTGAAGCGGCAGTCTCAATGCGGTATAGCGCAGCCTGACGGTATACAGCCCAGTTCAAGATACCGTGCCATCCAACAGGACGGAAGCGGTTTAACTTGTCTACGACATTACCGAACTCAATCTTTGGCTCCTTCCAGACAGCCTCAGCAAGTGCTTGCGCACCTAGAACATAGGTGTTGTAAACACGTGTTTGACCTGCACCTGCACCAGAACCTGATTGTGAGTTGGTCATGGTTGGTGTTTCAATGAAGCGTACGCCTTCCCATGCACCAAGTTCGCCTGCCATTAGTGGGCCAGCAGCCTGGTAGTCATGTGGGGTACGCCATACATTGTTGCCAGTTTCTGTGCGTAGGTCAGAAGAAACTTCTGGATGAATGTAAGATACATAGTAAGCACCAGACTTAGGTACTACATTGCCAGCACGAAGTTTGGTTACTGCGTAACGAATGTCGCGTGACTTAATTGTATCAGTTGTGGTGATGGTGGTCTTTGCAGCCGAAGTTGAAAGCGCACCAGCAGATTCGCGGATAACATTTGTTCCCGCGTCAAGAACAGCAGCAACACCATTATCTAGTGTTAGTGCCATATTGTATGCAACAGCGTTTGCAATCCATGGGTCTACATCAGCAAGAGACATCAAAGATAGTTTACGAGTTGGAAGCACTACGCGACCAAGTTCTACCTGTGAGATATCAAGTGTTGAAGTAGCAGGAAGCGCTACTGCATCTGGGTCAACAGTCTCAGCGAGTGTTGCACCAGCAATTGTTGTATCCGCAATATCGTTGTGGAACTGAAAGCGGATTGAAGAACCATCATGGGTTGGGCTGCCTGACTTCTTGTCGGCAATAGCGCGGAACTGTGGAGTACTGCGAAGATTGATATCAACCAACTTCTCATACGCCATAGTGACGAGATTGGAACCCAAACCAGAGGTGGTCGTGGAAAATACATCTGGCACTGCCAGAACCTCCTAGTTGAGAATAGTATTAAACTATTTAATACTATTGAGAATGGACATAATTTCTTCTTCAGTAGTTGCGTTAGCAAGTAATTGCTGCACATCATCTGAAGCAGAAGGAGCCATAGCATCTTGTGTTACGGAATCTTGCTTGACTAAAGCCTGCACATCTTCCTTATTCAAGTTACTTTCTTGTTTAGGCTGATACCCAATTAGGTCTCCATTATTGGATAGCCAGTTATTTACTGCTTCTTCATTGACTTCTTCCAAGTCATTTAGAATCAGTCGGGCAGCCTTAACATTGACTCCCTTAGATTTTAGGACTTCGGAGACTGTTCGCTCATAGTCTTTAGCGACATATTCGCTTAGTTGTGCTTCAAGTTGCTTAATGTATTTCTCATTAGCACGTTTTGCTTTACGCAAATTCTTGATGCCATCATCCTGATATTGAGTATCCTCAGTATCTAGTTCGTCTTCGTCTTCCCAGTAGTTGTCGTTGCTCATTGCAACCTCACCCTTCTTATTAGTAGTTTCCGCAAGCCTCAGTGATATTAGGGGAGATAACCCTGGCTCTTGCTACCAGACTATTACACTTAACAGGGCTGGTCGGTCTGTTAAGGATTCTTAAAATGCGCCGCCTGTGGCGCTACCAAACGCAGATTTACTTGTACCTGATGCCCCACTAAAGGATGCAGCCTCACGGGCTGCTAGTTGTCTACGCTTACGCTCTGCTGATGCAAGTCCTTTAAAGACTTCTTCTTCAGCAGTTTTTTGTGTATAATCAATTTTTTCTTCAGCATAAATATCAGATAACCTTTTAGCAGTTGGAAGAGTTTCACCAATCTTGGCATATCCTTCAAGTGCTTGACCACGGGTAATACCAAAGAGAGCCAATGCAGTAGCATCACTAACATTGGTTGCCAAACCTTGACCAAGAGCAGCGCTACCAATTTCAGCAGCAGTTACCTTCTCTGATAGTTTAGGCAAGTTAGCCTTCGGGTCTAAGAAGTATTTAATTAAATCTGCATCATTTATATTGTAGAAAGAAAAAAGAGTTCTTTTAATAGCAGGGTCAGCGTTCTGAACACGAGTTACTACAGTATCAATTCTATCTTTAAACTCAGTAGCATCAATATCATTACCTAT
>CAZGMF010000067.1:0-5342 GCA_964526795.1 uncultured Clavibacter sp.
TAACTAGCGGTACTAACGAGCGAGAAAGAGAGAAAGAGGAGAGATGTTGCTTTCAGTCTTCGCCCAGGCGTTTAAGACGCCTGATTTGCGACGGAAGATCTTCTTCACTCTTTCGATCATGGCGCTCTTCCGCTTTGGTTCTGTCGTCCCGACTCCTGGTGTTTCTTATGGAGCAGTCCAGCGCTGTCTTGAGAATGTCCAATCTGGTGGACTTTTCGGATTGATCAACCTCTTTAGCGGAGGCGCGCTTCTTAAACTCTCTGTCTTCGCACTTGGCATCATGCCGTACATCACCGCTTCGATCATCATCCAACTTCTCACCGTTGTCATTCCTCGATTTGATGCGTTGAAGAAGGAAGGACAATCCGGAACAGCGAAGTTGACCCAGTACACCCGTTATCTCACAGTGGGACTTGCAGTCCTCCAGACGACAGGTTTGATCGCCGTGGCTCGCGTACCTGGTCGATTGATCAATGGATGTAACGAAGCGATCATCCCGGATACATCATGGATTCGAATCATCACCATGATCTTCGTGATGACTGCAGGTACATCGGTCATCATGTGGCTCGGCGAATTGATCACCGATCGTGGCGTCGGCAACGGAATGTCGATCCTTATCTTCACCTCGATCGCCGCAAGTTTCCCAGGCCAACTCTGGTCGATCAAACTTGCTCGTGGCTGGCCGACCTTCATCTTCATCTTGGTTGTTGGTATTGCCATTGTCGCTGCCGTCGTTTTCGTCGAACAGGCTCAACGCCGTATCCCGGTCCAATACGCCAAACGCCAAGTCGGTCGTCGCCAATATGGTGGAACGACAACTTATATTCCGATCAAGGTGAACCAATCCGGTGTTATCCCAGTCATCTTCGCATCATCACTTCTCTACATCCCATCGTTGATCGTGAATTTCACCAATTCGACTGCGCCATGGGCAGTGTGGATCAATGCGAATTTCGTTCGTGGTGATCATCCTTACTACATCATTTCCTATGCGCTCCTGATCATCTTCTTCTGCTATTTCTATGTAGCGATCACCTTCAACCCAGAAGAGACCGCAGAAAACATGCGCAAATACGGTGGCTTCATTCCCGGAATCCGCGCTGGAAAACCAACGAGTGATTATCTTCAATACGTACTTTCACGTATTACTGCTCCAGGCTCGGTCTATCTTGCACTGGTCGCCATCATTCCGATCATCGCGCTAGTTCTCTTTGGTGCATCGCAGAACTTCCCCTTCGGTGGAACAGCGATCTTGATCGTCGTCGGTGTCGGACTTGATACTGCAAAACAGATCGAGAGCCAGTTGCAGCAACGTTCTTACGAGGGATTCCTCCGCTAATGCGACTGATCCTGGTCGGACCACCAGGTGCAGGCAAAGGAACCCAAGCAGTTCATCTCGCTGAGCACTACTCCATTCCGCATATCTCTACCGGCGATATCTTCCGCGCGAATTTGAAAGAAGGCACTCCACTTGGCCTTCAAGCAAAGAGTTATATGGATAAAGGCGAACTCGTTCCTGATTCAGTAACGAACTCAATGGTCAAAGACCGGCTTGATCATTCGGACACTGCCAACGGATTTCTGCTCGATGGCTTTCCGCGCAATGTCGCCCAAGCCCAAGTCCTTCGCGCCATCTTGGCCGAGAAACGCGCGCCCCTTGATGCTGTGCTTGAACTCTCGATAGACAACTCAGAGATCATCACTCGACTCTCTGGCCGTCGCACCTGTCGTGGTTGCGGCAAAGTATTTCCAGCCTCCGCTCCCCAATGTGACTCCTGTGGTGGCGAGCTCTACCAGCGCGATGATGACAAGGAAGAAGTGATCGCTCGCCGGCTTGAGGTCTATGCCGAGCAGACCGCGCCGATCGTTGCTTATTACCGCGAAGCGAGCCTATTAATCACGATTTCTGCGATTGGAAAAGTTTCCGATGTCACCGAGAACGCAATCCGCGCCCTTAGCCAGAAACTGAGCTAAACAATGGCGATCCAGATCAAGAGTTTGGATCAACTCAAGACCATGCGCAAGGCCGGTCTGCTGGTACGGAGCACCCTCGATCTTGTTCGCTCTAACATCAAAGCCGGAATTACCACAAGCGCCTTGGATGCGATTGCAGAAGCCAACATCAAACGTGGTGGCGGAACTTCAAATTTCAAGGGGTATCACGGATATCCGGCGACGATCTGTGTCTCTATCAATGACGAGATTGTCCATGGGATTCCCGGCGATCGCATGATTATGCCGGGAGATATCGTCTCGGTGGATTGTGGCGCAGTCATCGATGGCTGGCATGGCGATGCGGCTTTCTCGGTGATTGTCGAACCGATCGATGATCTGCGACAGAAGATGCTCAATGTCTGCGAAGAGTCGATGTGGGAAGGAATTGCAGCAGGTAGTGTCGGTAAGAACCTTTCTGATATTGGCAACGCGATTGAGAAATACATCAACGCCCAAGGTAAATATGGAATCTTGCGCGAGTACGGTGGCCACGGCATTGGTACCTCGATGCATATGGAGCCACACATTCTGAATTATGGAAAACCAGGCAACGGACCGACCATCGAAGCGGGAATGTGTTTTGCGATCGAACCGATGATCACTCTTGGAAGTGAGAAGACCAGAGTGATGAGTGATGCCTGGACTGTTGTCACGGTCGACAAGTCCCATGGTTCCCATTTTGAAAATACTTACTGCATAGCCCCCGATGGCAAACCTTTTGTCCTCACTGAAGTCGATGGTGGAAGATCGAACTTAGAACGATTCGGTATCGAGATTTCATCCTTGCTGGCGTAAGTTAGCCATATGTCCAGATCTGCCGAACAACGCGAAAAGCGAGCCAGAATCAAGGCTTTTCTCGAGAGCAAAGGGCTGGAAGCCGTCGTCCTGCGCAAAGGTGCCAATGTCGCCTGGATTATCGGGGGCAGAGCACATATCCCCACAACGCTGGAGCTTTCTTGTATGGATGTGATTGTCTATCGCGATCGCGTTGTTGTTGTCACAAACAAGATCGAAGCACCTCGCCTTCAGGCCGAAGAACTCAGTGGTGATGAAGAGTTGCTTGTTGTCAATTGGTTCGAGTCTCGAGATGCTCAACTGCCGAAAGGGCCAACCATTGGATGCGATGGCGTCGATTCTGATCGGGTCAATGTCTCAGGCGAGATCGAAACGCTGCGGCGGAATTTGAATAGCTATGAAGTTGAGCGATTGAAATCTATTGGTCGTGATGCCAGCGAGGCGTTGACAACAGCGATGTTAGTCATCGAGCCGGGGGATAGTGAAGTCGATGTAGCCGGAGAAATTGCGGAACAACTCTGGCAACGCGATCTCGAACCTGTTGTGCTGCTGGTGTCTGGTCAGGATCGGATGAGAAAATTCCGTCATCCACTTCCCACTTCAGCATCCATTGGAATGAGCGCCATGGGAGTCATCTGTGCCCGGCGAAAAGGCTTGATTGCAAGCGCTACTCGCATCATTAAGTTTGGTGCGATTGATCAAGAAATGAAAGATGCATATTCTCGATTACTCAACGTCGAAGCCGCATTCCTTGATCACACCAAACCTGGAGTGACGTTCGCCGACGTCTTTACAAAAGGCGAAGTTGCCTATGCACTCAATGGATTCGATCGTGATGAATGGACCAAACATCATCAAGGTGGACCGACCGGATATTTGCCCCGTGACTACCCAGCCCATGAGAAAACCACTGCAATGATCGAAATTCGAAATGCCATCGCTTGGAATCCCAGCGCTGAGGGATTGAAAGTCGAAGACACTGTGATCACCACCGATGGCGGATTTGAATTTCTGACCCTCACTGATGGCTGGCCGACTGTGAATGTTGGTGGTCGCCCCCGTCCTGATCTGCTTTCGCGGTGACCGAAACGTTATAGAGAAAGGCCCCTCGGCCATTGACCTGCGGTCAGGGAGGGAGAAGACTCACCGACCGTGAGTGGTCAGACCACTTACCACCTCTCAAAGGAGTCGCGTGGCGGTTCGGTACGGAATTGTGGGCATCGGCGCCATGGGTCGAGAGCACGCCGAAAACCTTCGATTTATCGATGGCGCGCTTGTCACTGCAGTTGCAGATCCTGACCAAGGTTCGCGAGATCTCGCCGCTTCGAAATTCGGATCAGATGTCGCCATCTTTGAAGATCACAACCAACTTTTCACATCGGGCCTGATTGATGTAGCGATCATTGCAACTCCGAATTACACCCATGTCGATGTCTTGAAAGATGCACTAGCGACCGATCTTCATGTCTTCATTGAAAAGCCACTGTGCACGACTATCGAAGATTGTTTGAAAGTCATTCAATGGTCCCAAGGCCGCAAATCTTTAGTGTGGATGGGTTTGGAATATCGATATATGCCTCCTGTGGCCGAGTTGATCCGCATCGTTCATTCCGGTGGCGTCGGAGAAGTTCAACAAGTCTCGATCCGAGAACATCGTGAACCTTTCTATCCCAAAGTTGGGAATTGGAATCGTTTTACGGCGAAGACCGGTGGAACCTTGGTAGAGAAATGTTGTCACTATTTCAATCTGATGGATCACATTACCCAGGAACGTCCGACTCGAGTCTTCGCAAGCGGTGGACAGCGTGTCAATTTTCTCGATGAAACATACGATGGAAAACAAGCGGACATGCTTGATAGCGCTTTTGTGATCATCGAATATGCCAGCGGAAAGCGCGCAGCGCTCGATCTCTGTATGTTCGCAGAAAATTCCTTTGATAAGGAACACATTTCCGTCACCGGTAGCGCCGGAAAAGTCGAATCCTTCCTTCCCTCCCTTGAACTCCGACATGGAAAGCGGGCTTCGGTTGGAAATTTCCAGTATTGGACCCTTGATGCATCCAAGACCAAAGACCTCGATGTTCGGAAGATTTGGGATGCGAAGATCAAATACAACGGATTCCATTATGGAGCGTCATATCTCGAGCATGTTAAATTCTTTGAGGCGATCAACGGAAAAGGCTTGCCAGAGGTGACTTTGGAGGATGGGCTAAGAAGTGTTGCCACGGGGATCGCAGCACATAAGAGCATCAATGAAGGTCGTCCGGTAGAGATGGCCGAAATCCTTCCGGCAGGTTTTCTATGAACTGCACCTTGATTCCTCTTGCCAGACCGACTTTTGATGTCAGCGCTGCTCAGCGACTCTTCGATGCGGCACGTTCTACTTTGCAAAATCTGGGAGCCGATGTCGAAGGGCCTTCACATCTGATCATGACTCCGGAGGAAACGAAAGAAGCAGCATCAAACCTCAATCCACATTCAGATCTCTATATTCTTCTTAGTGCTTCATTCTCTGATGCTTCGCCTGCAGTCTCACTTCTCTCGCAGGT
>CAZGMF010000068.1:0-1602 GCA_964526795.1 uncultured Clavibacter sp.
CTCTTCTTCAACGTGACTATCAAACCCTGCATCTGACTGGCTGAATGAAATAAATAAATGCCCACAGACATCCATGATGGCATCTTTGTCGGCTTTACTGTAGTCATTTATTTCTTTATTGTACAAATATTTCTTGCCAACAGTCACATAATCATCAGCCCATTTATAAAAGTTTGTATGATGAAATGGTGAGTGCCATGAAATCCATAATTGGTGATATATCTGGCTGTAACTTTCAGGTGTTGGGGTACCAGACAAAAGTATTAGATGGCGATGACCTACTAATTCACGTAGTTGTTTAGCTCTCAAAGATGGCTTTGGAAATGCACCAAGACTGTGTGCCTCATCGACTATAACCAAGTCAAATTCATCTGCCTGGCTATCTGTGATTTTATGCAGGCTCTCATAATTTATAATGTCTATGGTAAATGGGTAGTTAAATCGTTCATAATCGGCTTGTATGCTACTTATTGCCTTCTTTTTCGTGCAGAATAACACTGACTTTGCCCCTATCTCATACGCTATCTGTAAGGCCGTCAGGGTCTTGCCAGTCCGTACCTCCATAGCTAGGTAGCAGATGCCATGCTCCCGAAGGGTAGAAACCCCTCGGTTAGCAATGGCGATTTGGTACGGCCTTAACTCAATCGTTGAAGGTAATGACTGTGTCATGTGTGTGTTTGTAGTTGTATAACCACTCTTTAAATGTTATGTCTGTATCCTCATCCATCCATTTTTGCAATAGTTGCTCAAAGTCTTTTATTATATGCCTAGTATCGCCTAATGGATGGTCAGGTATGTCATGATCCGGCAAGTCCATGACATAATCAAACACATAATAATTCCTAGATGACATGAGGCCAACATCCTCTGGTCTGTGTTGATGCCAGTTAAATGCCATCTGATTGAATTGATGTTGCATGTATCTAATGATAATGTCACGTCTAGTACTTTGTTTCTCTGACCTTTTAAGCCAGCGTTGTAGCTGTGCTATTTCAAAATGACTCATGATTATGGCTTTATGTGTGATAGTTTGTATGTGGCATATTTTGGTTTCTGCTGCTCATTCTGTGCCTTCCAAAGTGTTCTGGTGTACTCGAATAGGTTGGCATCCTGTACTGTGTCCATGACGTCTTTTGTCACCATCTGCCAGCCTTCACCTTGTATGTCACCAGGCTTGCCATTGGTCCTAGTTTTAGAATTAAGCCACAGGATTGAAACATAGTCAACAAATACACCTTGCTCTTCTATCAGCCTCCGATATGCTGCTAGTTGCAGCCAATAAACAGGATAGATGGTGTTGGATGTCTTAATATCAACCAAATGCCTTTTGCCTTGTACCTGCATGATCCGGTCAATGGTGCCAGCATACCCAAGTTCTGGGTTGACAAAGTTTTTTTCTGACAGTAATATTTTCGGCTCAAATCGAGTGCAGAACTCAACATATCTTTCAAACATTGCCCACTCATTGACCTTATAGCCTAGCTGGCCATCTGACGTCAGTAATGACACCTCATTGCCTGCGTCATATGCCTCTGTCATGGCATGCACAGTGGATCCTCTACGGCCAGCCTCATCACGGATGGCGTCAGCATCCTGCCCAAC
>CAZGMF010000068.1:1702-5341 GCA_964526795.1 uncultured Clavibacter sp.
CCAGAATTTGCCATAGTCACTATCACGTATGGCTATGTCAACAATAGTTCCCATGACAAAGTCATACGTTTCTTCATAGACAACTTTGCCAGTCTTTGTAATACGCTCTTTTGTGTTGCCAGTTGCTTCTTTGTACCTGCGCACAATTTTGCCATCTGAGATAGATAGATAAATGGATTGTGTGTTACTTCCTAACATGGTTTTAATTTTTAGAGATTTGATAAATGTGTGGATGTTCAAATTCAAGATATGTCTGCAGATTCCGTAGATGCGCACATATGACCCATTCTGCCACTAATCCATGCCATCTGTCATAAAATGCATCTATTAATTTAGCTGCATCTTTTCTTGTACATACCTGCATCATTTGACGTGTATGTAAGAAGTCAGCATTGAATTGCTCTGCCAATAGGTCTGCATCCCTTCCGCCTTTGTCATAGACAATGGCTAATAGCATGATGATAATTAGCAGTGTGATGATAATAATAGTGATGGTCATATGGCTATGGTTTTATATTATTCAAACCAACTATCTGCCGTGCATAGAAATATCATTAACAATACGACACCTATAGTTATGGCGTCCGACTTGGTTAACCACCTGTCTGTAAATGGTATCTTAATCATTGGTAATCATTTAAAGTTTGATGTAAATGCTCATAAAATGCCATCCGCTGCATGTAATAGGCAGACATAATGTTAAATAAATGACTTGATGCCTTGCCAGTACGGTATGCATTGTACACTGTCTCACGGCTGCATTTAGCAATTTGACTGATCTCTTTAGCGTCACCCCACTTTCTGAGGTCACGCCACTTTTGGATAATGTCCTGTTCGATTTGCATTTTTGTGTGTTTTGATTGTGATTTGATACATCAAAAATAGACATTTTCATTAAACTACCAAATTTTTACAGAAATTATTTTAATATTTCTATAATATATTGGCTATCAATAGAATAAAAAAAGCCCGGCATAGATATGCCGAGCCCAAAGCACACACCACACTAACCCTATCGTTTATAGGCCATTGCTGTTAATAGCAACACCATAATTCCTATGATTCCTAAAATCCCTAATGATAATTGATGTATCCTTTGCTTTGACTTGTCTAACTTGTCACGCATCAAAGCATTGTCATCCTTTATCTTTTGATACTCTACACAGTCACTAATTTTATGCAGTATAGTGTCACGTATTACTACTTTCTGCATTATTTTTCTTAACCTTTCCTTTACCAAATACACAGTGTCATTAACTCTGACAGTGTCTATATAGATATTTTCATACACCAATGTGTCACTATGGTAAATTGTATCACCAGGTAGATAAATAGTATCTGCCCTTGGTGGGTTGCGTTGCAGGTAGTCAGATATGGCAGCGTCAAGCCTTTCCTGTCGTTTTATAGCCTTTTTAATAGGATCACATGATACAAGTAACATCATGGCAATTAATGCCATGCATGCAGCCATTATGAATGTATACAGATTAAGTCTGTTCTCATTCATGGCTCAGGCTTGAAAGGCTCGTCTTTGCTATTAGTAAAAAGATTCTTGATTAAGTAAGAAATCACAGATGCACCTACAATTTTAGCGATGTTTACCCACTCATCACCACTTGGCCAGGCACCTTCGGCAAGTATTGTCTGAATACTAGCAAGTCCGGCAGTAATGGCCGCAATGATTAGACCTTTGATTAGATCTTTACCGTTAAGGTTCAAATACTCACTCATGTTTATTGGTTTTATTCTCTGTCAACTTTATTCATCAATTTCAGATCAAGGTCATGCAGAGCCTTTAAAATTTCATCGAGCTTTTGTGTCATCATCTTATCTGTATTCTCAAGACCTTTAACTCTCACATCTAGCTCTTTCAACTTTATCTCCATACGGACATAAATGCTGATAATGCCTCCTACCATGCCAATGCCCCACATGATAACTCCCATTTCCATCACCCTATCTTATTAATATTTACTAAAACTGAAGGTATTGCAGGCCTTGTAGGATTAGATGCCGCTGCGACATAGTTTATGAACATTGCCGTGTCTGCCGAATGCCATGCGATTTCGTAATAATCACCAGCACTTGCACTTACCATCCAATCCATGCAGATATGCCCTTTACCATCCTGTGAATGCAGGGTCATTTCTACTGTTGTATTAGAAATATTGGTTCCATTCTTTTTTAGCCAGACTTGTACTGCATCATCACCTCCATCAGTCTTGTCAAATTGTGCAAATACAGTGATAGAATAAATGCCAGCATTTGCTATTGTAAAATGGGAACTATTGGAAAGTGTAACACCATATGACAGGTCAGTATTGTTACAAGTCATTATATTCTCATTCGATGCACCTGCATTTGTCTGATCTACTGTGCTATAGAATGAACCATAATACCTCTGCTCACCAACCATCACATTCACGGAACTATCCGTGACTGATACATTTACGTCACTCATATGGTTATATCCTCCATGACCACAAAAGGCCCTTTGACATATGTAGTTACCACGCCACTGTTGAATGTGGCTTGTAAGTCATAAAAATAGGTGCATCCGTCTTGAATGTTGATAAGTTTTGAAACTGTTACAACATTATTATTTGTGCCTCCTACTGTTAAGCCATCACCCTCTGTCAATGTTAGTTTTACATCCCCATCAGGCTTTGTCCTTACCTCCATTTTCATGGCAGCAGTTGCCAATGAAATAGGCACATTGCTTCCATCAGTAATGGTGAACGTTAACTGTAACGTATCATTTCTGTAAGCCTTGATTGTATAATTACCTGGCGTCATAATTTTCGCATCATAATTGTCATGTCATGTGGTGCCTTTTGGTTACCACCGAAGTAAGGCCCCAGATGATAGCCATACCTGGAACCCGGCACGGGTACTGTACAGGCTATCCCCCGTCCAATTACCTGCAAGTTATGTGATTTGACGGAAGGCATAATGATGTAAGTATGCCACATACCTACTTTAACATCACCCAGCAGTTTACTATATCTAAGTGCATCTCTGTACCAATATGCATAGATGCGGATACTATCAGAATGTTTTGAATAGTTCCAACCAAAACGCACGCTATTGGAATGGTGATGTGGTAAATATCCGATGCCAAATAATTTATTAATGTCCTCTTGATCTGTGTTATTCAGATCATATCTGCATGTGTCAGTAAAATACACATCATACCTTATTACCTGCATCTTTGTTATAATGCTAGGTAATCTAAAATGTGCATGTGTACCTTGCTTAATTGTCACTGCCGACGGTTAGGACGTGATACAAGGTTGAGTGAGCGCATGACATATGCCGCAGCACGCTGCCCGTGGTTAGGCTTTGTGATATAATCGACATAGTCAGGTCCTGACATCTTCAGGAACCCCTGTGCCAGCACTACGCCAGTACTATCTGTCAGCGTCCAGCGGAAGTTTGCCTCTGTGCTGAAGTTGTCCTCAACGCAGATCACGTCGATATCGTCAGCGTCATATTGCTTTCCGTCGACCCATACTTTGAATTGACGGATAGGATTCTTAGGACTCTTGACGGCTGCGCTATCCTGTGCGCTTGCGAAGGATACGAGACTCACTAGAATGATGAATAGCTTTTTCATTTTTTCTCTGTTTTATTTTGTTC
>CAZGMF010000069.1:0-5238 GCA_964526795.1 uncultured Clavibacter sp.
ATTTGGAACAACTCTTCACAAACACAATCCTCACAGATAAATGTTTCACACATCGATTCGAATAATAATGACTTGGATGTAATTTATGAAACCTTAATCACGGGCAACGTTATTTACATACAGGATCAAAATCTGAGTAACAATTATCAACGTTGGACGATCACGGCAACCCCTTCATACTTCACAACTTATTGGGGATTCTCGGTCAGTTTAATATTTGCCACGGGCTTGGGAGAGTCGAACTTCCCGAATGACCACGATTTGTTACTCGGAATTATAAGCCCACCTTTACAAGGTCCACAAGGTCCACAAGGTCCGTTGGGTCCACAGGGTGTTACAGGCCCTCAAGGGCTGACTGGACCAACTGGATCGGATGGTCAACAGGGACCAACTGGATCTCAAGGACCAACTGGACCCGAAGGCCCATCAGGAACTAGTGGGTCTCAAGGAAGTACTGGACCCACCGGGTCTCAAGGACCAACTGGTCCTCAGGGATCTAGTGGAGGTCAAGGACCACAAGGAGCGACTGGTCCAGGATCATCAACAAAAACATTTGGGATTGTTTTAGATGGCGGTGGCACCGATATTACGACTGGTGTAAAAGGAGATATACAAATACCATACAATATGACCATCACTTCGTGGACACTACTTGGAGACCAATCTGGAAATATAGTCATCGACTTATGGAAAGATACCTATACAAATTTCCCACCAACTTCACTTGGAACAATAACAGGAAGTGAAAAACCAACTCTTTCCGCTCAATCCAAAAATAGAGATCTCTCACTCTCCACA
This sequence comes from uncultured Clavibacter sp., assembly GCA_964526795.1. GTDB lineage: Bacteria > Actinomycetota > Actinomycetes > Nanopelagicales > Nanopelagicaceae > MAG-120802. Next base: position 799 of record CAZGMF010000069.1, read on the forward strand.
TGGATAACGACTATAACCGCTGGTGATATAATAAGGTTCAATGTAGATTCATGTAGTGGTATACGTAGGGCAACTTTGAGTGTAGAGGGAACCATTTCATAAATAAATAAAAAATACAAATTGGATATGATAGCAAAATTTGTTAATAAAACTGAAATAAATCACAACGTGATTTATGATTTACATTTTTATTATGTTTTGGAAGGAGAAGAAAAACAAGCTGAGTATTCTTTAGGTGGAGTAATATTTGAAGGACCCTTTGATTCAACTGATATCATAAATCGAGCGAAAAATGTCGCAACCAATTTTTTTCCCGATGAAATCCTAACAGAAATAATTTTCGAATAATGGCTACACTACAATCAATTGGTAATGGAAATTTTACTGATGCGAATACTTGGTATACGGTAAACGCTACATCTTTTTTGAATAACGTCACTGCCACTACAAACGTTACTACTACACCCCAAAACAGCACTTCATTCACACCCGGCGCAATAACTGTCGCCGGTGTTACTATTCAAATTGGCGGTATGGTCGCCAGCCCCACTGGAACGTTTACGGTTGAGATATGGAATGCTACCTCGCTAGCTGTTGTCGCAGGTACCACAGTCACAATAAATACAGCCGACCTTCCAAGTACTTTAGGTTCAGTTGGAATCAGGGGAATTGGATGGGCATACTTCCGATTTGCAAGTCCAGTAACTCTGTTGGCGGGTACTCTATATGCGGTGAGGTTGACCTCTAGTGTGACTAGCCAAGTTCAAGTTTTTGCCTCAGCTACTACAAACTGGAGTAGGGGATTGGTGACTACTGCTACAGCTTCTCCCGCGGTTACTGATATTTTATTGGTGACTGGTGCATACACTGGTGCCGGCACTTCGGTTACATCCTTAGTCACTATGGACAATACAACCTCCACCGCTTTTGGAGACATATATGTAGCGACTGGAGGAACACTCGCATACGGAACTTCCGCATCAACATCTTATAATTTGAGACTTACCGGTAACTTTTATGTGACTATGGGTGGCACTTTAAATATGGGCACACTCGGGACACCAATTCCCTCTACATCAACAGCGATTATGGAATTCAACGTAGCATCATCGGGTCAGTATGGTTTACTTATCGGAGGAGGTACTACAGAAACTTATGGAATGGTCAAGACTCCGTTCGTGAGATTGGGTGCTGATGCTGCCGCGGGAGCTACTACTGTGACTTTGGATTCTACTCCGACTGGTTGGTCACAGAATGATAACATAGGTTTTCCGAGCACAACAACTACTGCTACTCAAGCTGAGGTTAGAGTATTGGGAGCTACCGTGTCGTCATCTTCCGCAGTTGTTACTGTGGCTCTGACGAATGCTCACGGAGGCAATTCCACAACCCTTGTTCAGGGACATGTTTGCAATTTAAGCCGAAATGTAAGAATACAATCCGTATCAGCTACCTTAACAGCTGTGGTAAGAATAAATGGTTCTAATACAAGTGTGAGTTTTAACTATACTCTCTTTCTTATGATGGGTGCAACCACCGCAGCAACAGGTGCAATTTCACTTTTTGGAAGTAACAATAGCTCATTATGTGTTGTGGTGGTGAGTAATTGTGTTATTTATCAGACTACTCCATTAGCGGCCGGACAGGGATTCATTCAAGGTACAACAGGATTGTCCGCAACATTTCCGTGTAGTTATACCTTTAATAATAATGTTATTTGGGGTATTCTACAAACACCTATATCAATCACATCAACGACAGCAGGTGCCTTATCAACTAGAATTTGGACTAATAATTTATTTGTTAGAAGTGGATCAGCTACTATTAATGATTGGTTTGCGCTTGGCACAGGGACTATCTTTACTTCGGGAGTTGGGTCTGGAATGAATTTGAGTATAACCGCTACTACATTTCCTACAGGAACGGTTTCTAATTGGGACAATATGGAGTTTTACTCAAATGCAACAAACGGATTTGTTATAAGTGGTGCGGTCGTCGTCACTGCAACAAGTTCGGTAACTGCGGTTTTCAACAATTGGACGGCTTGGAGAAATACGAGTAATCTTCGTATTTCCGACATATTTTTACCACACGCAAGATCAATATTGAAATTCAATAATATGAGACTATTCGGTAACACATCGGGGCAAGGACAATTGGCTATCTATGCTATACAAAATGCGACGATTGATTTTGTAAATTCCTACTTCTGGGGCGGTACAACTCTGACAGCTCAACTTGGTGTGTACGGCCCTGGTATTGGTACTCCGGTCATTATAGACAGTGTTTTTTTTACTGATTGTACTTTCGGTAGGGATCATTTAGGAAATGTCTCCAATTTCAGCACCGCTATTTTCAGTATCAATACTTTCAGAGGAGCCAATAATATAATTGTTAAGAATCCAACAATGTCAGGTACAATAGTTTCAAGAACAACCACTACGAGGGATTGGGGTTATGCTTCGGGTGTAATTTTATACAATTTGAATAATGTAGCAGGAGACAATTATATTTACACAAATTCGAGTACTATTTCTAATGATACAAGTATTTTCAAAACATCAAGTCCATCAACAAGGATCACTCCCGTGGCAGTTGGGGGAACTACCCCATCTACTACAGTTCGTGTCCCGATCGAAACTGGACAAACTTGTACAATAAGTGTGTGGGTTCGCAAATCCACCGCATATAATGGATCTCAGCCTTTTTTGATGTGGAGATATAATCCTATTACGGGCAATAATGATAACACAATTGTAGCTACTATGACTGTGGGTGTTGATACATGGGAACAACTCTCATACACTACACCCACGATGACTAACGATTGTGTCCTAGAATTCATTGTTGTTTGTGATGGATCTGCTGGTTGGATAAACATTGACGAATGGGATAGTAGTACAACCGTAGATACTCGTAGTGACTTTATTTTATCACCTTGGGTCGGTCAATATGTCGAAGCCGATTTCGTAAGTGGAAGTGGTGGTGGATCCTTTGTATTCATAACCTAATATTGAAAAAATGCAACAGAAAATATATCTTGAGTGGGAGAATGTCAATTTCTTATGGGAGAATGTCAATCTCCTGTGGGAAGAAGTCTATATTCTGATTGAGATAGGCGAAGCGAAAAAGAAGGGAGGTGGTGCATCAAGAGGATTATCCGAAATGTTGAAGGATAATCCTTGGGATCAATCTAAAAAAATTCTTGGAGAGGAAAAAGCTAAGAAATTCATCAAATTGGTTTGCAGAATAAATGACCTCGATTATGAGAAAACTATAGAGAAGAAAGAAAACATAAAGTTAGAGGCTAAACATATAGAAATGGTGGTAAATGAGGCCGCCAAAATTGGAATTAATTTGGGTTAGAAAAAATTATATATAGACTCATGGATAGTATTATAAATTTTTCGAGTTTTTTAAAGGGTAGAAAATCCGAAAACTCACCGATCTTTGAAAATTATGAAGAAGATGAAAATCCAAAAGATTCTATGGACTTTCAATCTGAAGAACCCGAAGTTGAATATCTGAATGAACCATTCAACCCTATGTCGGAGTTTGAATCAGATGATGAGGATGACAATCCAAATTACTCTGATGAAGAACCTATGAGTACCTTTGGTGGTGGATATGAACCCGAAGAAGATCCGACCGAGGAGGAGGAAGAAGAAGAAATTACAGTACCACCCACACCTACTTCCGGTAAAGATTACTACAATCTTTTCAAAGATAAAAATGAAAATTTTTCTTGTGATATTTCATTGGAGGGCGCCTCACTTGGTGAAACTGAAGCTAGACTCATACTTGAAACCTCAGATTGGAATTTATTATTCGAGGGCAAAATTGACTCGAATGGAAAATGCACAATCCCAATCAAGAAACTTTCCATATTGAATGAGGGAACAACTGGTAACATTAGACTAGAAGTTATTGCTGATGGGACTATTTTTACGCCATGGGAGGATGAATTCAAAGTTAAATTGAGTAAAAAGGTTGCCGTCAAGGTGCATGAGAGTAAATCAAATCCAAAAAGAAGATCAACAGGTAAATCTGTAAAAGTAAAAGTAAATCGTAGGTAATGGATCATCTATATTCCGAAGGGGCTCTGCCAAGAGAATCTACAGTAAAACAACTAAAGAGACTAAGGAAACTAACACGAGGGACTGATATCGGAGATAGGATTTCTGATATGAATAAACAAGGAGCTAACATACAATATATTCAAAATCCGATAGACACCGGCGTTGAATCTTATGAAGATTACATGAAGTCAAATCGTAAAATAAAACGGTTCAAAGACCACAAATAATTTCAAAACTTAATTCATACTTGCTGATATAAAGTGTAATTGATCAATGGTGATCAATATTAAAAATAAATCTTAGCAATATGAATGAATTTGATCTATTTAGCGGCAGTTTAGATGACACTTTAGGCTTTTTA